>NZ_JAWNCA010000001.1:0-344598 GCF_034106185.1 Enterobacter sp. 296B2 | reverse complement strand
CCGGGGCTTTACCCGTGTCGAAAAACACTCACACATTATCAAACACCCCCCCCCCCCCCCCCGTGGGGGGGGGGTGGTTTAATATTTTTTAATTGTGGGGGGGGCCCCCCCCCCCCCCCCCACACCAAAAAGAGCGCACAAAGCGCCATATCGTTTCCCAGAAGTCATCAATACTTATCCCTTAAGCATGTGAGCAATCCCTCTTTTGTTATCAAGGAGAAAGTAATGACAACGGTACGCCATGAGAAAGATTCTATGGGCGCAATCGCGGTTCCGGCCGACAAGCTGTGGGGCGCGCAAACCCAGCGTTCGCTGGAGCACTTCCGTATTTCGACCGAAAAAATGCCCGTCTCGCTGATTCAGGCGCTGGCGCTCACCAAACGCGCCGCCGCGAGAGTGAACCAGGATTTGGGCCTGCTGGACGCCGATAAAGCCACCGCTATCATCAACGCCGCCGACGAAGTGCTGGCGGGCAAGCATCCCGACGAATTCCCCCTCGCTATCTGGCAGACCGGTTCCGGCACCCAGAGCAACATGAACATGAACGAAGTGCTGGCGAACCGGGCCAGCGAACTGCTGGGGGGCGTGCGCGGCATGGAGCGTAAGGTCCACCCGAACGATGACGTCAACAAAAGCCAGAGCTCTAACGACGTCTTCCCGACGGCGATGCACGTGGCGGCGGTAATCGCCATTCGCGAGCAGCTGATCCCGCAGCTCAACGTGCTGAAATCCACGCTTAACGAGAAAGCGCAGGCCTTCCGCGACATCGTCAAAATTGGCCGTACGCACCTGCAGGACGCCACGCCGCTGACCCTCGGCCAGGAGATTTCCGGCTGGGTGGCGATGCTGGAGCACAATCTGAAGCATATCGAGAACAGCCTGCCGCACCTGGCGGAGCTGGCGCTCGGCGGGACGGCGGTCGGCACCGGGTTAAATACCCACCCCGAATACGCGGTACGCGTGGCGGAAGAGCTGGCAAGCATTACCGGACAGCCGTTCGTCACGGCGCCCAACAAGTTCGAAGCGCTGGCGACCTGCGATGCGCTGGTCCATACCCACGGCGCGCTGAAGGGGCTGGCGGCCTCGCTGATGAAAATTGCCAACGACGTGCGCTGGCTGGCTTCCGGTCCGCGCTGCGGCATCGGCGAAATCAGCATTCCGGAAAACGAGCCGGGCAGCTCTATCATGCCGGGTAAAGTGAACCCGACCCAGTGCGAAGCCATGACCATGCTCTGTTGTCAGGTGATGGGCAACGATGTGGCCGTCAACATGGGCGGAGCGTCCGGCAACTTTGAGCTGAACGTCTATCGCCCGATGGTGATCCACAACGTGCTGCAATCTGTTCGTCTGCTGGCAGACGGGATGGAGAGCTTTAACGAACACTGTGCGGTAGGGATTGAGCCCAACCGCGAACGTATCAGCCAGTTGCTCAATGAATCCCTGATGCTGGTGACCGCACTTAATACTCATATCGGCTATGACAAAGCCGCGGAGATCGCTAAAAAAGCGCATAAAGAGGGGCTGACGCTGAAAGCCTCCGCCCTGGCGCTGGGCTATCTCACGGAGGCGGAGTTTGACGCCTGGGTTCGTCCGGAAGCGATGGTCGGCAGCCTGAAATAATCATCCCGCCACGTACAGGTGCAGCCGCGGAATAATCAGCTGTAGCGGCTGCGCCTGAGGTCTGTAACGGTGCTGAACATTTTCAGCATCGTAATTCAGCAGTTCCCCAATATCGGGCACCACCGCGCCCTGGTCGGCATCGTAAAGCGCAATCAGCGGCGTCGGGCAGGCATACTGCACCTGCTTTTGCTGACCGGAATACCAGACTCGGGCGATAGGCTGCACCTTCACCGGCCGCTTTATCTTGAGGCGCGTATCCGCCGGAAGCGAGGCGATGCTGTGGTACTCCTGCTCCAGGCGCTCAATCCACTGTTCACGCGACCACGGCGCGACGGTGCGCGGCGTCTTCAGGCTTTTTTCCAGCTGCGCCAGAATCTCATCCCGGGTGAAGTTTTTAATGATGTGTTTATTCGCCCAGCCGAAGCGCAGCGTGGCGGGGTGACGCAGTACCGTCAGGGTTCGGTAGGCATTCAGAGTAATCAGCCCCGGAAGCTGGCGGTGCACCCACTCAAACCGCGCGGCAGGCGCGAGGCCGGACTCTTCGGTGATGATCTTTTCAAAGGCCGCTTTCAGGGTGTTGATATGCGTAATCTGGCTTTCCAGCGCTTCACGCGTTATCGCATCGGTTTGCAGACAGATGACGCCCGGCAGGCGCACGGCGGCCTTACTGCTGCGGTTTTCTGACTGCTGCTGGATAAACAGGCGACGATAGTGCTTCAGTGCCCGTTCAAGAGCGGCATTGCCGATGTGCTGTTCGACCTCGATGGCATCCAGCGGATCGTGCTCGGCCCCTTTAGCCACATCGGGCAGGGTAAAGACGCGCGCGGCCAGCAGACGGCAGGCCTGCAAGCGCTCGGTCAGGGTCAGTAGCTCATGTTCTATTTCCCGAAACGTGCTGTTCAGCCGTTCGATGAGATCGTAAGTTGCCATAAATACCCTCATTAGTTACAACATACTTATCATATAGCACAGCACGCCGGGTCAGGCCAGCGTGCGGTTGAGGTCAGGCAGGAACGGGAAGGGCGATGTTATGGTACACCGGCCAGCTAAAGCAGAAGCGCGCGCCGCCGAGCTCGCTCTCCTCGCAATGCACCGTGCCCCCCATCGCCTGCGCGATTGAGTAAACAATTGCCAGCCCCAGGCCGCATCCACCGGTGGCGCGATCGCGGCTGGGGTCGAGGCGGACAAACGGTTCAAACACGGTTTCTCGCGCTTCCGGGGCAATTCCCGGTCCGTCGTCCTCCACCGTCAGGCTGGCCCGGTTGCCCTGCAAATCCAGGCCAATCTGGAGCGTACTCTCACTGTAGCGCATGGCGTTGTTCATCAGGTTGTCCAGCACGCGCTCCATCAGGCGCATATCGAGCGCGCCGTAATCACCCGGCGTGACGCGCGTCAACAGCGTGCGCTGCGGGTTTACGCTCTGAACATCATCAATGTGGGTTTGCAGCCAGGCGGGCAGGTCCGGCGTGCTGAGGTTCAGCTCGTTCTGCGGACGATCGAGACGCGCGTAGGTCAGAAGCTCCTCAATCAGCGCTTCAAGCTGGCCAATGTCGCGGTTCAGGGCCTGAGACTCCGCTTCCGTCAGATTTTCGCTCATCTCCAGACGGTAGCGCAGGCGAACCAGCGGCGTGCGCAGCTCGTGCGCAATCCCGTCGATCAGCTGCTTTTTACTGGCGATCAGGGCATTGATGTTATCAGCCATCTGGTTAAAGGCCACGCCAAGACGCTCAAAGCTGGAACCGCTGTCGAAGTGAATGCGCTCGGTAAAATGCCCCTCGCCAAAACGCTGCGCGGCGGACTCCAGCTTCAGCATGTCCTGCCAGTGGGGGCGCATCCAGATAAAGACCGGAAACGCGAGTGAAATGGCGATAAAGGCCATCAGCGCCATATCCAGCAGACGCATCTGGTGCAGATAATAGAGATAGGGCACCGGCCCGACGGCCAGCACGTAATGGCTGCGCGGGATGCGCTGGATAAAGGTGTATTTCTCATCCAGAGCGACGATATCCCCGTCGCGCAGGCGCTGCATCGCGGGTGTATCCAAATCGAAATCTTTTAACGGCTCGATGCGTAAATCAAATGACAGGTTCAGATCGAGCTCTTTGAGGGTTTTTGCCCAGTCGTGCGGCGGGATCTCTCTCAGCTCGCTGCGCATCAGATACAGCGAGCTTTTCATCAGATCGTCCAGCGACTGCCTGCCCGCACGTTCGGCGGTGAACTTATAGACCAGCCCGACCAGCATGGTCATCACCAGGAAGCAGACAAACAGCAAAAGATAAAACTGCACAAACAGCTTTTTCATTGGATCTCACCGAAAAAACGCTTTGTGCAGAATATACATGAAAACCCGTCGATATTTTCATGTCTGTGAAGCGTGTTACATGGCTTTCGCGCTGTTTTTTAACCTGGCGATGAGTGTTTCCGTTACGGCCAGGCCTTCCGCAATGTGCGGTTCAATCACGGCGGTCCCAAATTCGTTAATTAAATCCAGAAGAATTTCGTAAAACTGGATGAGTTCAAGGAGATCAATGAGCGCTTTTTGATCGGCGCGTGAGAGGGAGGAATGGCTAACTGCTGCCTGATTAACAATCCATTCAAGATTGGTTTTGATGACTTCTACTTCACGGTAGCTATATATAGTTCATGGGCTTAAATCCTCATTTCAAGATTTTATGGGAGAAATGTGCTGAAAAGGTGTGGGTTTATAGCCGGCCCGGTGAGGCTTTAAGAAAAGAATGTAGGAATGTTAATTATGGATTAGTTCGCGGGCTTATCAAGTTAATTGTTGCGCAAACTGGCAAACTAACGCGCGAAAAAGGGGACATCGACGGGTAATGCCTTCATTTCGCGCACGTTATCTTTTATCAGGTTTCCCAGGCGTGCGGGGCAAACAGATACCCCTTATTACGCACGGTTTTAATGCGGTAGGGCTCGGTGGCGTTATCCTGCAATTTTTTGCGCAGACGCGAAATCGCTACGTCAACGCTGCGATCCATTCCGTCATAGCTCACGCCACGGAGGTTTTTTAGCAGCGCGTCGCGGTCCATGATTTGCCCGGCATGCGTTGCCAGCTCCCAAAGCAGGTCAAAGTCTGCGGTGGAGAGGGCGATAAGCTCGCCGGAAAGCAGGACCTGGCGGTTAACCGGGTCAATAGACAGCGTACCGAAGCGCATCGCTTTGTGAGGCGTCAGAGACGGTGCGGGCGCTTCGCGTTCGATACTGGCGTGCTGGCGCAAATGCAGGCGCAGGCGGGCCAGCAGGACGGCAGGCGGTGTGGTCTTCAGAATGTAATCATTGGCGCCCATCTCCAGCGACAGAATATGGTTCATATCGCTGTCCAGTGAGGTGAGCAGAACGATAGGGCCGTCCCAGCGGGCGCGCAGGTCACGGCAGAGCGTCATGCCGTCTTTGCCTGGCAGCATGATGTCCAGCAACACTAAATCCGGATTTTCACGGACGACCACCTCTTCGGCACGATCGCCGCGAGGCTCAACAATGACGTCCATATCATGTTTACCCAGATAGGCGGCGATCAATTGCCCGACTTCGGGTTCGTCTTCAACATAAACAATCTTATTCATACAACGTCTGTTTTCGTGAAAAAAGCCAACATACACCGCGGAACCTTAACCTTCCATTAATCTTTCAAAATTAACGCCGCTTCCGTTATTCTGAAGTCTATTGTTACTTGATTGTTATAGGGAAAAATATGGGGCTGGTGATCAAAGCCGCGTTGGGGGCGCTGGTGGTGTTAATGATTGGCATTCTGGCAAAAACCAAAAACTACTATATTGCCGGGCTGATCCCGCTGTTCCCGACCTTCGCGCTGATTGCCCACTATATTGTGGCTTCTGAACGGGGCACGGAGGCGTTACGTACGACCATTGTGTTTGGCATGTGGTCGATCATCCCGTATTTTCTCTACCTGCTTTCTCTGTGGTATTTCACCGGTTTTCTGCGGCTTCCCCTGGCGCTGGGCGGGGCGGTGATCTGCTGGGCACTCAGCGCCTGGGTGTTAATATTCTTCTGGAGCCGCTTTCACTAGCGCAGCGGGCGTCCACCGTCCACGGCAAAGGTTCTGCCGGTGACATAGCAGCTGGTGAGGAGGTAATCCACAAGGTCGATCACCTCTTTCTCGCCTGGGGCAATTTTCATCAGCGACTTATTCAGCGCCTGCTGGCGGTACTCCGCATCATCGTTTTCGTTAAACAAAATCATCGCCGGGGCGATGGCGTTCACCTTCACCTCGGGCGCAAGCTTGCGGGCAAAGGAGCGCGTCATGTTGTCCAGCGCGGCTTTACTGGCCGCATAAGCGATGTGCTTGTCGCTGCCGCGCTCAACCACATAATCGGTGAAGTGGATGATGTCACCCGCCGCATGGCCGTGACCGCGCAGCAGATCCTGCAGGGCGTGGTTAAGCAGATAAGGGGCGTTGACGTGGATCTGCAGCATGGCGGATAGCGTATCGCTGAGGGACGTGCCGGGCTTCTCTGCACACCAGGCGCTGGCGTTATGGATCACAGCGCGCAGCCCCGTCGCGGTGGATTTCACCTGCTCCGCAAAGGCCAGGATGCCTTCATCGGTGGAAAAATCAGCCTGAATGCAAACCGCTCCGGCTTTGCGCAACCCCTCAATCGACGGGTATTCCGTACGGTAGCTGACAATGACCGGATGGCGAAGGTTGAGAAAGTGATGGGCGAGGGCGAGGCCGATACGGCGGCCTCCACCGGTGATCAATATTGGGCGAAGCGGTGCATTTCCCATCGTATTCTCCTTTACAGTTCAACAATGGGAAAGACAGTGCTATCCCATTAACATCCAGGTTGCCGGTACGGCAGCAACCAGTAACAGCCCGATTAAGGCCATTTCACGGCGTTTCAGCGCGTTCTCCAGCTGATGCGTGCGGCGGGCGTAGATAAATACCAGCAGGCCCGGCGCATACAGCACTACCGACAGCAGCAGATGCATCGGCCCGGAAGCATACAACAACCACAGGCCGTAAATACAGGCCCCAACGCCCACGACATAGTGCGCCGGACGCGTGGCGATTTTTAACAAATACGCACCCACTAAGAAATAGGGTACCAGAATCATCTCGGAGGCGATGGTCAGCAGGGTGTTATAGTCTGAACCTGTGAGCCAGATCAGCACCAGGCAGACCTGAACGCTGATGTTGGTCAGCCAGAGTGAGGCTGATGGTGCATTATTTTTGTTTTGTCGGGCAAACAGGCGTGGAAACGCCTTGTGCGTCGCGGCCAGGAACGGCACTTCAGCCGCCATGATGGTCCAGCTCAGGTAAGCGCCGCAGACGGAGACGATCAGCCCTGCGGCAATCACCACGTCGCCCCAGGGGCCGAGCATTTTCACCATCAGGCCTGCCATCGACGGGTTACGCATTTCGGCCAGTTCAGGACGCGCCACCACGCCCAGCGACAGCAGCGTTACCAGCAGATACACGCCCAGCGCCGCCAGGACGGCCAGCAGCGTGGCGCGGCCCACATCGCGTTTATTACGCGCGCGGGCAGAAACCACCACCGCGCCTTCAACGCCGATAAACACCCACAGGGTAATCAGCATCGTGTTTTTCACCTGTTCCCAGACCGGAACGCCAAGCGCAATTCCGCTGAAATCAAGCGTAAACACGTCGAGACGGAACGCAATGAAGGCCAGCACGATGAACAGGCCAAGCGGCACCAGTTTCGCCAGCGTCGCTACCAGGTTGATGCTGGCGGCGGTCTGGACGCCGCGCAAAATCAGCCAGTGAACAATCCACAGCAGCGCCGAGGCGCCGACGATAGACTGCCAGGTATTGCCGTCGCCAAACAGGCGCAGCTCAGGGGTATCGGTAAAGAAACTGAGCGCCGAGAAGACAATCACCAGATAAGAGACGTTGGCGATGACCGCGCACAGCCAGTAGCCCCAGGCGGAGCAGAAGCCAATCAGCTCGCCAAAACCTTCACGTGCATAGGTGAAAATGCCGCCGTCCAGATCCGGGCGAACGCGGGTCAGCAGCAGCATGGCGAATGCCAGCAGCAATATCCCGACACCGGTAATGCCCCAGCCAATGAGCAGGGCGGCAGGGCTTGCAACGGCCGCCATGTTCTGCGGTAAACTGAATACGCCCGCACCCAGCATTGAGCTTAAAACGAGTGCAGTCAGAGCACTCAGGCCAAGTTTCTTTTCCATTGGCTTCCTGTTATGAAAAGTCCCAATCCAGAATAATTATTTCGCTAAGGCGCATAAAAATGGTGGATCACACTAAGGCGCGGGATTTTACGGAGTGTAACGAAAGCATGCAATGATGTGTGGCAGAAATTCGAAAAAAGTAACAAAAAAAGGCGGCATTGCGCCGCCTTTCGTCAACGATTTTGTTACTTGTACAGATCGGCGCTGATGGTCACGTTGTTGCCACGTTCCTGCCACTGGCGGGTGATGTGGTAATACTTCGCCCCTTTCTTCGCCGCACGCTTCGCGACCTGGTAGGAGACTTCCGTCATATTGCCGTAGTTGCCGGTGAACTTGATGCTGTCGAACGGCACCATTTGCGCGGCAGTGGCTTTGTTCAGCTCTTCAATTTTAGTGCCGTCCGGCAGCGTAACGGAGTAGCGGCCACCTTTCGTGGATTGTGTTTCAAAGAAACGGCCCACTTCAGCGCTTGGCGCCGCAGAGGTCGCGACGCCTGGAATTTCAACTTTCTTCGCTTCTTCGCCGCCTTTGGCTATCGCCGCGCGACCCGCTTCAGAATCCGCAGGGATGGCATCCGGGCTCTGCAGAACGCGTTTTTTCGCATCTTCTTTGTAGATGAATGCGGTAATGCGCTGGTTGCCACCCTGGTTAGCATCCACCTGACGCACGATATAGAAAGAGTAGGCACCTTTCTCTTTTGCGGCTTTGGTGATGGCATCGTTCACTTCAGGCTGGCTGCGATAGAAGCCCTGAACGGTAACGGTGTCGTAAGGTTCCAGCTCAATGGCCTGATCTTTCGGCAGCTCAACGATACCGTTGATCACGCGGTTTTTCGGTGCGTCAGCCTTTGGCGCATTATCTTTATATAGCGCAATGGTCACGCGCTGGTTACCGCTGTTGCCGTAATCGGACTGGTCAACAACGTAAAACGAGGCCGCCCCGTTTTTATCAGCGGCTTTTGATGCGGCGGCGACGGCATCGCCAATAGAATTATAACGACCCACAATGACCGTATGGTCAAAAGGTTTTAATGCTGCCGCTTGCTCCGGCGTTAACTCTGTTGCGGCATTCGCAGACAGGGCGGTCGCACAGAGAAGTGCGGACGCCAGGAGTGTGTTCTTAAGCTTCATAAAAATAATCCTTCGCCTTGCGCAAACCATGTACTGGTATTGTTGTTTATTTGAGACGGTCCCGATTATGGCATTTAAAACCCGTCGCTGTCTGCGCCATTTTTCACAGCCTGTGCTCACTGAATTACCGAATTCGATAACATTTAGTGATATGTTGAAAAAACAGGCGTTTGACAAGCAAAACTGATAAAGCATATGACTTTTACAAGTTAATTTAATGTTAATAACTTGTTCTCTTATGGCGCTATATCATGTTTTTACCGCTTCGCTTGCGCGATTTATCGGTTCTGGCGATGAATTTAAGGTAAATATCACTGTCAGTGACGCCGATCGCTTATTTTTCACAGATAAAGTAAGAAATAGTGTTTTCTGGCGGTAGATCACAAGCGCTATTTTCAGTAGGTTATAGACAGTTTGTTACTGTTTTATTTTGCGGGGGTACTCATTTCTCGTCGCTATCATACTGGCGAAAATTGATACAAACCGCGGGCATTTATCGACAAACCATCATCAAAAACCGATGGAAGGGAAAACTATGCGTATTGGGGTACCAAAAGAACGGTTAGCCAATGAAACCCGCGTAGCGGCAACACCGAAAACGGTGGAGCAACTGCTTAAGCTGGGTTTTACCGTCGCGGTTGAAAGCGGCGCAGGCAAACTGGCGAGTTTCGATGACGAGGCCTTTATTCAGGCTGGCGCAGAAGTGGTGGACGGTGCTGAAGTCTGGCAGTCTCCCGTGATTCTGAAGGTCAACGCGCCGGAAGAGAGCGAGATTGCGCTGCTGAATCCGGGAACAACGTTGGTGAGCTTCGTCTGGCCTGCACAAAATCCTGAACTGATGGAGAAGCTGGCGGCCCGTGGCGTGACCGTGATGGCGATGGACTCCGTGCCGCGTATTTCGCGCGCGCAGTCGCTGGATGCGCTCAGCTCCATGGCAAACATTGCCGGCTACCGCGCCATTGTCGAAGCCGCTCACGAATTTGGACGCTTCTTTACCGGTCAAATCACCGCGGCGGGGAAAGTCCCGCCGGCGAAAGTGATGGTGATTGGCGCGGGCGTGGCGGGTCTTGCTGCAATCGGTGCGGCAAACAGCCTGGGCGCTATCGTGCGCGCGTTCGACACCCGTCCCGAAGTGAAGGAACAGGTTCAGAGTATGGGGGCCGAATTCCTTGAGCTGGACTTTAAGGAAGAAGCGGGCAGCGGTGATGGCTATGCGAAGGTGATGTCAGAAGCCTTTATCAAAGCCGAAATGGAACTCTTTGCCGCGCAGGCGAAAGACGTCGACATTATTGTTACCACCGCGCTTATTCCGGGTAAACCCGCGCCGAAGCTGATCACCCGCGAGATGGTGGACTCCATGAAGCCGGGCAGCGTGATTGTCGACCTGGCGGCGCAAAACGGCGGTAACTGCGAGTATACCGTTGCCAATCAGGTGACCACGACCGCTAACGGCGTGAAGGTTATCGGCTATACCGATCTCCCTGGCCGCCTGCCAACCCAGTCTTCCCAGCTGTACGGTACCAACCTGGTTAACCTGCTGAAGCTGCTTTGCAAAGAGAAAGACGGCAACATCACCGTTGATTTTGATGACGTGGTGGTGCGCGGCGTCACCGTGGTACGCGAAGGTGAAATTACCTGGCCTGCGCCGCCTATTCAGGTTTCTGCTCAGCCTCAGGCGGCGCAGAAAGCGGCACCCGAGCCAAAAGAACCTGCTAAACCGGCTTCACCGTGGCGTAAATACGCCATCATGGCGCTGGTTATCATTCTGTTCGGCTGGTTGGCTGACGTTGCGCCGAAAGAGTTCCTCGGCCACTTTACCGTCTTCGCACTCTCCTGCGTCGTAGGTTATTACGTGGTGTGGAACGTCTCCCACGCGCTGCATACGCCGCTGATGTCGGTCACTAACGCCATCTCGGGGATCATCGTAGTGGGGGCGTTACTGCAGATTGGACACGGCGGCTGGATCAGCTTCCTGAGCTTTATCGCGGTGCTGATCGCCAGTATCAATATTTTCGGTGGTTTCACCGTGACTCAGCGCATGCTGAAAATGTTTCGTAAAGGCTAAGGGGTAGCATATGTCTGGAGGATTAGTCACAGCCGCATACATTGTTGCTGCAATCCTGTTTATTTTCAGTCTGGCGGGGCTTTCCAAACACGAAACGTCTCAGCAGGGAAATAACTTTGGTATCGCCGGGATGGCGATTGCGCTGATTGCCACCATCTTCGGGCCGGATACCGGCAACGTGGCGTGGATCCTGGTGGCGATGATCATCGGCGGCGCGATTGGTATTCGCATGGCGAAGCGCGTTGAAATGACCGAGATGCCTGAGCTGGTGGCGATTCTGCACAGCTTCGTGGGGCTGGCGGCGGTGCTGGTGGGCTTCAACAGCTACCTTTATCACGAACCGGGCATGGAACCGATTCTGGTCAACATTCATCTGACCGAAGTGTTCCTCGGCATCTTCATCGGTGCAGTGACCTTCACCGGTTCTATCGTGGCGTTCGGCAAGCTGCGCGGTAAGATCTCTTCTAAACCGCTGATGCTGCCTAACCGTCACAAGCTGAACCTGGCGGCGCTGGTGGTGTCGTTTGTGCTGCTGGTGGTCTTCGTGCGTACCGAAAGCGTGGGCCTGCAGGTGCTGGCGTTGCTGGTGATGACCATCATCGCGCTGGCGTTCGGCTGGCATCTGGTGGCGTCCATCGGCGGTGCGGATATGCCGGTGGTTGTCTCAATGCTGAACTCCTACTCCGGTTGGGCAGCGGCGGCGGCGGGCTTTATGCTGAGCAACGACCTGCTGATCGTCACCGGTGCGCTGGTGGGTTCTTCCGGTGCGATCCTGTCTTACATCATGTGTAAGGCGATGAACCGCTCGTTCATCAGCGTTATCGCCGGTGGTTTCGGGACCGATGGGTCTTCTTCCAGTGCGGATGAAGAAGTGGGTGAGCACCGTGAAATTTCTGCGGAAGATACCGCAGAGATGCTGAAAAACTCGCATTCCGTGATCATCACCCCGGGCTACGGCATGGCGGTGGCACAGGCGCAGTATCCGGTGGCGGAAATCACCGAGAAGCTGCGCGCGCGAGGCATCAAGGTTCGCTTTGGTATTCACCCGGTGGCAGGGCGTCTGCCGGGCCACATGAATGTGCTGCTGGCGGAAGCGAAAGTGCCTTACGACATCGTGCTGGAAATGGATGAGATCAACGATGATTTCGCCGACACCGACACCGTGCTGGTCATTGGCGCCAACGACACCGTTAACCCTGCTGCACAGGACGATCCGGGTAGCCCAATCGCCGGGATGCCGGTTCTGGAAGTGTGGAAGGCGCAGAACGTCATTGTCTTCAAGCGTTCCATGAACACCGGCTATGCCGGGGTACAGAACCCGCTGTTCTTCAAAGAGAACACCCACATGCTGTTTGGCGACGCCAAGGCCAGCGTGGATGCGATTCTGAAAGCGCTGTAATTCGCTTTCTCCTGACAAACCGCCCTTAGGGGCGGTTTTCTTATTTCTGCGGTCAGCTTTTCTCCTCTGTCTATACTTTACCCTTTGTGTAATACGAGGAGGTGTAATGCAATTTCTGTCCCGCTTCGACTTCATCGCGTTGATGATGACGCCGACATTCTGGATAGGCGCCGCCACGGTTGTCTTTGTGACGCTGCTGGTGTACTGGCTGCTGACGCGCCTGATCGCGTTCGTTAAGAAAGGCATCACCACCTGGGGCGACAAGCACCCGGCCACCAACCGGATGCGTTTTATCCTGACGGATATGCTTAACCGCACCAGCCGTTTCCTGCTGTTTGTGGTGGCACTGCTCCTCAGCCTGCGTTTCGTTGACCTGCCCGATCATCTTTTTGGCACCGTCAGCCACGCCTGGTTCCTGGTCTTCGCCATCCAGGTTGCGCTGTGGATGGATCAGGGGGTCGTGTCGTGGCTTCGTCACGTCATGCTGGCGCCGGGAAGCCATAAAAACCCGGTTACGCTGGTGATCACGGGGCTTATTCTCCGTGCCATCGTCTGGTCAGTGATGCTGCTGTCTATCCTTGCTAACGCGGGCGTCAACATCACTGCTCTGGTTGCCAGCCTTGGGGTAGGGGGTATTGCCATTGCCCTTGCCGTACAAACGATTCTGAGCGACGTGTTTGCCTCGCTTTCTATCGGCTTTGATAAACCGTTCGAAATTGGCGATTTCGTGGTGTTCAACGACGTGGCGGGGACGGTAGAGCACATTGGCCTGAAAACGACCCGTATCCGCAGCCTGAGCGGAGAGCAGATCGTCTGCGGTAACGCCATTTTGCTTCAGCAGACGCTTCACAACTACAAACGCATGCAGACGCGCCGCATCGTCTTTACCTTTGGCGTTGCCAGCGACACGCCGCCCGATAAGCTCCGCTACGTGGGGGATATGGTCAGGCAGATCATTACCGATGTCGGTGAGACAAAATTTGATCGCGCCCATTTTCTCGGATTCGACCGCGACCGCCTGACGTTTGAAGTCGTCCATATTGTTAATACCGCGGATTACAACAAATACATGGACATCCAGCAGGAGATCAATATCCGTATTCTTGAAGGGCTGAACGCCCAGGAGATTAAGCTGGCGCTGCCCAGCATGGTATTGCACGCGCCGTGGATGCAGGAGGAGTCAGGTGAACAGCCGAAGCCGGTAATGGAGAGCTGATGAGAAAAGCCCGCCGGAGCGGCGGGCTTTTAAATTACGTTAATCGTCTTCCGGGTCGTCCAGCTCAATCGGCGTCTGATACTCATCCGGCTTAATCACCAGCAGGTCGCAGCGCAGATGGTCGATCACCTGTTCGGCAGTGTTGCCGAGGAAAGCGGCAGAAATACCGGTCCGGCCAATGGTTCCCAGGACCACAATCCCGGCCTGCAGATGCTCGGCTAAATCCGGGATCACCTCTTCAGGCAGCCCTTTTTCCACGTGCGTCATGTTTTCGTCGATGCTGAACTTCTGGCGCAGCGCTTTCATCGCCAGCAGATGCTGGCCGCGGATGGCGTCGTTATAGACGCTAGGGTCAAATTCCGGCAGCTCGATGGCGATATTGATCGGGGTAACCGGATAGGCACCCACCAGATGCACTTCGGTGTGGTTGACCTGGTCAGCAAGCTGGATGGTCTCCTTCACCAGCTTTTCGTTGAGCGAATTGTGATAATCCTCTTCGCTCGCGAGGTTCACCGCCACAACGGCTTTCCCGCCTTCAGGCCACGGCTGGTCTTTCACCATCCAGACCGGGCAAGGGCATTTGCGCAGCAAATGCCAGTCGGTCGGGGTGAAGATCACGGATTCCAGCTTGTCGTGCTGGTGCGCCATCTTCAGCAGCAGGTCGTGCCCGCCGGCAACCACTTCCTGGATAATGGCTTCAAAAGGTCGGTTATGCCAGACCACTTTAATATCAATAGGCACACCCGCTTCCAGGTAATACTTCGCCTGTTCACGGATCCACGCGGTACGCTGGCTGATGACGCCCTGACGCATAGCGGTGCGCTCGTCAGGCGACAGAAGGGTGGTCATCTCATACGAGAAGTCATAGATCGGCAAAAACGCTTTGATTTTGCCACCAATCCGTTGATGTAAATACACAGCACGTCGTAATGCCGGCTGATCGTCCTGATTCGGATCGATAGCCACCAGCATGTTTTGATACTTTGCCATACAGGTCTCCTTACTACTGTCACCACAGTCTGTAATTAAAAGAGTAACCTATATATCCTGAATGAAACAGAGGGGAGCTTTTGCCAGATCAATAATTCATGAAAATTTATCAGAGGAAAAGTACGGTGGTTGTCACCGCGATAAACGCAATGAACAGCAGCACCATTACCGCTATCGCAAAGGTCGTGGAATCCTGAACGTAGGTTTTTTCCTCCCCCTTCATTGGGCCGACAAGCATGATCCAGATGAAGATAAAGGTCACAGAGGCAATCACGACTGAAACGAAAAACAAACTTTCTCTCAATTCATAACCTCAACGACAACCTTTCAGGCGCTGTGTAGGGACGTGCTACGGTGAAAATGTCTTGAAACGGGGGCGATTATACCAGACCAATAAATCACGTGAATTTATCAGTCTGGTTATCAGCATGCGGAGAGTTATGCCACGTTGCGGGCGTGCCCGGCAAGAACGGCCAGCGCTTCACCGTTTTCGATAGTGATGTATTTACCCTTAACGGCCAGCATACCGCTCTTCTGGAAACGGCCCAGCAGACGGCTGATGGTTTCCACGGTCAGGCCCAGGTAGTTACCGATATCGCCACGGGTCATAGTCAGACGGAACTCACGCGGCGAGAAACCGCGCTCGGCGAAGCGGCGGGAGAGGTTATAGATAAACGCGGCCAGGCGCTCTTCTGCATTCTTTTTGGAAAGCAGCAGAATCATGTCCTGATCGCCTTTGATCTCACCGCTCATCAGACGCATCATCTGCTGACGCAGATTAGGCATCTTGCCGGACAGATCGTCCAGGGTTTCAAACGGGATTTCGCAAACCATCGAAGTTTCGAGTGCCTGAGCAAAGCTCGGGTGGTGGCCAGTGCCGATGGCATCAAAGCCCACAAGATCGCCAGCCAGATGGAAGCCGGTGATCTGCTCGTCACCCTGTTCGGTGATGGTGTAGCTCTTGATGGTGCCAGAACGGATTGCATAGAGCGATTTCAGTTCGTCTCCCGCTTTAAACAGCGTCTGCCCTTTCTGAATAGGCTTTTTGCGCTCGATGATGTTATCAAGCTGATCGAGTTCATGCTCATTCAGGGTAAACGGGATACAGAGCTGGCTGATGCTGCAATCCTGGCAATGGATAGCACAACCGCCAGACTGAATGCGTCGTATAATTCGCTTTTCCGGGATCATAGGTTTGCTCAAGCCTTAATTGATATTGGTCAATTTTAACATCTTTTTGGTAAGTACGTAAGCCTGACAAACCCTCAATAAGGACAAGTGGCGACATTGTGTCGCCATCTTCTTGAAATTCCACAGCTTGATTATGGATTTTTAGCCTAACCGGTAGAAAATTAAGCACAAAAAGCCTGGGAACTAGAGTAAGAGATACCCTTCGTGACGCAGCAACCACTCTTTTCGCTGCACGCCGCCGGCATAGCCGGTCATGGTGCCGTTGCGGCCGATGACCCGATGGCAGGGAACCACAATGCTGACAGGGTTGGAGCCATTGGCAGCACCCACCGCGCGTGCGGCGCCCGCGCGACCTAGCTGCTCCGCGAGCTGACCATAATGCATGACCTGCCCGCACGGAATCGACCGCAGCGCCTGCCACACTTCCCGCTGAAAAGGCGTGCCTGCTGTGGCGGTTGGCAGAGTATCAATGATGCTGAGATCGCCTTCGAAATAGGCGCTGAGCTTATCGCACAACCCCCCCGGGTTAACCGCAGTCCGGCGCTGATAGCCTTCTTTACTGTAATGGATGGCGAGCAGCACCTCCATGCGATCGCTGTGCTCTTGCCACTCTACAGCTCTTAAGCGGTACTGTTCATCACATATGACCCATAGCGGCCCCAGCGGCGTGGGGATCAATTCCTGCAATAGCGTTAGCATAAGCGATACCTGAATAACCAAAGCCATTATCATGTCGGGAAATTTCGGGATGTTCAAGATGTTGCGAGGGAACAAGAGGGGTAGTTTTTCAGATTATATTTACATGCAGGAGGAATAATTTCCGAAGGCGTTAGCATATACTATGGATAATTGTGTCTGGGATTAATTATGCGTGCGTCCTTATATTTATTCATTCGGTTTGTCTCCGTCGGTGTGCTGAATACCGCTATTCATGCCGCTGTATTTCTCCTGACCTTTTTTTTATTTTCATTTTCGCAAAGCCTGGCTAACGTAACTGCTTTTTTTGTTGCGGCATCATTTAGTTTTGTTGCTAACGCTACCTGGACGTTCAAAAAAAAACGGACCTTACATAAATATCTGCTTTTTGTCATGGCGATGGCGTGTCTGGCGTGGTTGACGGGCAAGCTGGCGGAGGTTGCCGGACTTCCCGCTTTATTCACGTTACTCACGTTCTCTTCTGTCAGCATGGTGCTCGGCTTTTTACTTTCTAAACGTTTTATATTCAGGGATTGAATATGGTTATCTCACTTGTGATTCCCGTTTTTAATGAGGAACAGGCTATTCCACTGTTTTTCAACGCGCTGCGATGCGAGCCCCTCCTGGCTCATTACTCGCTTGAACTGATTTTTGTCGACGACGGTAGTCGCGATAATACTGTCCAGGCGATCCGCCGGGAAACGTTTCCCGGCAGCGTTCGTCTTGTCGAGTTTAGCCGTAACTTTGGCAAAGAGGCTGCACTGTTGGCCGGGTTGCGGGCGGCAACGGGCGACGCGGTGATCCCTGTTGATGTAGATTTACAGGATCCTGTTCACGTCATACCTGCGCTTATTTCGCGCTGGCAGGACGGGTTTGATACCGTGCTTGCCCAGCGCATCGATCGCCGATGTGATACCTGGCTAAAACGAAAAACGGCACAGTGGTTTTATCGAGCACATAATCAAATTAGCTCACCAGGCATTGTGGAGAACGTTGGCGATTTCAGGCTCCTGTCACGTGAGACGGTAAACGCGATTCTTCAATTACCAGAAAGAACGCTTTTTATGAAAGGCTTGCTTTCGTGGACAGGAGGAAAAACCACGGTTGTGGCTTATTCCCGTGATCCCCGCCGTGCGGGGATCAGCAAATTCAACGGTTGGAAATTATGGAGGCTGGCGGTGGAAGGCATTACCTCATTTTCCATTTTTCCGCTCCAGCTATGGACTTACCTGGGTTTTTTTATCGCCACCCTTTCTATGACTTACGCTCTATGGATGATTATCGATAAACTCATCTGGGGAAATGATGTCCCAGGCTATCCATCATTAATGGTGGCGATTTTATTTATTGGCGGCGTGCAGCTAGTCAGTATTGGTGTACTGGGTGAATATATCGGCAGGATTTTTATCGAGGTAAAAGGTCGCCCGCGTTATATTCTTAAGCAAGGAAGTGAAGGGTGTGATGATGTTAAAAAATAATGCGGCAATGTTGGGGTTATTCGCACTTTGTGCTTTTATTTATTTTTTCCCCGCTCTGAGCCAAACCTATCTGTTCAATGATGATATTGGGCGTAATGCATTAGGTTACGGCAGGTACGAATTCACAGGTTTAGGTGAATATGCTGACAGCGGTCGTCCGGCCGCGGAAATCCTCATTCGCTTGCTCTCCGGGTGGATCGGTCGTTCAACCGACGTTGTGGCTATTAACCTTGCACCGTTAACCAAACTCATTAGCGCTATGTGCGTGGCGAGCGTAGCGTGGATTGTCTATCAAAGAATCATCAAGGAAGCGACATGGAGCGGTTTTCTGGTCTGCCTGACGGTCGTCTTCTCTCCCTGGTTTATTCATTGTATCCAGTACAGCTTTGACTCAGTGTCAATGGGAGCCGCATTGCTTCTGACTGCGCTTCCATTTATTGGTAAACGTAACTGGCGCGGCTATCTGTTCTTCTATGGCTGCTATTTTCTTTCTCTCTGTTTTTATCAGCTTTTCCTGGTTGCCCCGTTTTTGATTATCGCGGTTTTTCTGTTAAAAGAGTTTTTTGACACCGGAACCTTAAGTCTTGCCACGCGGCAGCACGCCGGGAATGTCATCATTACGTTATTTGCTGGATTTGTTACGTATAAAGTATTTATTCTGCTGCTGCCGCTAAGGGAGTACGTATTAATTCACAGCAAAATGCTGACGCTGAGTATTATTTTCCCTGCGCAGGTTTCTACTCATCTCCGGTATCTTCTGGATGTGTTTTTTTCGCCATTTTACGGTACGGCCGGAGTGGTTCTCATCATATTATTTATGTTTTCCATCGCGGGTGTGATCGTGGCGGCAACGCGTATTCAGCGTAACAGATGGCTCTGTCTAACGATCTATTTGTTATCCTGCGTGCTTGGACTGCTGATGGCGTTGCTACCCCAGGCACTGTTGCGTGCTCCTCTTTATGCGGGAAGGGCGATGGCGGGGAACCAGTTCGTGATGCTTATTTGGTTCTTCCCATTGCTTTATCTGCCGAAGATAATGCTTAAATATCTTTGCGTGGGCTGGGTAATTTTCTTTACGTTGATGGCAAGCCTTAATGCGGCGATTACCGGCGCTATTCTGGCACAATATCAGTATGAAGATCGGTTGCTTGACGTAATTTTAAACTACCCGGTCAATGATACATTGCCTGAGAAAATATTTTTGGTTGCACCATATTACGCGAAAGATCGTGTCTGGCTACGTCAGGCGAGCAACGTTCGCGCTAATTTCCCCTATACAAAATATATTTTGCATAATACCTTTATTTTAAATGCCAGTATCTGGCCAACCCGCCAGGCGCAGTTATACAATAGAGATATACTTATCAAAAAAGTAAAAAATGATGGTTCTTTCTGTCAGTGGAAAGACAAACTGGTCAGGCAAGAATTTACCATGTATGTCAAGGGGGATGTACGCTACGTTGACTTTGACAAAACAGCATGCAATAAATCGTTATAAATAGCAGCGAAAAAAACTGGGCCTGCCGACATCGTCAGGCCCATGAACACACAGCAGTGCTTCCTTTCGCAAGCCCACTTTGCTTTTTTCCCTTACAGCAGGTTTTTTATATATAGCATACGCGCCGGAAAATGACAGCGTGTTTACTGATTGAATTCACAAAATTTTAACTTAAATTTGAATTTTAAGTGTCGTAAAATTTTAGTTAAGCCTTGTTAAAGATAATCATTCCGCAAATATGTTTAGCGCTTTTAAAATATGGCTTCCCCGGTAATTAAACCGCTCTTCTCCATGTACCCGTTTGTCATTGAGCCCGTTATCCTCTATGGGTATAGTACGTCTCTCAGATGTAGCCGGAGGATTTCCATGAACCCTGACGACAAATCTCTTTTTCTTGACGCCATGGAGGATGTCCAGCCCCTGAAGCGCTGCACCGATATCCACTGGCAGCAAAGCCGTAATACCCGGGCTCGCCAGGACATCGATACCGAACAGCTCGACAACTTTCTGACCCTGGGTTTCCTTGAGCTATTGCCCCTTGACGAGCAGCTGGCTTTTCAGCGCGAAGGCGTTCAGCAGGGCGTTATTGATAAGCTGCGTTCGGGTAAATACTCCCGACAGGCCAGCCTGAATCTGTTGCGCCAGCCTGCTGAACGCTGCCGCCAGATGCTGTATTCCTTTATTCGTCAGGCCAGTCGTGACGGACTACGTAACCTGATCGTCATTCACGGGAAAGGGCGCGAGCAGAATTCGCACCCTAATGTGGTGCGCAGCTATCTTGCTCGCTGGTTAACCGAGTTCGAGGAAGTGCAGGCTTTCTGCGTGGCGCTGCCGCATCACGGCGGCAGCGGGGCATGCTATGTTTCCCTGCGAAAATCCGATGAAGCAAAACAGGACAACTGGGAGCGGCACGCCAAGCGCAGCCGCTAGCGGGCGATATCTTCGCCCGCCTGAGGCTTAAAACGTTTCCCAGTTACTGTCGGGGGTGGCGGTTGCCGTTGCCGGACGAAGCAGCTGCGGCGTTTTAACGTTGGCCGGGCGCGGGGCGGTGGCGTTGACTTTACCGTTCAGGCGAAACGCGGCCACGGCCTGGCGCAGCTGTTCGGACTGGTCTTCCAGCGCCGCTGCCGCCGTGGCGGACTGCTGCACCAGCGCGGCGTTTTGCTGCGTCACGCTGTCCATCTGCGACACGGCGAGGCTCACCTGCTCAATACCGCGGCTCTGCTCGTCGGACGCGGACGAAATCTCGCCCATGATATCGGTCACGCGGGTGACGGCGGCGACAATCTCCTTCATGGTGGTGCCAGCCTCGCTGACCTGCTCAGAACCGGTGTTCACCCGGCTGACGGAGTTCTCGATAAGCCCTTTAATCTCTTTCGCCGCCTGCGCGCTGCGGCTGGCCAGCGTACGGACTTCACCGGCGACAACCGCAAAACCGCGGCCTTGCTCGCCGGCGCGCGCGGCTTCCACCGCGGCGTTAAGCGCCAGAATGTTGGTCTGGAACGCAATGCTGTCAATCACGCCGGTAATATGGGCGATTTGCTGCGAACTGTTGGCAATTTCGTTCATGGTGCGAACCACGTTATCCACGACGTGGCCGCCGCGAGCCGCTGTTTCAGAGGCGTTCTTCGCCAGCAACGTCGCCTGACGGGCGTTATCGGAGTTCTGTTTAACCGTCGCGGTCAGCTCTTCCATGCTGGCGGCAGTTTCTTCGAGCGAGGCAGCCTGCTCTTCGGTGCGGGCGGAGAGATCGTTGCTCCCTGCGGCAATTTCACCCGCGCCGGTGTAGATGGAATCGGTGCTGCCGCGCACGGCGCTGACGGTGGTTACCAGCGATTGCTGCATCTCATGCAGGCCGGCGGCCAACTGACCCATTTCATTGCGGCCAGAGAGGGCGATATTCTGCGTCAGGTCGCCTCCTGCAATGGCGCGAATATGGTTCATGATGGCGTTGAGCGGTTTTAACAGCAGGTGCTGTAAACCCTGCCAGATCACCACCAGAACGGCAATAACGGCCAGGAAAATAGCTGCCAGCGTCCACTGCATCTGGGTGAAGCTGCTCTGGTTCTCTTCGGTTGCCGCTTTCAGCAGCGTGTTGTTTTCGGCGCGCCAGCGGTTGTAGACCGCTTCCATATCGTCCTGAGCCTGCTGAGCGTCCAGATCGCCATAGGCCTGATAGTTGTCGGCACGCAGATACTCAATCGACAAACGCATCACTTCATGCATCTGATTCCAGGATTTCTGCATCTCGTCGGTTAACGCCGCATTCTGGCCGTTAACCTGCGGCATTTTCTGCCATTCTTTGTTATAGGTTTCCGCTTTAGCCAGAGAGTCGCCTGCGGTGCTGAGCAGTTTGTTAATTGCGGCAAGGGATGCCGGATCGCGCTGGTTTTTTAGGTAGCGAATTGCCACGCGGGTGACGGTGACGCGCGTTTTCACCAGCGTGTTCACGCTGTCGCTCAGGCTTTCCTGCTGGGCATTCAGCACGCCGGAGTTCTGGAAGTTATGGCGATCGTTGCTGACGGCAGAGTAGAACAACCCTCCCGTGACAACTTGCAGCAGACAGAATATGGTGAGGGCAAAGATAATTCCGGTAATCACGTGCAGATTTTTCAGCATAGCGGTCGTCCGTTAGAAAAGATGCAGAGGTACACCAATACTATCGTCGTATAGAATTTAAACTTTAATTTAACTCGCGCTTAACTTAGGGCTTCGGTCAGGAACCTGTTGTAAATCCGGATCATTTTGATGAGGAAGGTTAATATGAGCAGCATTGATAAAAGCGGGACGTACGCGCTCGGAACGCGAACGGTTAAACGACTGGGCTACGGGGCGATGCAGCTTGCCGGGCCGGGCGTGTTTGGCCCGCCGAAGGATAAACAAGCCGCGTTGGACGTGCTGCGCGAAGCCGTGGCGGCGGGCGTGAACCATATTGATACCAGCGATTTTTATGGTCCGCATGTGACGAACCAGCTGATCCGCGAGGCGCTTCATCCTTACCGGGACGATCTCACCCTCGTCACCAAGATCGGCGCCCGCCGTGATGACAAAGGGGCCTGGCTGCCCGCTTTTTCCGCGCAGGAACTGACTCAGGCGGTGCATGACAACCTGCGTAATCTGAAGCTGGATGTGCTGGACGTGGTGAATCTGCGGATCATGTTTAGCGCGCACGGCCCTGCGGAGGGATCGATTGCTGAACCGCTTTCCACCCTCGCAGAATTACAGCAGCAAGGCCTGGTGCGCCACATTGGCCTGAGCAACGTCACGGCCACGCAGGTGGCGGAAGCGCGGAAGATGGTGCAGGTCGTCTGCGTGCAGAACATGTACAACATTGTGAACCGCGGCGACGATGCGCTGGTAGATTTACTGGCGCAGCAGGGGATTGCGTATGTGCCGTTCTTCCCACTGGGAGGCTTTACGCCACTGCAGTTTACCGGCCTGCAGGCCGTCGCGGATTCCCTGGGCGCAACGGCGATGCAGGTTGCGCTGGCATGGCTGTTGCAACGGTCGCCGAACATCCTGCTGATCCCCGGTACTTCATCCGTGGCGCATCTGCGGCAAAACCTTGCGGCGGGAGAGGTGCAATTGCCGCCTGAAGCACTCGAAAAACTGAATGCTCTGATGGGTTAATCACGGCATGGGCAAAGCCGGAAGGACACTTCCAGACTTTGCCCGATCAGACTCCGCATTGACTTTTCTGTCTGTGAAGTGCTAACGCTTCTGCCACAATCTCCTGCTTGCTTTTACGCGTCTCAAAGGCGGTGATTCTGATGTATTCCATCAAATCAGGCTCAATGCGGGCGCTCAACATCCTGAGATCGGCCTCCTTTGCTAAACCGCGGGCAACTCGCTTGTCGGGATAGTCACGGGCTGGCATAGAAAACGTCCTCCAAAAGTCTTGATAATTTGTGCCCTAAAATATGCGTCACTCTTATATAAAAGTCAATCGATAGTGTTTGCGTAGTGATTTGTTGATCTTTCATTTTTCACTTGAAGTGATTTTAAAGTGTTTGTTTGTGACTTTCTTATGACTTGTGTTTAACCCATCTGCGACCGCCCGCACAAGAGGTTGCTGAATTAAATCCGCTCAAACTTCAAGGCGTTTGCGGTCTTTGTCGGAAATGACCTTGATCCTGTGCCGTAATCCGTAATACTGTGTTTATATACAGTATCTGGCGGGAAAGGCATTTATGGACACTCTCTTTTCTTATCATCCAAAACAACCTATTGAATTACCTCTCTATCTTGAGCGCGTTGCCTGTGGCTTCCCAAGCCCTGCGCAGGATTATGTGGAGGATCGTCTCGATCTTAACCGGCTGGCAGTCAGGCACCCCAGTGCGACCTACTTTATCAAAGTGAGCGGGGACTCCATGATCGACGCGGGGATTAGCGACGGCGATCTGCTGGTGGTCGACCGTTCGTTGAATGCTGAACATGGGGATATCGTTGTGGCGTCGGTCGCCGGTGAGTTCACGGTGAAAGAGCTACAGACCCGTCCGGTTCTGCGACTGTTGCCGCGTAATGCC
This sequence comes from Enterobacter sp. 296B2, assembly GCF_034106185.1. Classification (NCBI taxonomy): domain Bacteria; kingdom Pseudomonadati; phylum Pseudomonadota; class Gammaproteobacteria; order Enterobacterales; family Enterobacteriaceae; genus Enterobacter; species Enterobacter sp. 296B2. The sequence goes on along the minus strand of NZ_JAWNCA010000001.1, from coordinate 320,603 downwards.
CGCTATCAGCCGATCGCCTTTCAGTCCGAAGAGGAGCTGCAAATCTTCGGTGTCGTCACTCATACGCTTAAAACGCATAAACATGTTCGCGCTGGTTGATGTGAATAGTTTCTATGCCTCCTGCGAGAGGGTGTTTCGCCCCGATCTGGTGGGTAAACCCATCGTGGTGGTATCCAATAACGACGGCTGCATTATTTCGCTGTCGCGAGAGGCAAAGCAGTTCGGCATAAAAATGGGGGAGCCCTATTTTAAATTCAAAGAGAAGGGTTATTCGTCGCGGGTTTACGTCTTTAGCTCGAACTATGCGCTGTATGCCGACCTCAGCAGCCGGGTGATGCAAACGCTGACCGATCTCGCGCCGGCCATTGAGATCTACTCCATTGATGAAGCATTTGTGAACGTTTCGGGTGTCAGCAACTGCCTGTCGCTGGAAGCATTCGGTCATCAGATGCGTACGCAGGTCTTCAAAAACACAGGCTTAACCGTTGGCGTCGGGATTGCGCCGACCAAAACGCTGGCGAAGCTGGCTAACTATGCGGCGAAGCGGTGGTCAGCCACCGGGGGCGTGGTCGATCTCTCGGACAGTGAACGGCAGCGTAAGCTGCTGGCAAAGGTTCCGGTGGAGGAGGTGTGGGGAGTAGGACGACGTATCACGAAAAAGCTCAATGCGATGGGGATTACCACGGCGCTGGAGCTGGCGGAAGCGTCATCCTGGGTCATCCGCAAACATTTTAACGTGGTTATGGAGCGCACGGCACGCGAGCTTCGCGGTGAGCCCTGCCTCGATCTGGAAGAGTTTACCCCTACGAAGCAGCAAATTATCTGTAGCCGCTCGTTTGGACACCGTATTACGCAGTACGAGGAGATGCACCAGGCCATTTGCGCCTATGCGGAACGCGCAGCAGAGAAACTGCGCGGCGAGCATCAATACTGTCGTTTTATCAGCGTGTTTGTACGCACCAGCCCGCACGCGGACAACGAAATTTATTACGGCAATCAGGCTTCCGTCACCCTGATGACGCCCACCAATGACTCGCGCGATATCATCCGCGCCGCCACGGAGGCGCTGGGGCGTATCTGGCTTGACGGGTATCGCTATATGAAAGCCGGGGTCATGCTGGCGGACTTTTTCAGCAGCGGCGTCGCTCAGCTTAACTTGTTTGACGATAACCGCCCGAGCGCCAACAGTGCGGCGCTGATGGAGACGATCGACAGCCTGAATCATTCCGGCAAAGGGAAGATATGGTTTGCCGGGCAGGGGATTGAGAAATCCTGGGCGATGAAGCGTGAGATGCTGTCACCGGCTTATACGACGCGGTACGCGGATTTACCGGTGGCGCGGTAGGAGGCGGTTATTTTGCGGGGGCGTGCTCCGCGATCTCAATCAGCAATTGCTCAATCACGCCGACGACGCTTCGCACGCGTTGCGGAATAAAGCGGGCGTCAGGATAGACGGCATAGAGAACGCGATCGGGCAACCGCCAGTCGGGCAATACCGGCACCAGCGTGCCGGTTTTCAGCGCCCTGGCCGCAAGCGGTCGCTGCATACCGCCGATACCGATGCCCGCCTCCAGCGCCCTTAGCAGCGCGTCGCTGGTGTTGGCGCGGAAAACGGTATTCACTTTTACTTCGATCGCTTCTTCATCCGTGATGAGCCGCAGGGGGGCATCCAGCGGGATGCCGCTAAAGCGCACGTGGGGCAGCGTGGTCAGCTCGCTCACGTCGTGCACCGCCTGAAAGCCGGGGGCGGCAAACAGCGCGCTTTCAATACGCGCCAGCACGCGGGCCGCATGCGCCTGCGGGGGCTCACTGCCCAGCCTAATCGCGACGTCCACGCCCTCCGTCACCAGGTCTGCAAGGCGGTCATCAAGAGAAAGCCTGAGATGTAATTCTGGATGCAGGCGCTGCAGCTCCAGTAGATGTGGCAAGACGATCTGCCCCAGGCCGCTCGGCAGCTGGACATGAACGCTTCCCTGAAATTGATGATCGACCGGCGCCAGCCGTCCCTCCGCTTCCCGCATGGCGTCCAGCAGCAGCTGCATGTCGCGGCGGTAACGTTCTCCCTGTTCGGTCAGCTTCATTGCACGCGTTGTTCGGTGCAGTAACACCACGCCCAGTTCTTGTTCAAGGGCGGCGATCTGCTGGCTGACGGCGGACTGCTTCATCCCGCTCCGACGGGCTGCGGCAGAAAAAGAGCCTGCGTCCGCGACCCAAAGAAAGGTGGAAATGGCGTTGAGCTTATTATTCATTTAATGGTTTTTCTGATAAGTGCTATCGGATGGAGGGGATATTCACTAAAAAAATAATATATGACACTGCATCTGTCACCCTTTCTGGAGAAACACGATGGATAAGATGCAGCAACAAAATGTCGCCCTGGTCGCGGGCGCGAGCGGAATTGTCGGCAGACAGCTTGTTAAAACGCTTCTGCACAATGGATGGGAAGCGATCGGCCTGAGCCGTCAGGCGTTATCCCATCCTGACGGTATTCCAGTGGTGAACGTCGATTTGCTGGATGCTAAGGACAGCGCGCGGGCGCTGCAATCGCTGAGCAGGGTTACCCATCTCTTTTACAGCGCCTGGGTGAACGCCGCGAACTGGACAGAGATGGTTGAGCCGAACGTCACTATGCTGCGTAACCTGGTCAGCACCCTCGAAAAAACGGCACCTTTGCAGACGGTCAGCCTGATGCAGGGTTACAAAGTGTATGGCGCACACCTGGGGCCGTTTAAAACTCCGGCTCGCGAAAGCGATCCTGGCGTGCCCGGTGCCGAATTTAACGCCGCGCAGCTCGCGTGGCTCAGCCAGTTTCAGCAGGGGAAACGCTGGCACTGGAATGCCATTCGGCCGGGCGTGGTGGGCAGTGCGGTGCCCGGTAATACCATGAACCTTGCGCTGAGTATCGCCCTGTATGTCTCTTTGTGTAAGGCGCTGGGGTTACCGCTGCGTTTTCCCGGTTCGGAACAGACCTGGCACAGCATTGTGGATTACACCGATGCCGGACTGCTGGCGGAGGCCACGCTGTGGGCGGCTACGTCACCGGCGGCACAGAATCAGGCGTTCAACGTGAATAATGGCGATATCTGGCGCTGGAGCGAGCTGTGGCCGCGCATTGCCCGCTGGTTTGAACTGGACTCTGCGCCGCCGGTGAGGTTGTCGTTTCACCAGCTGTTTACGGACTATCGCGGCGTATGGCGCGATCTTGCCGGGGAAGGGCTGGTGGAAGCGGATATTTTGCAGCTGAGCGATGGGCAGTTTGCCGATTTCGTCTTCAGCTGGAACTACGACATGTTTGGTGACGGGAGCAAGCTGCGGCGGTCGGGCTTCACGCGGATGCAGGCGACGGATGAGATGTTTTTCAGCCTGTTCGCGCAGTTGAGAGCGGCGCGGATTATTCCCTGATAAATCTGGGCGTCCAGGTGCAAGCCAGGACGCCGGGGGGTTTACTCAACCGTTAAGGCATTAACAACCTCGGCCACGCTTTTCACGCTGCGGATGTTCCCAATCCCCGTGCCAAGCGCGATATAGCCTTCATCGGTATTATCTTCCAGCATGCCCAGGCGCAGACCCCGTAATCCTCCCATCGCCTTGCCCAGCGCTTCGTTGCTTGCGCCTGCTTTATCCATCGACGCCAGTTTTTCCGCCAGCTTGCCGGGAAGCGCGCGGTAGTAATGGGGCACGGTGCGGAAAAGCAGCAAATCGAGACCGTTGGCAGCAACAATTTTCTCTTTGACTCCCTGCGGCACGCGGCTTTCTTCCGTGCTGATAAAGACCGACCCGGCAAACACGCCTTCCGCGCCTAATGCATGGGCCGCTCTGGCGGTGCGATTATCGGTAATGCCGCCCGCGGCCATCATCGGGATGTGTTTCACGGCATCGGCAATCAGCGGCACGATGGAAAAGGTGCCAAGCACCGTTGCGGGTAACGTTCCGCCCTCATCAAAACCGGTAGCAACGATAATGTCAGCCCCCATTTCTTCTGCGAGGCGGGTGTTCTCCGGCGTTGGATTGATGTCGCGGTAGATAATGGCGATACCCGCCTCTTTTAACTCGCTGAACAGCGCGGGAATAATGCTGCCTTCCCCGTAGCCCGTATACACCACGGCCCTGACGCCTTCGTCTTTCACCACCTGAAGAATAGGCCCAGTCCAGACGTCATTAACGGCCGTGGGGATCAGGTTCACGCCAAACGGTTTTTCGGTCAGCCGTTTGGTTTTACGAATTTCTTCGCGCATTTTTTCGGCGGTCTCTTCCGGCGTGGAGACCGCCGTGTCGGCGGTTAAACCGGCATTGGGCCCCAGCACGCCGAGCCCGCCGGCATTGCTGACCGCGGCGACCAGGCGGGCATCCGTGAGCCAGGATAACGGCCCCTGAATAACAGGTTTTTCGATACCCAGGATCTGACAAATACGGTTATTTTTCATAGCAGACTCTCCCTTACGTTTGAATGGGGAAGAGTGTAGGGCGCAGGATTGTTAGGAAAAATAGCCAAAAAAATTCATCACTGTTATAAAATTAATAACAATAACGTTATTCTGATCGCGGCAAAAGCATCCCTTATGCAAATAAACCTCTTTGAAGCTATTCGAATTTTTATTGAAATTGTCGAGTCGGGGAGCCTGACCCAGGCTGCGGAAAATCTGCAGGTCCATCGCCCGGCGGTCACCAAAGCGTTACAGCTTCTGGAGCAGCACAGCGGCACGCGTTTGCTGCAGCGAACAACGCGTCGAATCAGTCTGACGCCGGATGGCGATGCGTTTTATCGCCGGAGTAAACCTCTGCTGGCGCAGGCGGACGAATTACTGGAGTCGTTTGGTACGGACCGGGCAATACACGGTCAGCTGCGTGTGGATATGCCGGTCTCTTTTGCCACGCTGCGGGTGATCCCTAATCTGCCTGATTTTTATCGGCAGCATCCTGAAATCGACATCATTCTGAGCAGCTCTGACCGCCGTCGGGATATGCTCAGGGACGGCCTTGACTGCGTGCTGCGGGTGGGAGAGCTGGAGGACGGCGAGTATATCGCGCGTAAAATCGGGAACATCAACATCACGACCTGCGCCAGCCCGGCCTGGCTGGCAAAACACGGTACGCCAGAAACGCCGGATGATTTACGCAAACATCAGGCCATCAACTGGATTAATAACCGCAGCAGACACATTCAGCCGTGGACGTTTACCACGCCGGAAGGCATCGCGGAGATTACCCTGCCCGGTAAGCTTGTCGTGGATAACTCCGAAGCCTACATTGCGGCAGGCCTTGCCGGGCTGGGGTTAATGCAGGGGATGAATCTTTTTCTCCAGCCTTACATTGACCGCGGTCTTCTGGTTGAAGTCTTGCCAGACTATCGCTCGCCGGACCGCAAGCTGTCGCTGCTCTATCCACACCGTCACCTCTCCCGCAAGGTGCGGGTCTTTACCGAGTGGCTGGAGACTCTGGTGTGAAAGCGGCCAGCTCGTGACACAGCGCGCCAATCTGGTCCACGGCGTTCAGCAGGCGGGGCGTGGGTTCGTTTGCGCAGTTCAGCCGCAGAAAATGCGTTAACTCTGCGGTCGGGGAAAACAGGGGGCCAGGGCTGACGCCGATGCCCAGCGCCAGCGCGCGACGGTGCACCTCCAGCGCGCTGACCTGCTGAGGCAGTTCTACCCACAGCAGGAAACCGGCTGCGGGTACGCTAACGCGCGTGCCGGGTGGGAAGCTGGCCTCGACCCGCGCGACAACGGCGTGGATCCCCTCTGCGACCCGGCGCTTTAGCCTCCGGAGATGGCGATCGTAGTCGCCGCTTGCCAGCATCTCGCTGGTTGCGGCTTCCAGCAGCGGCGTGCCGGCCCAGTCTCCGGCCATGCGGGCCTGTAAGACCTGCGGGTGGTAGCGTCCGGCGGCAATCCAGCCGATTCGCCAGCCAGGCGCAAGCGTTTTTGACAGGGAACTGCAGTAAATCACATTCCCGCTCTGGTCGAACGCCTTGCAGGCCGGAGGACGTTGCCCCTCGCCGACCAGGTCACCGTAAACATCATCCTCAATCAAAGGAATTTCTGCCTCTTCAAGCAGGGCAACCAGTTCCTGCTTGCGCGCGACGGGCATGCTGGCACCCAACGGGTTTTGCACGGTGGGCGAGGCCAGAACGGCAGCAGGGCGGTGGCAGCGAATGGCGTCTGCCAGCGGTTCCAGCAGCAGGCCTTCGACAGGGTCTGTGGGGATCGCTAAGGCCTTCAGGCCTAAATCCTCCAGCAGCAGGAGCGTGCCAAAGTAGGCGGGCTGCTCAATCGCCACGACATCACCTGGCTGACACACGGCCCGAAGGGCCAGGCGCAGCGCCTGCGTCGCACCTGCGGTAATAATCAGATCGTCTGCGCCGAACCGGGCTCCCCACTGTGCAGAACGCGCGGCAATCTTACTCCGCAAATCCCCCCTTCCCGGAGGCAGGCTGTAGCTCTGTCCATGCGCGTCCAGACGACGACCCGCAGAGTGCAGCGCCCGCTGCAGCGCATCTCCCGGCAGCCACGCGGGATCGGGCAGGGCGGCGCCCAGCGGGATCAGCCTGGCTTCTGCACTGCTGAACAGCGACCGGGCCACGGCGGACATGGTGACGGGGACCGGGCCAGGTGAGGAACGCGAGGGCTCCACGCGCGGAGGCAGGCTGGTCTGGCGGATGTAATAACCTGAACGCGGGCGCGCAACAATCAGCCCTTCAGCCTCAAGGCAGCGAAGGGCCTCCAGCGCCGTCGGAAGGCTAACGTGCTCGCGCTCGGCCAGTTTACGTGCGGAGATCATCCTGTCACCGGCGCGCAGCGCGCCAGAGGTCAGCGTGAGGCGCAGCATCTCAGCAATTCGGCGATAGTGTGGGGACGACTGGGACGGGGCGGACATGGGGATCTGTTCAGGCTAATTTTCGATAAAACTGACTATACAGCCAATGATGCACGCCATCTATAGTGTCCGGCATGTTCAGGACAAGGAGGCATTATGCACAGCGATAATTTCAACATTTCCACCTATTTCAAACGCATAAACTACACCGGACCGGCGGCTGCCGATACGGCCACCCTGCATGCGCTGATGCGTCATCAGCTCTTTTCCGTTCCCTTTGAGAATCTGGACGTGCAGGCGGGTAAAATTGTCTCGCTGGCGCCAGACGACATTGCCGATAAGGTGTTAACGCAGGGGCGCGGCGGCTACTGCTATGAGGTGAACGGGCTTTTTGCCATGGCGCTGGCGGCGTTAGGGATACCTTACCGTTTCGTGGCGGCGCGGCCGATGTTCTACCCCGTGCGGCGACCTAAAACCCATATGGCGCTCATCGCTGAGGTAGATAGCCGACTGTGGCTTTGCGACCTCGGGTTTGGCAGCTACGGTATTCGTGCGCCGATGGCGCTGGACACGCTTGATGTGGATATCACGCAGGATTTCGACACGTTTCGACTAAGCCGCAGCGCGGAGGGCGAATATCTGCTTGAGGCAAAAGTGGAGGGAGAATGGGCCCGGCAGTATGGCTTTGATCTCACGCCTCAGGAATGGATTGATTTTGTTCCGGCCAACTACCTTAACTCCACGCACCCGGATGCGATCTTTGTGCAGAAGCGGGTGGTGGTGCAGCATCGCCCTGAAGGACGCCTGATTTTACTGGGCGATGTGCTGAAAACCATCACGGCGAACGGCACTGAAACGCGGCAACTGGCGGAGGAGGAAATCCACCAGGTCCTGAAGGACCGTTTTGCGCTGACCGCCGCGTAATCAGCCGGGAAACGGTGGAGCCTCAGCGCAGTCCGTCTTCTGTGGCGTTGCGCTGAGCTCCCCACTGTAACAGCAGGCTAAACGACGTGGGTAACACTGTCAGCGTCACCAGCGTCGCAGACAGCAGCCCGCCGATAATGGCATAGGCCATTGGGCCCCAGAATACCTGGTGAGAAATGGGGATCATGCCCAGAATGGCGGCACAGGCGGTCAGACAGATGGGCCTGGCCCGGTGTTCCGCAGCCGCCATAATCGCGGCATCGTTTGTCATCCCCTGAGCAAGATTGCTGTCAACCTCGCTAATCAATATCACCGCGTTACGCACGATCATCCCCGCCAGTGCGATGACGCCCAGCAGCGCGACAAACCCCATCGGCGTTCCGCCGGGCAGCATAGCCAGCACGATCCCCGGTAAACCAAACGGGGCCATCAGGAGTGCCAGCAGCATCCGGGAATATCGCCGCAACTGAAGCATCAGCAGCAACAGCATGATGACCAGCGTCACCGGAAGAACGGTGAAGACGGAGCTGTTCCCCTTATCCGATTCGGCAACCGCGCCGCCTTCTTCAATGCTGTAACCTGCCGGCAGGCTCGCGCGCAGTTTATCGACCGCCGGACGCAGCGCTGCAGATACCGCTTCAGCCTTCAGCCCCGGGGCAAGATCCGTTTGCACCGTGATAAAGGGCACGCGTTGCCGACGCCAGATGACCGGATCGTCCACGCCCCAGACCGGCGTCGCGACGGCGCTGAGCGGAATTTTTTTACCGTCATTCCCCTGGATCGTGAGCGAGGAGAGGGTGGCGGTGCTGTGACGTGCATCGTCCGTGGCCCGGAGCACCACGTCGACAAGGCGGTCGTTATCCCTGATAGACGTGACAACGCTGCCGGACCAGACGGTATTCAGCGTGCGGGCGAGGCTCTCTGATGATATTCCCGCCGCCCTGGCCGCCGTCTGATTCACCTCAAGGGTTATGACCCTCTCCGGCTCTCCGGCCGTCTGGTTAACGTCGCGTGAGAACGGGGACTGCCCAATCGCGTCCGTGAGACGGTTCGCAAACGCCCGAACCTGCAGATAGTCAGGCCCGCTCACCCGGTATTTGATTGGCCAGCCGACGGGGGGCCCCAGCTCAAGGGGCGACACGCGCGTGATGATATCGCTAAACTGCGTCGCCATGATCCTGTTGAGCTGCGCATGCAGACGATCCCGCGCCTCAAGATCCTTAGCCACCACAACCATCTGGGCGATATTTTCATTTTCCAGCAGCACGTCCATCGGCAGGTAAAAACGGATGGCGCCGGACCCGACGTACGTCGAATAGCGATTGATGTTGCCGTTGCCTGCCAGCGCCTTTTCCAGCTTTTCCACCTCTCTTAGCGTTTCCGCCTGCGACGCGTTGGCCGGAAGCGTCAGGCTGACCAGCAGCTCAGGCCGGTCCGAGGCGGGGAAGAACTCGCCATGCATAAATGTCGTGCCGTACGCTGACAGCCCCAGCGCGGAAAGCGCAATCAGTACGGTAGCGAGCCGGTGGCGCAGTGCCAGGCGTAAAAGCCGTCCGTACCCGCGCGCGATCCTTCCGGGGCCCGCCGCGTGATGTCTGACTTTTTCCGGCAGCAGCCACGTACCCGTCAGCGGCGAAAACAGGATCGCGACAGCCCAGGAACAGAGCAGGGCAATGAGCACCACGGCAAACAGGGAAAAACAGTATTCACCGGCGCTGGAGGCCGCAAAACCAACGGGAATAAAACCGGCAATCATCACCAGGGTACCGGTGAGCATCGGGAAGGCCGTCGTTTTGAATGCATGGGTGGCCGCATGCCGACGGGAATCCCCCGCTTCCAGCCGGGAGACCATCGTTTCGACGGCGATCATGGCGTCATCCACCAGCAGGCCCAGGGCAATAATCAGCGCCCCGAGCGAGATGCGCTGAAGGCCAATGCCGGCGAACATCATGCCGGCAAACGTCATGGCGAGCACCAGCGGGATGGCCGTCGCCACCACCAGCCCGGCCCGTAAACCCAGTGAGACAAATGAAACCGCCAGCACGATAATAACGGCTTCGATAAGCACCCGGATAAACCCACTTACCGCGTCACTGACCACCGCTGACTGATCGGCGACTTTCACCATCTCGATACCGTGCGGCAGCCCGGCGCTGAGGGCCGCCATTCTGGCGTTCAGCGCAGCACCGAAACGCAGCATGTTGCCCGTTGGCGCCATCGACACCGCCAGCCCGATAGCCGGTTTGCCGTTCACCCGGTAGGCCGGGGCCGGTGGCTCGGCGATTTCCCGGGTGACGGTGGCAATGTCGGTCAGCGGAATATAGCGATTATTCACGTGCAGTGTGACGGCCCGTAAACTCTCTTCGGTCGTGAGCGCCCCGCTGACTTTTATCGCCATGTTCTCCTGCCCGGTACGCATAGTGCCTGCCGGGACAACCGCGTTCTGCGCCCGGAGGGCGTCGGCGACCGCCTGAATATCGAGCCCCATCCCGGCCAGGCGTGCCGGAGAAAAGGCGAGAACCCACTGCTCCTGCTGTTCGCCCAGCAGGGTGGTTTTGCCCATATCCGGCAGGGACATAAGCTCGCGTCGCAAGGTCTCTACGCGATCCCGCACCTCCCGCAGGGTGAAACCTTCGGGAATAAAGGCATAAATTGTGCCGAACGTGTCGTCAAATTCGTCGTCCACGGCAGGAACCTGCACCCCTTCAGGCAGGGACGGCGCGATGTCCTGCATTTTTTTGCGAACCTGATACCAGATGTCCGGCACGCTTTGCGGGGGCGTATCGTCACGGAGGTTGACATGGATAACGGTGCGTCCGGCCCGGGTTTCACTTTCGAGATAGTCCAGCCAGGGGGTTTCCTGCAGCTTTTTTTCAAGCGTATCGGTCAGCAGGCGGGTGGTATCCGCCACGGATGCTCCCGGCCACTGCGCGGAGACGACGGCCGTTTTAATGGTAAAAGCCGGATCTTCGTTACGCGGCAACTTCTCATAGCAGAACACGCCCATCGCAATCACCAGCAGCATAAAAAAGCTGACCATCTGCTGGTTCTTCAGCGCCCAGGCGGAGAGGTTAAATTTGGCTTCCTGTCCTGTGTTCATGGCTGAACCTCTCCGGCCATCACCGGCTCGTCGGACCGCAATGTGCTCACGCCCGCGGTAATCACCCGATCGCCGGGCTCAAGGCCGGAGGCAATCATGACGGAGGTAGCCGTATAGCTCGCGGGTACCACCGCGCGCAGCTGCGCCCGCGACTGCGGGGTAATCACAAAAACCGCCGGTTTGTCGCCGGCACGGGTCAGCGCGGATGCGGGAAGGGTGTACCCGTGCGGGGCTGACGATGGCAACGTGACGGTAACGCTGGCACCCAGCGCCATGGCCGACGGCGGGTTTTGCAGGGTGGCTCTGACGCGCCAGGTGCGGGTCTGAGGATCGGCCTGCGGGGTGATATCCCGCAGCACGGCAGACGCCTGTACTGACGGGTCGCTGAGAAGGGAAACCCGCAAAACCGCCTTATCCAGAGGCGGGATCGCATCGGGAGTGGCAATATCAAACATCACATCGCGTTCTTCCCCGGTCGCCAGCGTCAGCACGGACTGACCGTCGCTGACAACCTGTCCCGCAGAGGCGTTCACGGCCGTGATGATGCCCGCTTGTGGCGCGATCAGGCGCGTCCAGCCGAGGCTTTCGCGGGCATTTCGCCGCGCGGCCTCGCTGCTTTTTAAGCGCGCGCGGGCGACAAGCCAGTCCGCACGGGCGCTGTCGAGCTGCGTGCGGGCTATTGCCCCCGTTGGCATGAGCTTTTGCATTCGACTGACGTTAAGCGCGGCGACCTGCGCGGAGGCTTTGGCGCCTTCATAGTCGGCCTCAGCGCTGTCGAGCTGATTCTGCCCGGTCGTATTGTCAAGCGTGGCCAGCAGCTGTCCGGCAGTGACCCGGTCGCCAATATCAACGCTGCGCGTCAGTATCCGGCCCCCGGTACGAAAGCTCAGGGTCGTTTCATCGTGGGCATGGATCTCACCGGTTCTTTCCAGCGCGGGAAGGGTTTGAGCGGTGCCAACGACGACGTAGCGTACCGCCCGTGCAGGGACGGGCTTATTTTCGTGTTTATCACCGCAGCCGGTCAGCGGAAAAATCGCCAGCGCAAGCAGGGCCAGGGGAAGAAAATGCAGCCAGGAAAGGGTGCGCGCCACGCCGTACAAATGATGCAGGCAGTGGCGGAGGGAGAGAAAAAATTCGTCTGACATAACGCCGCTCCATAAAGGGAATGGCGTTATTAAATGCGTGCTACGTCGAGAAAGATTCGATGTTCTGTCAAGGCTTTATCAAGAGTGGCGATTTTCATTATCGGACGGATGCCAGGGCAGCAAAATGCGCACGGTGAGGCCGCCGGTTTCCGGTAATGACGCGCTAATCTCACCCCCATGCGCCTGACAAATCGCCCGTGCGATGGACAAGCCGAGGCCGCTGCCGCCGGAATGCCGCGCGCGGGACTGCTCCTCGCGGCTAAAACGTTTAAACATTTCCGGTAAAAACTGGGGCGATACGCCCGGCCCGTCATCGGTAAATTCAAGGGTGTAATGCCCGCGGGCGTAGTACAGTGCCACCTCAAGGTGGCCGCCATCGCGTCCGTAACGTAGCGCATTTTCCATGAGGATAGTAACGACCTGTCCCAGGCGGAACGCATCGCCTCTGAAGGGGCAGGTACGCGGGTTACGAAGGATTATCCGGAAATTATGCGCATCAGCCTGGGGCATGATCCAGGCTGCCCGCTCCTGAATCAGCTCATCCAGACAGAACGGCTGGTCCTCCAGCACAAGGTTACCCGCGTCGGCCAACGAGAGAAGGTGGAGCTCATCGGTGAGGCGGTTGAGGTGCTGGAGCTGTTTCATCACCATGCCCAGCTGCGCCGGGCTGGCATCAAACACGCCGTCTAACATGCCTTGCAGACGCCCAATGGCGGCCGTCAGGGGCGAGCGCAGCTCGTGCGCCATCGCGACGTGTGAGGCGCGGAGCTCTTTTTCATAGCGGGCGAGTTGCCCCGTCATGGAGTTAAAATCGGTCGCAAAGCTGACCATTTCCGCCGGTGCATCCTTGATGAGCTCTGCCTGACGGCCAAACTGCCCGTCGGCGACATCCTTTGCTGCATCGCGAAGGCGGCTGAACTGCTGCGCCAGCGGCCGGGCGTGTTTTAGCCCCATCACCACAATAAACGGGATCATTACCAGCACCAGCAGGGCCACCGTGACCCAGTCGGCTGAGGCGATAGACGGCGTGGAGTAGCTCAGGCCCCACCAGGTGTCCACAATCGTGTGGAAGCGGGCCGGATTGGCCTGCGGGTTCTGGCTGAGCGTAAGAAACTCCTGCCGGACCGCCGCTGGCATTTTGCCCATTATCCAGTAGTTCTGCACCGCATAACGTAGCCACATGCAGGTGGCAATGACGATCACGCTGCCGATGGCCAGCGCTAAGATGCGGGCGCAAATCCAGCGCCACAGAGACGAGTGCCGGTTTTTTATCATGGCTGTCTGAACCTGTAACCCACGCCGCGAACGTTGATCAGCACGCCGGAAATACCCGCCACTTCGAGTTTTTTACGCAGGTTATAAATATGGGTGTCCACCACGCGCTCCAGCGCCTCGCTTTCCGGCAAGCAGTGTTCCAGTAAATACTGGCGGGAGAACGGGTGCGCAGGAGAACGCAGCAGCGTTGCCAGAATCGAGAATTCCGTTGGCGTAAGATCGAGCATCACAGGCGCGTCGCCGCCGTTATCCACGCTCGCCACAATGGCGCCCACATCCACCTCCAGCGTTTGCCAGCGAAGGATCGCTTCGTCTGTCTCTTTTTTACTGCTGCGCCGCAGCACCGCCTGTACCCGAGCCACCACTTCCCCCGGATGATAAGGCTTCACAACGTAATCATCGGCACCGTACCGCAGGGCCCCAATGCGGTCGGGGGTATCCCCCATGGCCGTGACCATAATCACCGGCACATCGCTTTTACGGCGCAGACCAGCCAGCACCTCGGTGCCGTTAAGCCCCGGCAGCATCACGTCCAGCAGGATGAGGTCGGGCTTCCACCGCTGCGCCATATCCAGCCCGGAAAGACCGTCTCCGGTAATGGTCACGTCGTAATTTTCACGCCGTAAATAGGCTTCGAGCACGCCAGCCGCATCGGCGTCATCTTCAATAATCAGCACTCTTCTGGACAACATCCGTTCACCTTGACCATTTCTTAACACTACCCCGACGATTCATTGATTCAGCCAAATCATACTGCGCCAACATTATGTGGCCGCCCCTGTATCAGGTGACGCCAGCGTCTGTATGGAGAGCAGTATGATAGCGATAAAAAAAGTCCTGTATATGTCCGTCCCGCTTCTGATGGTCGTGACGTCCGGCGTGCAGGCGGATGATGGCTCCGCGTCCGATTCCTTAACCGTCGGGCTGGGAGGGCAGTATGCCCCGCGTTACTCAGGCTCAGACAAGCAGGTGTGGCAGGTGGTTCCGGTGCTGCAGGGTCGTAAAGGCGCTTTCTTTATTGATGCGCAAAAAGGGGTGGGATATGACCTGCAAAACGACAGCGGTTGGTACTTCGAACACACGCTGGGCTATGACTTCGGAAGGGCTGAGAAAAATTCTGGCTGGCGTGAGGGCGCAAACAATCTGAAAGGGATGGGGGACATTGATACCACCCTGAATACCGGCCTTGCAGTGGGCTGGCAGGCCGCGCCCTGGCTGAGTGTGGAGGGGAAAGCGACGCTGCCTTTAACGGACAGCCAGGGGGCCAGCTATCAGGCCTCCGTGACGCTAGTCCTCGTACAAAATAACCAGGATACGGTCGCCTTTCAGTCTGCGGCCCTGTTTGGCGACAGCCGTTATCTGAATACCTGGTATGGGGTCAGCGAGCAGCAGAGCCGCCGCAGCGGATATCGCCGCTATTCAGCGCCGGGTGGATTTTATGGCGTCGACACCAGTCTGACCTGGAGCCATCAGTTCGATGCCCACTGGGGGACGGTGCTGAGTGCGGACTATACCTGGCTTGGCGACCATGCCAATGATAGCCCGATTGTGATGCGGCGCAATGAGGGGTCTGCAACCGCCGCTATCACCTGGACATTCTAATTCGCGGAGCGCGATGTGGGCGAGGGGATTATTTCTTCTTATCCATCATCGCTTTTAAATCGGCAAACGGGTTAAACGTGGCGACGCCCACGTCTTTTTGGGCGTCTTCACCGGCGACCACGGTGGTGCCGTACTGATCCGCTTCGGTGTATTTCGAATGTTCGTGATCGTGGCAAAACAGGCACAGCAGCTCCCAGTTGCTGCCATCTTCCGGGTTGTTGGTATGGTCGTGATCGATATGGTGAACCGTCAATTCACGCAGGTTGGAATAGACGAACTCCCGCGAGCAGCGTCCGCAGACCCAGGGATAGATTTTTAATGCTTTTTCGCGATAGCCGCTTTCCAATCGCGCGTAGTTTTTAGGGATCAGAGCCATTGCCGGTTTTACCTGCCATGAAAAAAGTGGGGGATATTATATCCCATTATGAAGCGGAATGACGAACCGCTCAATTCCGTCAATTTATTTGACGCTTTCCGTTAAATAAACGGCATTTCTTCTCACCGGGTAATGCGTAAAGTAGAGAGAACGCAACGCATTATCAGGACACACTGTTATGAAAAAGATCGGGTTTTTATCATTTGGTCACTGGACGCCTTCTCCGCAGTCCGGCACGCGTTCGGCGGCAGATACGCTGCTGCAGTCCATCGACCTGGCCGTGGCGGCCGAAGAGCTGGGGGCAGACGGCGCGTATTTCCGCGTGCACCACTTTGCCCGACAGCTTAGCTCGCCGTTCCCCCTGCTGGCCGCAATCGGCGCCAAAACGAAAACCATCGAAATCGGTACCGGCGTGATTGATATGCGCTATGAAAATCCGATGTACATGGCTGAAGATGCGGGCGCGGCGGATCTGATTTCCGGCGGTCGTTTACAGCTTGGCATCAGCCGGGGCTCCCCGGAGCAGGTCATTGATGGCTGGCGTCATTTCGGCTATGTCCCGCAGGAAGGGGAAAACGAAGCGGACATGGCGCGCCGTCATACCGGGGTGCTGCTTGAGGTACTGCGCGGCGAAGGGTTTGCAAAGCCGAATCCACAGCCGATGTTCCCGAATCCTCCGGGGCTGCTGCGCCTGGAGCCTTATTCAGAAGGTTTGCGGGAGCGTATCTGGTGGGGTGCCGGTTCGAATGCGACGGCCGTATGGGCCGCAAAGCTGGGAATGAACCTGCAAAGCTCAACCCTGAAAGACGATGAAACCGGCGAGCCGTTCCATATTCAACAGGCAAAACAGATCCGCGCGTACCGCCAGGCCTGGCAAGAGGCCGGGCATGCGCGTGAGCCGCGCGTCTCGGTCAGCCGCAGTATTTTTGCCCTGATGGACGACCGCGACCGGATGTACTTCGGCGCCAGCCGCAACGACAGCGACAGCGTGGGGTATCTCGATGAGAAAACGCGCGCGATCTTCGGACGCAGCTATGCCGCAGAGCCTGACAAGCTGATAGAGCAGTTGAAAAAGGACGAGGCGATTGCCGAGGCTGATACATTATTACTGACCGTACCGAACCAACTTGGTGTGGATTACAATGCGCACGTGATTGAGTCCATTCTCAAACATGTCGCACCGGCAATGGGCTGGCGCGATTAGGTATTCCGCCGTCAGCCGTGAGATCGTAATGGAAAATCTGGCCCTCTGGTATCGCCGTTTTGGCGAGCCAGAATCTGTTCTGCAACCTGAAACCGCGTCGCCGGGCGCGCTTGCACCGGGACACCTCCGCGTGCGAATGCTGTTTGCGCCGGTGAACGCGTCCGATCTCATTCCCATGACCGGCGCCTATCGCCACAGGACTCCGTTACCCGCCGTCGCGGGGTATGAAGGCGTCGGCGTTGTCATTCAGGCGCCCGCGTCGTTTGCGCATCTGGAGGGTAAACGCGTTCTGCCGCTGCGCGGGCAGGGCACCTGGCAGCGCTATGTCGATTGCCCGGCAGAGTATGCTATCCCCGTTCCGGACGATCTCGATTCATGCCTGGCCGCGCGGGCCTATATCAATCCTCTGGCGGCGCAGATGATGCTGACCCACTATCCACCGCAGGGAAAGCGGGTGCTGCTCACGGCCGCCGGTTCGGATTGCGCCGTTCTGCTCGGGCAGTGGGCGCGTCTGGCGGGGGCAGACGCGGTGTACGGTATTCATCGTTCGCCCGTTCACGCTGAGCGGCTGGCGGCGATGGGGATTGTTCCTGTCGCACAGCATGACATGCAGAAGATCGCCAGCGTCGCCTCGCGTGCCGATGTCGTTTACGATGCAACCGGCGGGGCGCTGGCGGAAGCGATCCTGAACGTGATGCCTGAGCAGGGTATATTCGTCTGCTATGGGCTGCTCTCCGGGCAGACCTTCCGCCAGCAGCGGCCCCTGCCTCGCGTGGCGTGGTTCCATATTCGTAACTATCTGGACAGGCTCAGCGCTGAGGCGTGGCGCGCGGAGTTCGATCAAATCTGGCCCCGGATGCGCGCCAGCGAGTACAGCCCCGGTACGGTATACCCTCTGACGGACTGGCAGAAGGCGCTCAGGGTTTATCGGGAAGGCGGAAGGGCAAGCAAGCCCCTCCTGTCGATGGCGGAATGACGGCTACTGATGGCTCATATCGCTCAGCAGTACGGCGATGCTTTGCCCGCCCGCCGTCTGTTCCAGACCAATCTTCACGATGATGGTCAGCGGAACGGAGAGCAGCATGCCTACGGGGCCGAGCAGCCAGCCCCAGAAAATCAGGGACAAAAAGACGACCAGCGTCGAAAGCCCCAGCCCGCGTCCCATCATTCGTGGTTCAAGAATATTACCGAATACCAGATTAATCGCCAGATAGCCGGCCAGCAGAATCAGCGCATCATAAAACCCGCTGAACACCAGCACCTGAAGAATAGGGGGGATCGCTGCCAGCACGGAGCCGATGTTGGGAATGTAGTTGAGCGCAAACGCCAGTAACCCCCAGACGAACGCAAAGCGAACGTCCAGCGCCACCAGCATTCCCCAGACCACCACCCCGGTAACCAGGCTAATGGCGGTTTTCAGTACCAGATAGCGGGAAACGCTGTCCAGCGCGCGCTGAATAGCCCCCATTCCTTCAACCGGACGAACCATAATATGCTGTAACTTTGCGGGCAGCTGTGGCACCTCCAGCAGCATGAACACGACCGTTAAAAACAGCAGGAAAATGGAGGTCATGGCATTGGAAAGCTGCGTCAGCAGGCCTGTGACGATCGTCATGGCCGCATTAGGGTCGATATATTTAAGAAGCTCCTCAACGGAGACTTCTATTCCCGCGCGCTGTAGCCAGGGCTCAAGCTGCAGCAGCGGTATCGCCAGCGAGGAGCGGTATTTCGGCAGCGTTCGCGCCAGTTCGTTCAGCGAGGTACCCAGATAAGCAACCAGTAGCACCATGGCGAAAATAATGATGCTAATCAGCAGGGTAATGGCCAGCACGCGCGGGATGCGCAGCCGCGTCATGCGCTGTACCAGCGGGTTAAGGATCACCGCAACGAACAGGGCCAGAATAAAGGGCACAATGATGTCGGCGGCAAAACGAACGCCCGTCAGTATGATCACCAGCATGCCCAGCATGATGACAATTTTTATCCCGTTCAGGGTAATAATGGGTTTAGCCATGGTGACTCCGAAAAACGCTTTTTCTTCATAATAAAGGGTAAACGCCCTGCAATAAACTAACCAAAATCAAACGGGACGGGTAAAGAATTGAAAAGACTTTGAGTAAAATCCTGGCTTATGGTACAAATCTAGCGTGTTCAACTACCGAGGACAATTTTCATCCGCAAAGACGAGAAGCAACAACGCGGATAATTGTAATTTTATGGACAATTTGTTCAGGACGTATTCTTCAAACAACACTGCTGTATTTACCACCTCCTTCTCCCTGCTTGCTGGTGAGCAACACTGGCGCACCGCACTATAGTTATCTCTTCTGCCTGAGCTGGCGCTACGCGCTTAGCTGTCTGATTTAATTTCATATTTTTTGGGTTTGCTGCATGCGGCGGGCCACGATGGATTATATTCTCAAGCAGGAGAAAAACATGTTTTACTGGATCTTATTAGCTCTGGCGATTGTCGCTGAAATTACCGGCACGCTGTCTATGAAGTGGGCAAGCGTCAGCGAGGGTAATACCGGTTTTATTTTAATGCTGGTGATGATTTCACTTTCCTATATTTTCCTTTCGTTTGCGGTGAAAAAAATTGCGCTGGGCGTGGCGTATGCGCTGTGGGAAGGTATTGGTATTTTATTGATTACGCTGTTCAGCGTCCTGATATTTGACGAAACATTAACAACAATGAAAATCGCAGGATTAACGACGCTGGTTGCGGGCATCGTGCTGATTAAATCAGGTACCCGTAAACCGGCTAAACAGCAGAAGGAGCAGAACCATGCAACAGTTTGAATGGGTTCATGCGGCCTGGCTGGGCTTCGCTATCGTGCTGGAAATTTTCGCTAACGTTCTGCTGAAATTCTCCGACGGTTTTCGCCGTAAAATATACGGCCTGATGTCGATTGCCGCGGTGCTGGGAGCGTTTAGCGCCCTGTCACAGGCGGTCAAAGGTATCGATCTTTCAGTGGCCTATGCGCTGTGGGGCGGTTTTGGTATCGCCGCCACCCTGGCCGCCGGGTGGGTGCTTTTCGGGCAGCGTTTAAATAATAAAGGCTGGATAGGGCTGATATTGCTGCTTGCGGGCATGATCATGATAAAACTCGCCTGATCAATCGGAAACCCTTACTTAACGACAGCCGCGCTGGCTTACTCTTTAGCCAGCGCTTCCAGCTTATCGCGAAAGCCGGTGACGGACAGGGCCCGGTTATCGGCTCGCCAGCGGTCTTTCGCCGCCGGGGCGGAGCTTTGAACGCCAATCAGCTGCCAGCCGTTATCGGTTTTCAGCATCAGCGGTGAACCGCTGTCGCCCGGCAACGTATCGCACTGGTGCGAAAGCACGCTGGTTTGTGCCCAGCCCGTCACGATACAGTCCGTGTGGGTGTAGAGCGCATCCAGATGATCGACCGGATAGCCAGACTGCGTCACCTTGCGGTCGGCGGCTTTCAGCGCGGCGGTCAGCGCCGCTTTATCTCCGTCAAACAGGGGCAGCGGCGTAATACCCGAAGGCGGGTAGCGTAAAATAATCAGGCCAAAATCCCATGAGGCTGCCGCGGGCGGCACTATCCAGCCGTCACCATCCGGCTTCAGGCGCTTCCCGAGAGAAGGATCAACCCGGCCTTCAATGCCGTGGATTTCATAGCGCCAGATCCCTTTTTGCGACACAAATCGTAAGGCTACCGCTTTGTCTGGCTTACCGTTGGGTGGCGTCAACAGGCAGTGGCCCGCCGTCAGAGCTAATTGTGGGGTAATCAGGGTTGCAGTACACAGGTTACCGCTGGCGGTTTCCAGTTGCCCGATCGCATCCCAGGGGGCCTGGGTAGGGTCGGAGACGCGAGTACGATCGTCATGACCGAAAAAAAGCGTCTTTAGCTCTTTCGCGCTAATGGCACCATCATCGCCATCATCCGCCTGTGAAAATCCAGAAAAAAGGCCAAACGTTCCCAGCAACAACACAACAGATTTACGCATATCACACTCTGGTGGGGGTAATTATGATTATTAAAAGTGAACCCTATGAAAATACTATAGACGGGACGGCGCTAAAGTGGGAGTAAAATCAGCGTGCTACAGTCAGGAAAGATAAAAATGGCTTGCGATGAGCGCGCATAAAATAAGCAGGATCAGAATCAGCTCAAACCGATAGCGTCGCAGCATACGCCCTCCGGATAAAAAAACGGCGCAGAACCTTTTCCGGTTCAGCGCCGGTTTACCAACGTGCCCCGCAGGGCACGGTTAAGCTTGTACTCTTACGCAGCTGGCTGTGCAGCTGGTTTAGCAGCTTCGTGTTTTACTGCTTTTTTGTGATGCTTTTTCGCAGCCTGGGCTTTTTGCTCTACGGCTGGTTTAGCGGCTTTTTTATGGTGCTTTTTCGCAGCCTGGGCTTTTTGCTCTACGGCTGGTTTAGCGGCTTTTTTGTGGTGCTTTTTAGCCGCCTGCGCTTTTTGCTCTGCAGCCGGTTTAGCGGCTTTGTGGTGTTTCTTGTGATGTACGGTTTTTGCTGGCGCCGCGGTGGTCGTTGCAGCAGGCGCCGCAGCAGCTGGTGCAGCAGTGGTTTCAGCAGCAAACGCAGCAGAAGACAGACCCATAGCAGCGGCAACAACCAGAGCTAATACTTTTTTCATGTTCATACCCTCGAATTTGGTTTTTCATTTAACCCCACTGCGGGGCCGTTGAAATAACTATATCCCTGTAAATTCGGGGTTTCCGTGAGTGATTGGTATCGGCGTGTAACCATATGTACAAGGCCGGGGTTCTGCACGGACGCCCCCCTCTCCCTTGAGGGAGAGGGCTGGGGTGAGGGGGAACATACGGCTCTTTTACTTGAGGTCCCTCACCCCCGGCCAAACAGATTACAAATAGCGCGAGGTCAGATGTTCGCGGAAGTAACGAATATTCAGATCCTCGCCCGTCGCCTGGGTGATTAACTGCGACGTGCTGAAGCGGCTGCCGTGCTGCCAGATGTTCTGACGCAGCCACTCAAAGAGGGCGGAAAAATCGCCTTCGGCGATGGAAGCCTGCAGTCCCGGAAGCGCGGTCTTTGCCGCATGGAACAGCTGCGCGGCATACATCGCGCCCAGCGTGTATGACGGGAAGTAACCAAACCCGCCGTCGGTCCAGTGGATATCCTGCATGCAGCCGTTGCGGTAGTTGTCTTTGGTGGATAACCCGAGCCAGGCCTGCATTTTTTCATCCCACAGGGCGGGGATATCGTCCACCTCGATCTCGCCGTTGATCAGCGCGCGCTCAATCTCATAGCGCAGCACCACGTGTGCCGGGTAGCTCACTTCGTCCGCATCGACGCGGATATAGCCAGGCTTAACGCGCTGGTTCCAGGCAATAAAGTTCTCTTCGCTAAACGCTGCCTGGCTGCCAAAGCGGGCATGTACCGCAGGGAGGAGGTGCTTGAGGAAGGCTTCGCTGCGCCCCAACTGCATTTCAAAGAACAGGCTCTGGGATTCATGGATCGCGGTTGAGCGGGCGAGGGCGATGGGCTGGCCTGCCCACGTACGCGGCAGGTTTTGTTCATAGCGCGCGTGTCCGGTTTCGTGGATCACGCCAAACAGCGCGCTGAGCAGTTCGTCTTCATCATAGCGTGTGGTGATCCGCACGTCTTCCGGAACGCCGCCACAGAACGGGTGCGCGCTTACGTCCAGCCGTCCGCTGTTAAAATCGAAGCCGAGCATCTTCATGGCTTCCAGACCCAGCTCGCGCTGGGTTGCCGTCGGGAAGGGGCCCTGCGGCGGAACGAACGACCGCTGAGCCTGTTTCTCCACCGCGCTTGCCAGCAGGTCCGGCAGCCAGGTTTTCATATCGCCAAACAGCACGTCCAGGCGGGCGCTGGTCATGTCCGGCTCAAAAATGTCCAGCAGCGCGTCGTATGGCGTACAGCCTTTAGCTTCGGCGCGCAGGCGGGCCTCTTCGCGGCTGAGTTTCACCACTTCTTTCAGGTTGGCGGAAAAGCCCTGCCAGTCGTTGGCGGGGCGCTGTGTGCGCCAGGCGTGCTCGCATTTGCTTCCCGCGAGCGATTTGGCTTCCACCAGCGATTCCGGCAGCAGGGTCGCCTGCTGGTAGTGGCGCGTCATTTCGCGCAGATTAGCCTGTTCAACGTCGTTCAGATCTTCTCCTGCTGCGGCCGCTAACAGATCGCCGACTTTTTTATCGGTCAGGATCTGATGTTGCAGAACGCTCATTTCCGCCAGCGCTTCACCGCGCGCGGCGCTGCCGCCTGGCGGCATCATGGTGAACATGTCCCAGTTGGCGATGGAGGAGAGGTGCGAGAAGCGGGAGAGACGCTGGAAGGTTTTGACAAGTGATTGATAGGCTGATGTTTTTTGCAATTCTTATTTCCTCATGCCAGGGATGTGTTTCATGGAGCATACAATGAAACAGACCAAATTCCCCAACATTTCCCACACAGAGGAAATCTGTGCCGATCTCCTCCGTTGAAACCGTCCCCGGCATTCCGGGAGACGGTTTTCGGTGGGCACTCAGGACTTATCACGCATAACCTGTTGCAGGATCGCCAGCGCCTGGGTGAACTGGGCATCCGGAATCGTCAGCGGATAAAGGAAGCGGATCACGTTGCCGTACTGGCCGCAGATCAACAACAGCAGGCCCTGGGCGAGCGCCTTTTGCTGTATCGCCTGCGCGATGGCGGCCGAAGGTTCACGGCTCTCGGGATCAAAAAACTCCGCCGCAATCATCGATCCTCTTCCCCTTATCGCCACGAGCGCAGGGAAGCTGCCCTGAATTTCCTCCAGCGTGGCTTTCAGTTGATCGCCCAGATGGCAGGCGCGGGCGCACAGTGACTCGTTGTCGATAATATTCAGCACCGCGTGCGCGGCGGCCACCGCCAGCGGGTTGCCTGCATAGGTTCCTCCCAGACCGCCGGGCGCCGGCGCGTCCATGATTTCGGCGCGGCCCACCACGCCGGACAGCGGCATTCCGCCTGCCAGGCTTTTCGCCATTGTCATCAGGTCGGGCTTGTCCGCATAGTGTTCCATGGCAAACAGTTTACCCGTACGGGCGAAGCCGCTCTGCACTTCGTCAGCAATCATCACGATCCCGTGCTCATCGCAGATGCGGCGGATGGCGGCCACCAGCTCTGGCGGGGCGACGTTGAATCCGCCTTCACCCTGGATGGGTTCAAAAATAATCGCCGCCACCTGTTTCGCCTCAATATCCGCTTTGAACAGGCGCTCTATCGCCGTGATGGCATCCTGCGTCGTAATGCCGTGCAGCTCAGAGGGATACGGCACGTGATAAACCGACCCGGGGAACGGACCAAACCCCAGCTTATAGGGCGCGACCTTGCCGGTTAAGGCCATGGTCATATAGGTTCGGCCATGAAAGCCTCCCCCGAAGGCAATCACACCCGGTCTGCCGGTGTGGGCCCGGGCGATTTTAATGGCATTTTCCACCGCTTCCGCGCCCGTTGTGAAGAACGCCGTCTTGGCCGGGCCCTGCACCGGGGCCAGCTCGTTAAGTTTTTCGGCTAAGGAAACGTAGCTTTCATACGGCACAATCTGGTAGGCCGTGTGGGTGAACTGGTGAAGCTGTTTTTCCACTGCGGCCACCAGTTCAGGGTGACGATGGCCGGTATTCAGTACCGCGATCCCGGCGGCGAAATCAATATAGTCATTGCCTTCCACGTCGGTGAGGGTGGCATTCCCCGCCGTGCGGGCAAAGAAATTACACATTACGCCTACGCCGCGCGGGGTGGCAGAAAGTCTGCGTTGATGAAATTCCTGGTTACTCATGTCAGATACCCTTTTGTCGAAACGATCATACGCCAAGACGATCGCGCAGGCTGTAGTACGCCGCGCCCATCGCCGTGAATGGAATCCGCAGGCTGCGACCGCCCGGGAAGGGATAGTGCGGGAGGTTGGCAAACGCATCAAAGCGCTCAGCGTCACCGCGCAACAGTTCCGAGATCAGCCGTCCGGCCAGGTGGGTGCAGGTCACGCCGTGACCGCTGTAGCCCTGCATGTAATAGATGTTCTTGTCCAGACGACCAAACTGCGGCATGCGTGACAGGGTCAGCAGGAAGTTGCCCGTCCAGCGGTAGTCGATTTTGACGCCTGCCAGCTGCGGGAAGGTTTTCAGCAGCTTTGGCATCACCAGACGCTCGACATCGTCCGGATCGCGCGCGCCATAGACTACGCCACCGCCGTACAGCAGGCGGTTGTCGGCGGTGAGACGGTAGTAATCCAGCAGGTAGTTGCAATCCTCCACGCAGTAGTTATTAGGGATCAGCGTGCGGACGACCGCTTCCGGCAGCGGGGCGGTGGTCACCACCTGGGTGCCGCAGGGCATGCTGCGTTTTGCCAGCTCCGGTTCTATCTTATCGCCCAGATAGGCATTCCCGGCGACGATCACATAGCGGGCCGTCACCTGGCCATGCTGCGTGCTCACCACGGCCGGGCTGGTGTGCTGAATGGCGGTCACCGGGGACTGTTCATACACCCGCCCGCCGTTGAGGCGAATGGCGTCCGCTTCGCCGATTGCCAGGTTCAGCGGATGAATGTGTCCCCCGCTGCGGTCCAGCAGCGCGCCGGTATAGCGTTCGCTGTCAACTTCCCGGCGGATGGCGTTAGCGTCCAGCAGCTCCAGCTGCGTGTTGCCGTAGCGTTCCCAGTTGGCTTTTTGCTCCTCCAGCGTCTCCAGCTGCTTATGGTTTAGCGCCACAAACAGCCCGCCGGGACGATAGTCGCACTGGATCTGGTAGCGCTGGATACGCTCCCGGATGATTTCCCCGCCCTCAAACATCATGCTCCCGAGGACTCTGGCGGCATCGGGGCCGTAGTTTTTCTCAATCACGTCGATATCGCGGCTGTAGGAGTTAACCAGCTGGCCGCCGTTGCGTCCGCTGGCACCGAAACCGATGCGCGCTCCTTCAAGGAGCACCACGTCGTAGCCCATTTCGGCGAGATGCAGCGCGGAGGAGAGGCCGGTATAGCCGCCGCCCACCACGCACACGTCACAGCTGATCGACTCGTTTAGCGTCGGGAAAGGTTCGTAAGCGTTCGCGCTGGCCGCGTAGTAGCTGGTGGTATGTTCGGTCATGATTGAGGCTCCAGGGCAATCCAGATGGTTTTCAGTTCGGTAAATTTTTCCAGCGCGTGCAGGGACTTGTCGCGACCGTTGCCGCTCTGCTTATAGCCGCCAAAAGGTACAGTCATATCGCCATCGTTATAGTTATTGACGAAGACCGAGCCTGCTTTCAGACGGCGGCTCATGCGGTGCGCGCGGGAAAGATCGCGGGTCCATACCGCCGCGCCAAGCCCATATTCACTGTCGTTGGCCAGCGTTAAGGCTTCTTCTTCGGTTTTAAAACGGGTAACGACCAGCACCGGCCCGAAAATCTCCTCCCGGCACAGCGGGGAGGCTGGGTCGATGTCGACAAAAATGGTGGGACCCACTGCGGAAGGCCATGCTTGTTCCCGCCCGTCCAGCAGCAGCGTACCTTTCCGGGTTCCCTCGCGAATAAACGTGTGGACGGTATCGGCGTGCGCAGCGTCGATGAGCATTCCCATCGTGCTGTCGGGGTCGAGCGGATCGCCCGGCTGCCAGTGACGGGCCTGCGCTTTTAGCTTTGCCAGGAAGTCATCGGCGATGCTGTCTTCGAGCAGCAGGCGGGTACCGGCGATACAGACTTGCCCCTGGTTATAAAAAATCCCGGCGGCGGTCGCGCTCACGGCCTTGTCCAGGTCCGGACAGTCGGCAAAGATAATGTTGGCGCTCTTGCCGCCCGCCTCCAGCCAGACGCGCTTCATGTTGCTTTCTCCCGCGTCCTTCAACAGCTGCTTGCCGGTACGGGTAGAGCCGGTAAACGTCAGCACCTCGACCTCCGGATGCAGTGCCAGCGCCTGGCCCGCTTCGTGGCCGTAACCGCTTATCACATTCAGCACGCCGTCAGGCAGGCCCGCCTCTTTCGCCAGCCCGGCCAGCCGCAGGGCGGTGAGGGGCGATTTCTCCGACGGTTTCAATACCACGCTGTTGCCCGCGATCAGCGCCGGGCCCAGCTTCCAGCAGGCCAGCAGCAGCGGGAAATTCCAGGGGACGATGGCCGCGACAACCCCGATCGGCTCGCGCACGATCATCGCCAGCTCGCCTGGACCCGTAGGCGCCACTTCGCCGTAGACTTTATCCGCCGCTTCGGCGTACCAGCGAATGGCGCGAGCCGCGCCGGGAATATCGTCGCGCAGGCTGTGGCGGATGGGTTTACCGGTGTCCAGCGTTTCCAGTAAGGCCAGCTCTTCGCCGTGGCGTTCCATCAAATCGGCGAGCTTATTCAGCACGGCCTTGCGCTGCGCCGGAGACGCCTGCGACCAGTCACCGCGCTCAAATACCTCACGCGCGGCCTGAACTGCGCGGTCCACGTCCGCCTGCTTTCCCCGGGCCACGTTCGCCAGCGTCTGTTGGGTAGCAGGATTGACGGTTTCAAACGTGGCGTTATCGGCGGCGTCACAATAGGCACCGTTAATAAATAACCGGGTCTCAATGGCGCTGTTTTTTGCTTTATCCTGCCAGTAAGTCAGGTGCTGAAAATGCATATTCACTCCTTTCTTTCGCAATCAGATAAATAAAGGCATGGCCGTTTCAGGCAATACGAAGCCGTGAGGCATCCCGGGAATTAACCCGTTGAATGCCGACATTGATCGTTTTTATTTGTCCCGGCGTAAGCGTGCTTACGCCGGGACTGAGTGGTTATTAGAACGTGGTGGGGGTGTGGGCACTGATAATGCGGCAGATGCCTGCCGAGGTGTTGCTGAAGCTGTGCGGTATGCCGGTATTGATGGCATAGCTCTGCCCCGCAACCAGGTGATAAGGCTGGCCATTAATGGTCAGCACTATTTCACCTTCCAGTATCGTACCGATCTCCTCACCCTGGTGTTTGATCCTCTCTCCGGTCGTGGTTCCAGGCTGGTAAGTTTCAAAAATCATCGCCAGCGTACGGTTCGGATTTCCGTTATGAACCAGCTTCATCGAAACCCCCTGACTGCCTATTTCGATAAGGTCTTCCTGATTAATAACCACCTGCGGTTCATCAGGTTTTTCCGGTTCCGAAAAGAATTCCGAGAGCGACAGCCCATAAACTTTCAGCAGCTTTTGCAGCGTACTGATGGCAGGACTGACTTTGTCCTGCTCGATGGTGCTGATGGCACTGTGTGTTAACCCAGACAGTTCGGCGGCACGCCGCTGCGAGAGACCCAGCTGCTGGCGGATCTCAGACAGACGTTTCCCTGGCGCCAGTCCGTCATCGCTCATAGTTGCATTTCCTTTACGGTAGAGGTCAAAGCCGTTGCTTCTCGGCAATGTGGCTTTGACAGGCGGTGATAAAACCTTCAAACAACATGCGTGACAGGGCGTACTCGCTGCTGTTCCATTCGGGGTGCCATTGCACGCCGAGGGCAAAAGGGTGGTCCTGAACGCTGACCGCTTCGACCAGCCCATCCGTCGAGCGGGCCTCCACGCGAAGCCGTGGTCCTAACGTTCGTGCACCTTGCCCGTGTAACGAGTTTACCCAAAATGTGTTACAGCCTGGTATTAATTGAGACAGCAGTCCTCCCTCCTGAACCTGAACTTCATGAGACGGGGCGTATTGTAGCTCAACCGGCAGTTCAGGGTCTTCCCGGTGCTCAAGCAGGTCGTTCTGCTCGAACAGGCGGCGATACAGCGTCCCTCCCGTCGCAACAACCATTTCCTGCAGCCCCCGGCAGATGGCGAAAATGGGGATGCGCCTTTCGAGCGCGGCACCAATCAGCGCCATACTCAGAAGATCTCGCCCGGGATCGGCGTCAGGCTCATCGCCGTTTTCACCATAAAGGTGCGGCTGCACGTTACTTGGGCTGCCCGGCAGGTAAATCCCGTCCAGGGTGGGCAGCAGAGCGGTAAGTAGCTCTGGCTCTGCCAGCGCATGCGGTAAGGCAATGGGTAAGCCCCCCGCGTTAATAATGGCATTCAGGTACTTTTCTTGCAGGGTCTGGGTCTCATGACCCTTAAGCCTGTTTCTGCACATCACCACGCCAATAACTGGCTTGTTCATTATATTTTCCATGATCGCCCTCACAAAGTGGACTAAATTTAGGCCATTTTCGCCTGTGAAACGGCCTTTTCGTTCAATATTTTCTCAATCTAGCAACGAGATCTGCCTTTTGCAAACTTAATTTAACATTTGACAAACATTTTATTTGCATACAGATTCGATAGGGTGGACATTATATTTGACAGTCCAGAGCAGCGAACGCAAATCCCAAAAACGGTGGTAAATCATGGAAACCAATATCGTAGAAGTTGAGAACTTTGTGCAGCACACGGACGAGAGGCGGGGCAGCGCCTTTACGCAGGAAGTGAAGCGCTATTTAGAAAAGTATCCTGACACCCAGTTTATTGATGTCCTCCTGACCGACCTGAACGGCTGTTTTCGCGGCAAACGTATCCCGGTTGCCGGACTGAACAAGCTTGAAAAAGGCTGCTATTTCCCGGCATCGGTTTTCGCCATGGACATTTTGGGTAACGTCGTGGAAGAGGCGGGGCTGGGGCAGGAGCTCGGCGAGCCGGACTGTATCTGCGTACCGGTACCGGGCACCCTGACACCGTCCGCCGCCGACCCGGAATACATTGGTCAGGTGCAGCTCACCATGGTTGATGAAGATGGCGCTCCCTTTGACGTTGAGCCGCGGAATGTACTCAACCGACTCTGGCAGCAGCTGCGCCAGCGCGGTCTGTTCCCCGTGGTAGCGGTAGAGCTGGAGTTCTATTTACTTGACCGTCAACGCGATGCCGACGGCTATCTGCAGCCTCCCTGCGCGCCGGGCA
Organism: Enterobacter sp. 296B2; assembly: GCF_034106185.1. NCBI lineage: Bacteria > Pseudomonadati > Pseudomonadota > Gammaproteobacteria > Enterobacterales > Enterobacteriaceae > Enterobacter > Enterobacter sp. 296B2. The sequence goes on along the minus strand of NZ_JAWNCA010000001.1, from coordinate 291,339 downwards.
CCGACGTGCGTAACACGCAGAGCCAGGTCTACTCGGTAGATAACCTGAACCACTTTGCTGACGTGCTGAATGACATTGACGAGCTGGCGCAGCTGCAGCTGATCCCCGCCGACGGGGCGGTGGCTGAGGCCTCCCCGGGCCAGTTTGAGATTAACCTGCACCATACGGAAAACGTGCTCGACGCCTGCGATGATGCGCTGGCGCTAAAGCGTCTCGTCAGGCAGATGGCGGAAAAACATAAGATGCACGCCACGTTTATGGCAAAGCCGTATGAAGAGCATGCGGGCAGCGGGATGCATATTCACATCAGCATACAAAACAACAGAGGCGAAAACGTGCTCGCAGACGCCAGCGGCGAGGATTCCGCGCTGCTGAAACGCGCGCTGGCCGGGATGATCGATCTGATGCCGGCGTCCATGGCGCTGCTGGCACCTAACGTCAACTCCTACCGCCGTTTCCAGCCGGGAATGTACGTGCCGACGCAGGCATCATGGGGACACAATAATCGCACGGTTGCCCTGCGTATCCCCTGCGGCGATCGCCATAACCATCGGGTCGAGTACCGGGTGGCGGGAGCAGACGCAAATCCGTATCTGGTGATGGCGGCGATTTTTGCCGGCATTTTACATGGGCTGGATAACGATTTACCACTGCAGGAAGAAGTGGAAGGCAATGGTCTGGAGCAGGACGGGCTGCCGTTCCCGATCCGTCAGAGCGATGCGCTGTGGGAATTTATGCAAAACGATCATCTTCGCGAGCGGCTGGGCGAACGTTTCTGCCACGTATATCACGCCTGCAAAAATGATGAGTTACTGCAGTTTGAACGCCTGATTACCGAAACGGAAATTGAGTGGATGTTGAAAAACGCCTGATGACGAGCCCCGGTAAGGGGCCGCTTTGTTTCATCGCATACGTATCACCAAACGGCCTGCGCGGAGCCTGGCCTAACTGTTCGCTGGCATGCCAGCTATCTCCCGGGAGTCGCGTTATGGAGCGCAGGCGGCACAGGGATTTTCTTAACGACACTGTGTGACGAGGTAGGAAATGATGCAGATGTTCAACTATCCGCAGGGCGAAGGGGGCCAGTCAGGCGCCTGCTGTGAGTGCGAGCGAGAGATGCTGCGCTGGTACGATCGCGTATGTTCTTTACAACTACCCCCTTTGCTAAGCAGGTTTGCGTTAAGGACAACGCGATTGCAAACCACGGTAAGCATGGGGGGGACGGTTTATGGCGACTAACACCTCTCTTGATTCGCCGGGCATGGCCGGAAGAACCCGGCTGCGCAGTTCCCTCAAGCTCTGGCAGGTGGTCATGATGGGCCTGGCTTACCTCACCCCCATGACCGTGTTTGATACCTTCGGCATTGTGTCCGGTATCAGCAATGGCCACGTGCCCGCCTCGTATCTCCTGGCACTGGCGGGCGTCATGTTTACCGCCATCAGCTACGGCAAACTGGTGCGTCAGTTCCCGGAAGCGGGCTCTGCGTATACCTACACGCAGAAATCGATCGGACCCCACCTGGGCTTTATGGTCGGCTGGTCATCGCTGCTGGACTATCTCTTCCTGCCGATGATCAACGTGCTGCTGGCGAAGATCTACCTTTCCGCGTTGTTCCCGGAAGTCCCTCCGTGGGTCTGGGTGGTGGGGTTTGTGACGATCCTGACGCTGGCGAACCTGAAGAGCGTTAATTTGGTCGCCAACTTTAACACCCTGTTTGTGCTGGTGCAGATCGCCATCATGGTGGTGTTTGTCATACTCGTGGTGCATGGCCTGCACAAGGGTGAGGGCGTCGGCACCGTCTGGTCGCTGCAGCCGTTTATCAGCGAGAACGCCCACCTGATCCCGATTATTACCGGCGCGACTATCGTCTGCTTCTCTTTCCTCGGCTTTGACGCGGTCACCACGCTGTCGGAAGAGACGCCAAACGCGGCGCGGGTGATTCCCAAAGCCATTTTCCTGACTGCACTGTATGGCGGGCTGATATTCATTGTTGCCTCGTTTTTCATGCAGCTCTTTTTCCCGACGATCGCGCGTTTCAAGAACCCGGACGCCGCGCTGCCGGAAATTGCGCTGTACGTAGGCGGCAAGCTCTTCCAGTCGGTGTTTCTGTGTACCACGTTTGTGAATACGCTCGCTTCAGGCCTGGCCTCGCACGCCAGCGTCTCACGCTTGTTGTATGTGATGGGGCGTGACAACGTCTTTCCGGAGCGGGTGTTTGGCTATGTGCATCCGAAATGGCGGACTCCGGCTCTGAACGTCATTATGGTAGGGATAGTGGCACTGTCGGCCCTTTACTTTGATCTCGTGACCGCGACGGCGCTGATCAACTTTGGCGCGCTGGTGGCATTTACGTTTGTTAATCTCTCGGTGTACAACCATTTCTGGCGGCGTAAGGGGCTGAACAAAACGTGGAAAGATCGGTTCCACTATTTCCTGCTGCCACTCATTGGTGCCGTAACGGTCGGCGTGCTGTGGATAAACCTCGAAGCGACGTCCCTGACGCTTGGCCTCATCTGGGCGGCGCTGGGGGTCCTTTACCTGGCATGGCTAACGCGCCGTTTCCGCAAACCACCTCCGCAGTTTGAAGCCGGTAAGATAGAGCAGGCCTGGGATTCCTGAACGTGAAACGGCACCAGTACGCTGGTGCCGTTTATCGGGATCGCTCATCTACCGGGCATCAGCCCGCAGGCTTACTATCTCAGACGTTTATGAAGACTTGCTCCCACCAGCAGCGCAGCGCACAGCATCAGCGCGATAAACCCGCCCACGCCGTTCCAGCCGTAGTGATGCCAGAACACGCCCCCGAGGGTCCCGGCGATGCTGGAACCCAGGTAATAGCTAAACAGATACAGCGACGATGCCTGCCCTTTGGCGCGACGCGCGCGCGGGCCAATCCAGCTGCTGGCGACCGAGTGTGCGGCGAAGAATCCTGCGGAGAAGAGCAGCATTCCGGCAAAAATCAGCCACAGGGAGGTGAAGAGCGTCAGCAGCAGGCCGACCAGCATCACCACCGTGAAGAACAGCATGACCGGGCCGCGGCCGAAGCGCGCGGTCATCGCCCCGGCTTTCGGCGAGCTCCACGTGCCGGTGAGATAGGCCACGGAAAGCAAACCTACAACGGCCTGGTTCAGATGCCACGGCGAGAGCATCAGGCGATAGCCAATATAGTTAAACAGCGTCACGAAGGAGCCCATCAGCAGGAATCCCATCAGAAATAGTCGCGGTAAACCTTTGTCGCGCCAGTGCAGGCGGAAGTTGATAAACAGCGTTTTCGGCCGCAGAGAGGTCGGGCGGAAATGGCGCGATTCCGGCAGGATTTTCCAGAACATCAGGGCTGATGCCAGCGCAAAACACCCGATTACCGCCAGCGCAATACGCCAGCTAAAGAAGTCCGTGAAGACCCCGCTCAGCAGGCGTCCGCTCATGCCGCCAATCGAGTTCCCGCTGATGTAGAGCCCCATAGAGAAGGCAACGACGCTCGGGTGGATCTCCTCGCTGAGGTAGGTCATCCCGACCGCCGCTACGCCGCTGAGCGAGAGTCCAATCAGCGCGCGCATTACCAGAATACCGTGCCAGCTGGTCATCATGGTCGAGAGTAACGTGCAGACCGAGGCCAGCATCAGGGCGGTTACCATCACCGGTTTACGGCCAATGGCGTCGGACAGCGGCCCGGTAAAGAGCAGGCCAATCGCCAGCATGCCGGTAGAAACAGAGAGTGAAACGCTGCTGCTGGCAGGCGATACGCCAAACTCGTGCGAGAGAACGGGCAGGATCGGCTGAACGCAATAGAGCAGGGCAAATGTTGCCAGACCGGCGGAGAAGAGCGCCAGCGTGACGCGCATAAACTGGGGGGTACCACGTTTAATGAACTGGACCGGCTGCGGTGCTGCGGGTAAATCATTGATATCTCTTGCCGGATCGATATCAATAGTAGTTGTACGACTCACACAGTTTCCTTGCTTAAACATCCCCGTGATTTCTGGTGACGGGTATGACCACCTGTTCAGGGTAGGAAAATGTAAATATTCTGTCTAATATATTAATAATCTCAAATGATACCTTAAAAATATGAATATCGAGCTGCGTCATCTTCGCTACTTTGTCGCCGTCGCTGAGGAGCTGCATTTTGGTCGCGCGGCGGCGCGGCTGAATATCTCTCAGCCACCCTTAAGCCAGCAGATTCAGATCCTGGAACAGCAGGTCGGGGCGCGCCTTCTGGCCCGCACCAACCGCAGCGTGAGCCTGACGGCGGCGGGGAAGCAGTTTCTGATCGACAGCCGACAAATCCTGAGCATGGTCGATGACGCCGCCGCCCGGGCGGAACGGCTTTATCTCGGGGAAGCCGGAGAGCTGCGAATCGGGTTTACCTCGTCCGCGCCGTTTATCAGCGCCGTCTCGCAGACGCTCTCGTCATTCCGCCGTCATTTTCCGGATGTGCATATTCAGACGCGCGAAATTAATACCCGCGAGCAGATTGCGCCGCTGAATGAAGGTGCGCTCGATCTGGGGCTGATGCGTAATACCCAGCTGCCGGACACGCTGGCGTGGGAGGTGATCCTGCGCGAACCGCTAATGGCCATGATCCCGCTCGATCACCCGCTGGCGTCGCGTCCGGCGGTCTCGCTGGCAGAACTAGCAAAAGAGCCGTTTGTCTTTTTTGACCCGCAGGTCGGAACGGGTCTGTATGATGATATTCTGGGGCTGATGCGCCGCTACGATCTGGCGCCGGTCATTACCCAGGAAGTGGGAGAGGCGATGACCATTATTGGCCTGGTCGCCGCCGGGCTGGGCGTGTCGATACTCCCGGCCTCCTTTAAGCGGGTACAGCTGCGCGAAATGCGCTGGGTTGCCATTGCCGAAGAGGATGCCGTTTCGGAGATGTGGCTGGTGTGGTCAAAACATCGCGAACAGAGTCATGCTGCGCAGCGCTTCAAACAGCAGTTAATCCAGGCCTCCGCAGCCTGATTTTTCCCGGGAAAACGGGTAAAAATGTGCGGTAAATCACATGGCTAAGTAAATATTTGACGACACCCATGGAAGTGCTTCACCATAGCCAATAGTTTATTTCGAAGCTCGAAAATAAGGGAGTACGAGGTGGTTGCTGATAGTCAGCCAGGGCATATTGATCAGATTAAGCAGACCAATGCTGGCGCGGTGTATCGCCTGATTGATCAGCTTGGTCCGGTTTCGCGTATCGATCTGTCGCGCCTGGCACAGCTGGCACCTGCCAGTATCACCAAGATTGTCCGCGAAATGCTGGAAGCGCACCTGGTTCAGGAGACGGAAATTCAGGAGCCGGGCAGCCGTGGCCGTCCGGCGGTCGGGCTGGTAGTTGAGACGGAAGCCTGGCACTACCTCTCACTGCGCATTAGCCGCGGAGAGATCTTCCTTGCGCTGCGCGATCTCAGCAGCAAGCTGGTGGTGGAAGACCGGCTTGAGCTACCGCTCAATGCCGAGGAGCCGCTCCTTGACGCGATTGTCTCGCACATCGATCGCTTCTTTATCCGCCATCAGCAGCGGCTTGAGCGCCTGACGGCGATTGCCATCACCATGCCGGGAATTATTGATACCGAAAACGGCATTGTGCACCGCATGCCGTTTTACGACGACGTCAAAGAGATGCCGCTGGGTGAGGTGCTGAAAAACCATACCGGCGTGCCAGTCTATATTCAGCACGACATTAGCGCCTGGACGATGGCGGAAGCGCTGTTTGGCGCGTCTCGCGGTGCGCGGGATGTCATTCAGGTGGTCATTGACCATAACGTCGGGGCGGGGGTGATCACCGACGGTCGTCTTCTCCACGCCGGAAGCAGCAGCCTGGTGGAAATCGGCCACACCCAGGTCGACCCGTACGGTAAGCGCTGCTACTGCGGGAATCACGGTTGTCTGGAGACGATTGCCAGCGTGGAAAGCGTGCTGGAACTGGCGCAGGTCCGGCTCAGTCAGTCCATGAGCTCCTCGCTGCACGGCCAGCCCTTAACGGTGGACTCCCTCTGCGCCGCCGCGCGCCAGGGCGATCTGCTGGCGAAGGACATCATTACCGGAGTGGGGAATAACGTTGGCCGCATTCTGGCTATCATGGTGAACCTCTTTAACCCGCAAAAAATCCTGATTGGCTCACCGCTCAGCCAGGCGGCGGAGATCCTTTTTCCGGCGATTACGGCCTGTATTCAGCAGCAGTCGCTTCCCGCCTACAGCAAAAATATTGCGGTAGAAAGCACCCAGTTTTCCAACCAGGGCACGATGGCCGGCGCGGCGCTGGTCAAAGATGCCATGTATAACGGCTCGCTGCTTATCCGCCTGTTACAGGGTTAACTCTTTTCCGCTGATGTAAGAAAAATTGCGCTATCTCAAGCCGGGTAGCGCACGCATCCCGTAGACTTCCTCCACTGAATTATTTACCTGGTTTATATTTTCGAAGCATACCCAAGAGGTGGAGTGAGTCATGCTTAAGCGTTTCTTTGTTACTGGTACAGATACCTCTGTCGGCAAGACCGTCGTATCCCGCGCATTGCTGCAGGCGCTGGCAGCAAGCGGTAGACGCGTTGCAGGGTTCAAACCGGTCGCAAAAGGGAGTAAAGAGACGCCAGAGGGATTACGTAATAAAGACGCCCTGGTGCTGCAAAGCGTCTCGTCGCTGGAACTGCCTTATCACGCGGTCAATCCCATTGCGTTAAGCGAAGAGGAGAGCAGCGTGGCGCACAGCGGCCTGATTAACTACTCCCTGTTGTCCGACGGGCTGGCGAACCTGAGCGAGCAGGTTGATCACGTGGTGGTGGAAGGGACGGGCGGCTGGCGCAGCCTGATGAATGACCTGCGCCCGCTCTCCGAATGGGTCGTGCAGGAGCAACTGCCGGTGGTGATGGTAGTGGGTATTCAGGAAGGGTGCATCAACCATGCGCTGCTGACGGCGCAGGCGATTGCCAATGACGGCCTGCCGCTGATTGGCTGGGTGGCAAACCGCATTAATCCGGGCCTCGCGCACTACGCTGAAATCATCGACGTGCTGAGCACCAAGCTGCCTGGCCCGCTGGTGGGCGAGCTGCCTTATCTGCCACGCGCCGAGCAGCGCGAGCTAGCGCAGTACATCGATCTCTCTGCCCTCGGTGGCGTGTTGACCGTAGATCGAGTCGTGGCGTAACGTCCGCGACAGCACGGACGCCATCACGCAGGCGACCAATAAACCGGGCAGTAAAAAATATTGCCCGGTCATTTCACTGACCATCAGCGCCGACATAATGGGCGCATGCGTGGTCGCGGCAAGTAGCGTTGCCATTCCTGCCAGCCCCAGCAGAATCGCCGTCTCAGAGCCCGGCAGCCATAGTGCGAACAGCTGCGCGAACAGCATCCCCGTTGCCATGCCGACAAACAGCGTGGGCGTAAACACCCCGCCCGGCGCGCCCGAACCGCTGCTCGCCAGTACCGCCAGCAGCTTACAGATGAACACCCCGGCAATCACCGACAGCAGCGGCGGGGCGAGCAGAAAAGCCTGAACCACGCTGTAGCCATTCCCCCACACCTTCGGCGTCATGAGAGACAACAGCCCGACGATCAAGCCGCCGAGCGCCAGCTGCCACGGTGGCGAAAGCCTGAGGCGCAGGAAAAGTCCGTGGCTGAAGGCCATCAGCCACATCAGCAGTGGCCCGCAGAGACCCGCCAGCAGGCCCATGGCGACCAGCAGGGCATAATCGGCCGCGGTGAGAATGCCGCTCAGATGGACCACGTAGAGCGTACCGGCGCCCGGAGCCAGAAGCTGCGTGGTGAGAAGCGCCACCACCGCCGCAATCACCACCGGACCGAGCGAGGCCAGCATCAGCGTGCCAAACAGAATCTCAGCGATGAACAGGCTTCCGGCTAACGGTGCATGGTAGGCGCTGGCCATCCCGGCGGCGGCGCCACAGGCGATCCAGAGCTTCCATTCCGATTTGGGCGTAAAACGACGGGCGAAAAAGGAGGCGGCGAGGGCGGCAAGCAGGATCATCGCACCTTCCCGGCCGATGGCGCTTCCGCTGGCAACGACCAGCAGCGAAGCAAGGGATTTAACGAGGCTGGCGCCGTAGTCAAACTGACCGTCGCCGGTCTCCAGCGCTTCCATATAATCGGTCGGGGCGTGGGGACGCTGGGCGGTCAGGCGCTGCCATCCCCAGAGCAGCAGTCCGGCAGTCAGCCCTCCAAGCGCAGGTGTTAGCGCGCGTCGCCAGGGTGAAAGCGACGCGGCGGCATTCACCAGGCTGCCGCTGTCGTTGCTCAGAAGCAGCCACTCCAGCAGGTACATGCTGTGGCGGAACGCCGCAACGGCCAGCGCGGCCAGCACGCCAGTTACGGTGGCAATCAGCAGTCGGCGAAACATCGCGCGGATGTCGGGGTAGGTATGAAGACGTTGCATGGGTCGCGTTTTAACGGGAACGATACGATATTGTGGCGGGAAAACGCGGGGTTAGCAAAAGGTCTGCGTGCGAAAAAGCCGGGCGATGCCCGGCCAGAAAGGTTAGCTGTCGCTATGAATATTCAGCGCCCGACGCGTACGCCCGGAGCTCAGGTACTCGGCAATATAGTCCTGCGAAATCTCGCCGTTATAGCGCCCGTCCTCATCCACGATCGGCATCCAGCTGGTATTACTCTCATACAGACGGGAAAGCACCACGCGCAGGTTGTCCTCGGCCTTGCCGGTCATGCGGAACGGATGCAGGATGTCGGCACAGGTGCCGCTGGCGTTACGCGCTTCGCGACGCTTCACAAAGCCCAGCGGTTTGCCGTGCTCGTCGACCACCGTAACGGCACGAATATCATTATCATCCATGGTCGCAAAAGCTTCGGGAAGCGGAGTAGAGCCCCGCACCGTAATGGTCGGCTGCTGGTCGGTGACGTCTCCCGCGGAGACCAGCAGCAGGCGCTTCAGCGTACGGTCCTGACCGACAAACGAGCCGATAAACTCATTCGCCGGTTTCGCCAGCAGTTCATCCGGGCTGGCGCACTGCACGATTTTCCCCTGACGGAACACCGCAATACGGTCGCCGAGCTTCAGAGCTTCGTCGATATCGTGGCTCACAAGCATGACGGTTTTTTTCAGCTTGCGCTGCATTTCCAGAAACTGGTTCTGGATCACCTCGCGGTTGATCGGGTCCACCGCGCCGAACGGTTCATCCATCAGCAGTACCGGAGGATCCGCCGCCAGGGCGCGGATGACGCCGATACGCTGCTGCTGGCCGCCGGACATCTCGCGCGGATAGCGGTGAAGGAACTTGTGCGGATCCATCGCCACCATGTCCATCAGCTCTTCGGCGCGGGTTTTGCAGCGCGCTTTATCCCAGCCCAGCATGCGCGGCACGACGGTGATGTTCTCTTCAATGGTCATGTTCGGGAACAGGCCAATCTGCTGGATCACGTAGCCGATGTTGCGGCGTAATGTCACGGTGTCCATCCCGCTGGTGTCCTCGCCGTTAATCAGGATGTTCCCGCTGCTTGGGGTGATGAGGCGGTTAATCATCTTCAGGGTGGTGGTTTTCCCGCAGCCGGACGGGCCGAGCAGGACGCACATTTCCCCTTCAGGCACGTTCAGGTTGACGTTATCGACGGCCTTAAAGGTCTGGCCGTGCTTCTGTGAAAATTGTTTGGTGAGGTTTTCCAGTTTTATCATTATCGAATCCCCTTCGGAGTCAGAACCACCTGCAGACGGTGCAGCAGCCAGTCGAGTACAATCGCTAAAAGACAAATCATCAACGCGCCCGCAATCAGCATGCGAATATCGCTTCCGCCGATGCCGTTAAGCAGCAGCAGGCCCAGACCGCCCGCGCCAATCACGGCGGCGATTGCCATCACGCCGATGTTCATCACCACGGCGGTGCGGATCCCGCCGAAAATCACCGGCAGCGCCATCGGAATTTCCACCCAGCGCAGACGCTGCCAGAACGTCATGCCAATGCCGCGTCCGGCTTCGCGCAGGCCCGGCGGCAGGCTGTCGAGCGCCGTGTGGGTGTTACGCACAATCGGCAGCAGCGAGTAAAGAAACACCGCCGTGATGGCGGGCAGGGCGCCAATCCCCTGACCGATCAGCGAAAACAGCGGGATCATCAGGCCAAACAGCGCGATAGACGGAATGGTCAGCACGATGGTGGCTATCCCCAGCACCGGCGTCGCCAGCCACCTGTGGCGGACAATCAGAATGCCCAGCGGGACGCCGATGAGAATCGCTAAGCCCACGGCCAGCGCCACCAGCCACAGATGCTGCAGCGTCAGGGTTAACAGATAGTCCCAGTTGTCCAGAATGTAGTGAACGGTATCCATAGCGCCTCCTACAGCAGCTGTTTGCTACGCAGGAAATCGCGGGCGACCTGCTGCGGTGACTGATGGTCGATATCCACCTTTTTGTTCAGCTCGGTAATAACGTCGTTGTTGAGCTGGGCAGAGAGGGTATTGAGCGCCTCTTCCAGACCGGGATTGGCCTCCAGGGTGTCCTTACGCACCACCGGGGTGACCGCGTAGCTCGGGAAGAAGCCTTTATCATCCTCAAGCACCTTCAGGTCGAATCCTTTCACGCGCCCGTCGGTGGTGTATACCAGGCCGGCGTCAACGAAGCCGTCGCGCACCGCGTTATAGACCAGGCCGGGGTCCATCTGGCGGATTTGCGGGCGGTCCAGATCCAGCTTATAGGCCTCCTGCAGGGGCTTCATGCCGTCGCTGCGCCCGGCAAACTCCAGGTCTAAGCCCAGCAGCCAGTTTTTGTCCGGGTTGGTTTTACGGATCTGCTCAATCTTCGCCACCATCTCCGACATGGTGTTGATATGCTCCGCCTCGGCGCGCTTGCGCTGCATGGCGAAGGCATAGGTGTTGTTCATGTCGGCGGGGTTGAGCCAGACCAGACCGTGCTTCGCGTCGAGGCGCTTCACCGTCTCGTAAGATTCCTGAGGCGACATGCGCTTATTGATGTGGTTGAAGATGATCAGCGACGTACCGGTGTACTCCCACGTCATATCAATCTGCTTGTTGATCATCGCGTTGCGGGAGATCACCGTGGCGATATTGGTTTTTGGCTGAACCTGGAAGCCTTTTTTTTGCAGGTACTGCACGGTCATCGCCGAGAGAATGTGCTGCTCGGTAAAGCTCTTGGTCGCCAGAATCAGCGGGGCTGCCATCGCCTGGCTGGTGAACAGCGCCGCGGCACACAGCGCCGTCAGGCTGGAAAACAGTCTCATAGAAGCTCCTTGTTATTGTTATCGAGCGAGATGGGGGCTCATCACGCGACCCAGCGCGGCCAGCAGGGTGTCGAGGATCAGGGCGAACAGAGCGGTGGCCGCCGCGCCGAGGATCAGGGTCGGGAAATCGTTCAGGTAAATGCCCGGGAAAATCAGCTCGCCGTAGCTGCTGGCGCCAATCAGGAAGGCCAGCGGCGCGGTACCGACGTTAATGGCCGTGGCGATGCGGATCCCCGAGAGCATGACCGGCCATGCGTTGGGCAGCTCAACCTGGCGCAGGCGCTGCCATTTGGTCATCCCAATCCCGTTTGCCGCTTCCAGCAGCGACGCAGGGACCGAGCACAGCCCGGCGTAGGTATTGCGCACTATCGGCAGCAGCGAGGCGAGGAACAGGGCGATGATGGCAGGCGTATCGCCGATGCCAATCACCACCATCGCCAGCGCCAGCACCGCCAGCGGGGGCAGGGTGTTGCCGACGTTGAAGATCTGCATCACATATTCGGCGACGCCCCGCGCGGCCGGGCGGCTCAGCAGAATCCCGGCCGGAATGCCCACCAGCAGGGCAAAAAACATCGAGGAGAAAACCAGAATCATGTGCTGTTGCCCGAGGTAAATCAGGTCAACCTGTCGCGCCTTGATTGTCTCAAGCCCAATACCCCAGACGAGGAGGGCGAGGACCACGATAATGGCGCCGACAAACAGCAGTGAACGTTTGAGTAATGGGTGCATTGCGGTGTGTCTCCCTGTGCGCATGCGTTATAGCAACCACCGGTTGCCTGTTGTTATGCCATGTTTCGGCAGGGGTAATTGAGCTATAGCAAGCGTTTGGGAAGGGTTCCAGCGAAGGGGGAAAATCAGTAACCCTATGAAATTAGTGACAACCTTAATTAAAGCCTTACGGCGTAAGGGCTGGTTGCGTGCCAGGCAGAATAGTCCTAAAGCGAATTTGCACAAGTGACAGTGTCACAAAATACAGGGCCCTTACGCCGATGTCATCGTTATTTACAGAGGGAGGCACGAACCCGGCGAACGCGAACCGAGATGCTAATGATAGAAAAAATGGCAACAATCGCGAGCATCAGCCCCAGCGCCAGCATGGCGTTAAACCCAATCCACCTGAACAGCAGCAGCCCCGCGATACCGCCCGTAATAAACGAGAAAAGGGTGGTTAAGTGGGTCTTGAGCTGACTTTTTTGCGCTGCGGTATCCTTCGAGTAATCCCTGCGAAGCATCGCCACCAGCACGGAGGCCAGTGATATTCCCGCATCCGTCAGGGTGCCGGTAATGTGCGTCGATCTTACCCGCCCTCCGGAGAGCTGCGTCGAGGTCGAATTATGAATGCCCATCAGGCTGCACAGGAAAATAATAATCTCGCGGTTGCTCGTGAGGGCGTGGAAATACATTTCGTAGAGAGATACGCCGGTCAATAATATCCCCTCGACGAATAGGATTTGGCAAAAAACCAGCCGGATATTATGGATAATCCCCCATAACACAATGAGACGCGCAAGGATTGCACCTGCAACAAAGGAGAGAATGATCGAGCCAAAGAAAATGATATCGCTCAGATCGGTGGAGGAGACTTCGCTGGATAATTGTGAGGTGTTGCCGGTCATGTGAGAGGGGAAGAAGCCAAACGCCCCAAGGGCGATGGCGTTCAGTAAACCTGCCGAGGTCGCCAGCCAGAGAGCAAGCCGGCGATCCTCCTTATGCGTTCGTTCTTTCTTGAGTCTAATCAGCAAGAATACCTCCGGGTTGAGCTTTGCCTGAATAGTCAGGCTAGCAAAGCGGTGCAACGGGCTGTCCAGGATATGGCTTAATTATTATTCCCTCTGACGCCAATCAGGGTTTAGTAATTAAATAAAATATCCTTGCTCAAGGTGTGGATGTGAATAATTAAAACTCTACCGTTATTTCCGCTCCCTTTATCCCCGCCGCGTTATCGGTGGAGACGTGAAAGCATAAACGTCAGCACGACCGCACTGAGGAGCAATATTCCACTCAGGGCAAACGTGCTCTGCCAGCCGAGACGATCGAACGCTATACCGCCCGCCGTTGAACCCAGCGCAATGGCGAGCTGGATCACCGCGACCATCAACCCCCCGCCCGCTTCGGCACTCTCCGGCAGTGTTCGGGCGATCCACGTCCACCAGCCCGTCGGTGCCGCCGTCGCCAGCATTCCCCACAGGCCTGACAGCAGGGCAACAATCCACACGCTGTGCCCGGTCAGAATCAACGCGCCAGCGATGGCGGCCATCAGCAGTGGAATGGATATCAACGTAAGGTAAAACGCCGCGTTCAGGACCAGCGCAACGAGCAGGGTGCCAACAAAACCGGCAATCCCGATGGTGAGCAAAATCAGCGACAGCCCGGAGGCGCTGACGTGCGTGACGGTCTCAAGAAAAGGGCGTACGTAGGTAAACAACGTAAACTGCCCCATAAAGAACAGGCCGCAGGCCATCAGACCGACGGAAATGACGGGCTGGCGGAACAGCCGAAAGACGCTGTCGCCTGACGCACCGTTTTTACGCCCGTTCATATCCGGCAGGCTAAAACACTGCCAGATAAATGCCGCTACCGCCACGGGCACCAGGCAAAGAAAGGCGCCGCGCCAGCCGATGGTGGCCCCCAGGTAGCTGCCAAGCGGGGCGGCGACCACCGTTGCCAGCGCGTTACCACCGTTGAAAATAGCCAGCGCGCGAGTGACCTGATGCGAGGGAACAAGACGAATAGCCGTTGCCGCAGACATGGACCAGAACCCGCCGATGGCGATGCCGATCAGCGCGCGGCCAGTCATATACGTCGGATAGTTCGGTGCAAAGGCAATAATCAGCCCCGAGAGAGCCATCAGTATCGTCATGCCCAGCAGAAGGTGTTTACGATTCATATTCCCGGCAAGCCGGGAGAGGAAGAGGCTGGTCAGTACCGCCAGCGCGCCGGAGATGGCAATACCCTGGCCTGCAAGCCCCTCCGTAACACCTAAATCTCCGGCAAGCGGGGTGAGCAGGCTTACGGGCATAAATTCTGAGGCAATCAGGACGAATACGCAGAGGGTCATGGCAAAAATACCGCCCCAGTACGCAGGTTCCTCATGCTGTGAGGTAGCGTGGTTTAATGTGGACATAGTCAGATTTCGCGCAGGACCGCCCGGCAAAACGGGCGGCAGAGGGGGTTATTTCAGGCTGGTTTTGAAGAACTGTTCAAACTGAGCAAACGGGATCTTCCCGGCAGCATTGTCGTAGAGATCGACATGGTTTGCGCCCGGGACAATCACCAGCTCTTTCTGCTTGCTGCCGACTGCTTTAAACGCATCTTCGGCGAAATAGCGGGAGTGTGCTTTTTCACCGGTGACGATAAGCGTCGGGATAGCGATCTCCCCGGCATAACTCAGGAGCGGCATGTTCATGAACGAGAGCGGCATCGTCGCAGTCCATGCGCCGGTTGAGTTAACGGAACGCGCATGGAAGCCGCGCGGCATGCGGTAGTAATCGTAAAACTCTTTCAGAACCGGATGCGGAGCGGCAGGCAAGGCTTCTGGCAGAATACGCTTGGCCGCGGTCACTTTGCCGTTCTCGTCAACATAAATGTCATGGCCACCCTGCGCAAAGGTGCCGCTCTCGGCATCCTTCCAGCGCTGCTCGTTCAGGTATTGCAGCACAGCATGGCGATCCGCCGCTGAATAACGATCTTTCCCGTCGCCCACGCCGTGACCCATCGCCCGGCTCATGTCATACATTACACTGGTTGCGACGGCTTTCACGCGCGTATCCATGGATGCCGCATTCAGCGCCATACCGCCCCAGCCGCAGATGCCAAGAATACCGATTCGGTTACGGTCGACCTCTTTCTGCTGTCCCAGGAAATCTACCGCGGCGCTAAAGTCTTCGGTGTTGATGTCCGGAGACGCGACGTTGCGCGGCTGGCCGCCACTTTCGCCCGTATAGGACGGGTCGAACGCCAGGGTCACAAATCCTTTTTCCGCCAGAGTCTGCGCATAGAGGCCGCTGGACTGCTCTTTGACCGCGCCGAATGGCCCGCTGACGGCAATCGCCGCCAGCTTACCGTCGCCGCGGTTTTTAGGAAGATAAAGATCGCCTATGAGGGTAATTCCGTAGCGGTTCTGGAAGGACACCTTGCGGTGGTTGACCTTGTCGCTCTCGGCGAAGGTTTTATCCCAGGCGGTGACCATCGAAACAGGCGCGTTTGGGTTGGTGTTTTCTGCATAACTCATTGTTGTCACTCCACTTAATGATGCGCAAAGCAGCATCGCAACGGACAATTTTTGGGTGAATGTTTTCATGAAAAGATCCCCTGTGCTGTTGTGTTGCGGTCATTATAGTTAGCAGGAATAGTGCTGATTAGAGGCTAAAACGTGCTAGGATTAATATCATATTGTTATGAATTGGCGGGCAGGATGGCGAAGCGAGAAAACTATAATGAGCTGTACCTGTTTATGCAGGTGGTGCGGGAGGGGAGCTTCACGGCGGCTGCGCAACGGCTCGGGCTGGCGCAGTCCGGCATCAGCCGCTCGGTTCGCGAGCTGGAGGAGCGGCTGGGCGTCCAGCTTCTTGTTCGCACCACGCGCAAGCTGTCACTCACCCACGCCGGGGAACAGCTCTATCAGACCGCCGGATCCGCATTCGATTCGCTCGATTCGGGCCTGGCGACCCTGGCACATTATCGTCAAACGCCGTCAGGTACGGTGCGCATCAACGCCAGTCAGCACGCCATCGACAAATGTCTGCTGCCAAAGCTAGCCATCTTTAAACAGCGTTACCCGGATATCCGGCTGGAGCTGATGAATGAAAGCCGCTTCGTTGACATTATCACCGAGCGGTTTGATGCCGGAGTAAGGCTGGGGCCGGAGGTGGGGCTGGGGATGATTGCGGTGCGCATCACGCCTGACATGGAAATGGCCGTCGTGGCCGCCCCGGGACACTTCAGGCGCTACGGTTTTCCCCAGACGCCAGCCGATTTGGCGGCTCATCCCTGTATTGCCTATCAGTTTGCCGATGGCAGTGATTATCAATGGGAGTTGGTTCAGGACGGGAAAAAAATCACCCATCGGCCAGAAGGGCAGTGGGCGCTGTCGGACAGCTATATGGAAGCCGAAGCCGCCCGGCTGGGGCTGGGGCTGGCCTATGTCCCGCTGGAGCTGGTGGTTGACGATCTGGAGCGAGGAACGCTTATCCGGGTATTACAACGCTACAGCCTGCGCATGGATGGACTGTATCTCTATTACCCGCACCGCAACGTGTCGCCCGCGCTGAGAGCGGTGATTGATACGCTGAAAATTTGATTACTGCGATAGCGGTTATTCGGCGACATTGTCTCCACGGACGTCTGATTGCTTGATTGATGAAAAAAAATTAGGCTAACATCAGATATGTAATGGCTCATTAAGAGTTAAAAAATGAAAAAAACACTCCCGAAATATACGTCCGTTGACTTATCTCGTTGGGCAAGGAAAGAACATTTTGAGATATTTCAGGGCTTTGCTCAATCGACATTTAATCAGACGGTTTTAATTGATATTACTGCGCTGTTAAAACATATCAAAGCGGTTGGCTGGAAATTTTACCCGACTATTATTTTTCTCATTTCGAAAATCGTTAACAGTCATCCGGAGTTCCGTATGGCTATGAAGGACAATGAGCTTATTATATGGAACGAAGTCCATCCAAACTATACCATTTTCCATAATGAAACAGAGACCTTTTCATCATTATGGAGCCATTACGATGGCAATATTCAGCACTTCCAGAACACCTATACTGAAGACATTGCACGCTACGGTAATAATCTTGCTTATTGGCCTAAAGAAGAATCCCGGGAGAATATCTTTTTTATATCAGGTATTCCCTGGGTAAGTTTTACCAGCTTTAACGTCAACGTTGCACACATGAAGAACTTTTTTGCCCCTATGTTTACGCTTGGAAAATACTACGAACAAGATGGAAAAGTATTATTGCCCCTCGCCGTTCAGGTTCATCATTCCGTGTGCGATGGTTTCCATGTGGCAAGACTGTACAATGAGCTACAGGCGATGATCGATGCCTTGCCGCGCCACTCGGCGCAATCCGGCGCGTGATGCGCCAGGCGCTGACGTTAATAAAAAAAAGCCGCAAGCAGCATGCTGCTTACGGCGTCAGGCTCGGTGACAATGTGGCGATCAGGCAGCTTTTACCGCTCTGATTTTTTTACTGTCAGCTTCAGCTGGCTCGGCTTTATCGTCAGCCGTTGGGGCATCGGGAGCAGGGAGCTTGCTGGTGCGCAGAATATGCTGCACGGTCTCTTTCTGCTCGGCGAGATACAGACCAAGATCTTCAGCCTGGTTTTCATCCATCTGCATTCCGCTTTGCAACAGCCAGTCGGTGAACGCGTCTGCCATATCGAGCAGCTTGTCGTGAGCGTCAGCCTCTTTCTTACTGGCAAATGTCATTTTCTCTTCACCTTTTCTTACGACAACATATTTTATTTCAACAGCCATCACGCACCTCTCATACTGTATTTATATACAGTATAACAGATCCGGGATGATGTTGCAGTAAAAAGTGAACTACTGGTGCATCGGCTGGGTTTCACGGCTGCCGATACTGCGTCGCCATGCGCCCGGAGCCTGGCCGTATTGACGCTTAAAGCTGCGGTTGAAGGACTGCTGAGAGTCAAAACCGAGCGCGATTGCCACGTTCAGAATAGGCTCATCGCTGTGGGCTAAGCGTTCAACCGATTTTTGCAGCTTTTGCGCGCGAATATATCCGGCGAGGGGGTAGCCCGTGTGCTCTTTGAACAGGCGCTGGAGGTGCCATTTCGAATAGCCGGAGCGTCTGGAGACGGTCTCAATGTCCAGGCGACTGTCGAGGTTGTTATCGATCCAGTCGAGTAAATCATGCATAAATGCGCCAGTGTTCATCAGGTTTCCCCCACGCAGCGATAGAAAAGTATCTTTGTCTGTTGCACTTTAAGGTGGCCTGGTTTTACGGTAATTGCAAGTTTTATTGTTGCATTTAAATCCTTGCCCGAAACGGGCCTTTTATCGTCGACGCAAATAGCACATAAAGTGCAACAATTATTCTTGCACTTAGTTAGGCGCATTCCTACAATCGCCGCGATAGTGTATTCGAAACTGTTACAGTTTTGTGGCGATGAACGACACAAATGGCCTTAAGCCAGCCCGGACAAAGGAAGTGGCGCAGCGCCTCCCGCTGCGTCTTGCCCGGCGGCTACAATTATCGGAATAAAAATAATGAGCCTGCAAAAAACCTGGGGAAACTATCATCTGAATGCGCTGGGAGCGATGCTGCTCTCCGTGCTGCTTGTCGGATGTGATGACAGCGTCGCGCAAAACGCCGCGCCGCCCGCGCCCGCCGTCAATGCTGCTGACGTGGTTGTTAAATCCATTAGCCAGTGGGATAGCTTTAACGGCCGGATTGAAGCTGTGGAAAGCGTGCAGCTTCGTCCCCGCGTCTCTGGCTACATCGACAAAGTGAATTTCACCGACGGCCAGGAAGTGAAAAAGGGCGAGGTGCTGTTCACGATTGATGACCGAACCTATCGCGCCGCGCTGGAGCAGGCGCAGGCGACGCTGGAAAGGGCCAAAACGCAGGCCAGCCTGGCGCGAAGCGAGGCTAACCGTACCGATAAATTAATCAATACCAACCTGGTATCCCGTGAAGAGTGGGAGCAGCGCCGTTCGGCCGCCATCCAGGCACAGGCCGATATTCGCGCAGCCCAGGCTGCGGTCGACGCCGCGCAGCTGAATCTCGACTTTACCAAAGTGACGGCACCTATTGATGGCCGCGCCAGCCGGGCGTTAATCACCAGCGGCAATCTGGTCTCCGCGGGCGACAGCGCCAGTGTGCTCACCACGCTGGTCTCGCAGAAGACGGTTTACGTCTACTTTGACGTGGATGAGTCAACCTATCTTCACTATCAAAATCTGGCGCGCAGCGGGCAGGGGGCGTCCAGCCATCATACGGCGCTACCGGTTGAGATCGGCCTTGCCGGCGAGGAGGGCTACCCCCATCAGGGTAAAGTGGACTTCCTGGATAATCAGCTCACGCCGAGTACCGGTACGATCCGCATGCGCGCGCTGCTGGATAACGCGCAGCGCCAGTTCACGCCGGGACTTTTTGCCCGCGTTCGCCTGCCGGGCAGCGCAGAATTCCAGGCGATGCTTATCGACGACAAAGCGGTGCTGACTGACCAGGATCGCAAGTATGTCTATATCGTGGATAAAGAGGGCAAAGCGCAGCGTCGCGATATTACGCCGGGGCGTCTGGCCGACGGTTTACGCATCGTGCAGCAGGGGCTGAAACCTGGCGATAAAGTCATCGTCGACGGTTTACAAAAAGTGTTTATGCCGGGTATGCCGGTGAACGCGAAAACCGTCGCCATGACCGCCAGCGCCGCCCTCAACTGATCACTTGACCTGAGAATCCTTCCCATGGACTTTTCCCGCTTTTTCATCGACAGGCCCATTTTCGCTGCCGTACTGTCGATTCTGATTTTTATCACAGGATTAATCGCCATCCCGCTGCTGCCGGTGAGCGAGTATCCTGACGTCGTACCGCCAAGCGTGCAGGTGCGCGCAGAGTATCCGGGCGCCAACCCGAAAGTGATTGCCGAGACCGTGGCGACGCCGCTGGAAGAGGCGATCAACGGCGTCGAGAACATGATGTACATGAAATCCGTCGCCGGCTCGGACGGCGTGCTGGTCACGACCGTCACGTTCCGTCCAGGTACCGATCCGGATCAGGCGCAGGTACAGGTGCAAAACCGCGTAGCGCAGGCCGAGGCGCGTCTACCGGAAGACGTGCGGCGCCTGGGCATCACGACGCAGAAGCAGTCACCAACGCTTACGCTGGTGGTGCATCTGTTCTCGCCCAACGGTAAGTACGATTCACTGTACATGCGCAACTACGCCACGCTGAAGGTGAAGGACGAGCTGGCGCGTCTGCCCGGCGTCGGGCAGATCCAGATTTTTGGCTCCGGTGAATACGCCATGCGCATCTGGCTGGACCCGAACAAGGTTGCGGCCCGCGGGCTGACCGCCTCGGACGTGGTCACGGCAATGCAGGAGCAGAACGTGCAGGTGTCCGCCGGGCAGCTTGGCGCCGAGCCGCTGCCGAAAGAGAGCGATTTCCTGATCTCCATTAACGCTCAGGGCCGTCTGCATACCGAAGAAGAGTTTGGCAACATTGTCCTGAAAACGTCGGAGGACGGTTCGGTCGTCCGCCTGCGCGACGTGGCGCGTATCGAGATGGGTTCCGGCAGCTATGCGCTGCGTTCCCAGCTTAACAATAAAGACGCGGTCGGGATTGGTATCTTCCAGTCACCGGGAGCAAACGCCATCGATTTGTCTAACGCGGTGCGCGCGAAAATGGAGGAACTGTCCACCCGTTTCCCGGAAGATATGAAATGGGCGGCACCTTACGATCCGACGGTTTTCGTGCGCGACTCCATCCGTGCGGTGGTGCAAACCCTGCTGGAAGCGGTGGTGCTGGTTGTACTGGTGGTGATCCTGTTCCTGCAAACCTGGCGCGCGTCGATCATTCCGCTGATCGCGGTGCCGGTGTCGGTGGTGGGGACGTTCAGCATTCTCTATCTGCTGGGCTTTTCGCTTAACACCCTCAGCCTGTTCGGGCTGGTGCTGGCCATCGGCATCGTGGTGGACGACGCCATCGTGGTGGTGGAAAACGTCGAGCGAAATATCGAAGAGGGGCTTGCGCCGCTTGCGGCGGCGCATCAGGCGATGCGTGAGGTCTCCGGGCCGATTATCGCGATTGCGCTGGTGCTGTGCGCGGTGTTCGTGCCGATGGCGTTCCTCTCCGGCGTTACCGGTCAGTTCTACAAGCAGTTTGCGGTGACGATCGCGATTTCCACGGTGATCTCCGCCATCAACTCGCTGACGCTCTCTCCGGCGCTGGCCGCGCTACTGTTAAAACCGCACGGCGCGCCGAAAGACTTCCCGACCCGGCTTATTGATCGCCTGTTCGGCTGGATTTTCCGTCCGTTTAACCGCTTTTTCCATCGTAGCTCGAACGGCTATCAGGGGCTGGTGGGCAAAACGCTTGGCCGACGCGGCGCGGTGTTTGTGGTTTATCTTCTGCTGCTGTGTGCCGCGGGCGTCATGTTTAAAGCGGTGCCCGGCGGGTTTATTCCGACCCAGGATAAGCTTTACCTGATTGGCGGCGTGAAGATGCCGGAAGGCTCGTCGCTGGCCCGCACCGACGCGGTGATCCGCAAAATGAGCGAAATTGGCATGAACACCGAAGGCGTGGATTACGCGGTCGCGTTTCCAGGGCTGAACGCGCTGCAGTTCACCAACACGCCGAATACCGGGACGGTCTTCTTTGGCCTGAAGCCGTTTGACCAGCGCAAGCACTCAGCGGCGGAAATTAACGCGGAGATCAACGCCAAAATCGCGCAAATCCAGCAGGGCTTTGGTTTCTCCATCCTGCCGCCGCCGATTCTGGGCCTGGGCCAGGGATCGGGCTACTCGCTGTACATTCAGGATCGCGCGGGCCTGGGCTATGGTGCGCTGCAAAACGCGGTGAACACCATGTCCGGTGCAATTATGCAGACGCCGGGAATGCATTTCCCAATCTCCACTTACCAGGCTAACGTTCCGCAGCTGGACGTGCAGGTTGACCGCGATAAGGCAAAAGCGCAGGGCGTGTCGCTGACCGATCTGTTCGGTACGCTGCAAACCTATCTGGGCTCGTCGTACGTGAACGACTTCAACCAGTTCGGGCGTACCTGGCGCGTGATGGCGCAGGCAGACGGGCAGTTCCGCGACAGCGTGGAGGATATTGCGAATTTACGCACCCGGAATAGTCAGGGCGAAATGGTGCCGATTGGCAGCATGGTAAAAATCACGACCACCTACGGGCCGGACCCGGTGATCCGCTACAATGGCTACCCGGCGGCAGATCTGATCGGCGATGCCGACCCGCGCGTGCTCTCGTCCGCTCAGGCGATGACGCAGCTGGACGCGATGTCTAAGCAAATCCTGCCGAACGGGATGAACATAGAATGGACGGACCTGAGCTTCCAGCAGGCCACCCAGGGTAATACGGCACTGATCGTCTTCCCGGTCGCGGTGCTGCTGGCGTTCCTGGTGCTGGCGGCGCTGTATGAAAGCTGGACGCTGCCGCTGGCGGTGATCCTCATCGTGCCGATGACGATGCTCTCCGCACTGTTTGGCGTCTGGCTGACCGGTGGCGATAACAACGTCTTCGTGCAGGTGGGGCTGGTGGTGCTGATGGGGCTGGCGTGTAAAAACGCGATTCTTATCGTGGAGTTTGCCCGCGAGCTGGAAATTCAGGGCAAAGGCATCATGGAAGCTGCGCTTGAAGCGTGCCGCCTGCGTTTGCGTCCGATTGTGATGACCTCCATCGCCTTTATCGCCGGGACCATTCCGCTGATCCTCGGCCACGGCGCGGGCGCAGAAGTGCGTGGCGTCACCGGGATCACGGTCTTCTCCGGGATGCTCGGCGTAACGCTGTTTGGCCTGTTCCTGACACCGGTATTCTACGTGACGCTGCGTAAGTTTGTGACGCGCGGCAAAGTGGAAAGAGAGGTTCTGCCCGCGTAGGGATATCGCAGATAACAAAAAAACCGCCTTTATCGTAAAGGCGGTTTTTTTTCGCGAAAATTAATGGGCTTTTTTGTACTGGGCAATAAGTTCAGGTAAAGGATCGCACCCGCTGGTATCGGCTTTTTTAACCTCGTCCAGCGCGCTTGCCACGGTGTGGCGCGCTAATACCGCGAGCGATGCCTGCTCCGCTTCTTCGGAAATCGATTTAAAGTACCAGCAGGCGTTCGCGCTGACCACGCAGCGGGCCGGCACGTCAGGGCGCGACGCCCAGAGTTTTTTATCTTCGGTGACCGAAAGGTAGATATCGCGCAGGGTGATCTCTTCCGGTGGACGACCAAGATGAATAGAGCCGTTGCGGCCAAGCGTTGAGACGATAATGCCGTCGCGCGTGAGTGGAACCATCAATTTGCGGATAAAGCTCGGATTGGCTTCCAGGCCGTAGGCCAGAATTGCACTTGTCGAACGTTCACCTAGTTGCTCCGCCATCGCTACGCTGAGAACCATCTGCAAAGCTGTCGGGAAGCGGTAATCTAACATTTCTCTTTCCTGGGTAGCGGTGAATCTTGTTCTTTTTGGCACCGCAGAGGTGAATAAGCAATAAACAACAATATAACAAATACGGTAATTTTTTTGAAGCAATCTGCGGCATTTGCGATCGAACACCCTGTTCCGGTTTAGCTAAACGTGCGGTCCGGGAAGTCAACCGTCACCAGGAGGCCACCTTCCGCTGAGGTACTCAGGTTTACACTGCTGTTATGTTGCAGTGCAACCGCTTTGACGATGGCAAGCCCCAGTCCGCTTCCGCTCTGCACCTGATTGGGATCGCGGAAAAACCGGTCGAAGACGCGCTCGCGCAATTCAACCGGAATGCCCGGCCCCTCATCGGAGACGCGTATTTGGGCTGATTTATCTGCTGAGCGTACCTCTACCTGAATCCGTCCGCCCTCAGGACTGTACTTCACGGCGTTTTCAATAAGATTGTCTATCAGCGACATCAGACGTTCCCGGACGCCAGCGATCCAGATTTCATCCTCAGCGAAGAATTCCAGCTCAATCCTGCGCCCGGACGCCAGCGGCTCCAGCGCAGCCATTCGCTCTTGTATGAGTGACGTCAGCGGCACGGGCTCCATCGCGGTGTCAATGCGCGCTTCACTGTGCATCATCAGCAGCAGCTGGTTGACGAGCCGAGCCGCCCGGCTGTTGCTGCGCACAATCCCTGCAAGCAGCTGCCGCTGGCTCTCGCTGCTCGCCCAGGACTGCAGCGCCTCCACGTTGATGCGCATCGCTGCCAGCGGCGTACGCAGCTCGTGCGCGGCGTCAGCAATGAAAACCCGTTCCCGTTCAGCGCTTTCCCGCACTCTGGCAAGAAAATCGTTTATCGCGTCCACCATTTTGCGAAGCTCCCTGTGCCTGGGGCCGGCTTTTAAGGGAGAGAGATCGTCTGGCCTGCGTAATGAAATTTCATTCACCACCTTGCTCCAGGGACGCATCGCAATGCGGATCGACAGCCACGCGGGAAACAGAAGAAAAGGAATACAGACCAGCAGCGGCATAATGTAGTAGCCGCGTGAGTTCAGATAGATAAAGAAGTTCCAACTGCCGGCCGGGGTGAAAAGCGTAACTTCCACGTCGGAACGAGGGGACTTAAGGGTACGGCTGGTCCAGGTACGACCGTCACTCTGAACACGCTGCATTTCCCCCAGCCTGGTGTTCATTACCCCCGTCGGAGCGCCATCCGATGAAAAAATGATTGCGTTATTCTTACGAACGATGAGGTTGATTGATAATGCGGGATCTTCGCCGCCGCCATAGCCTTCCCGCAACGCCTTACTGAACGCTTCCAGCACCTCGTTACGGTCCTGCGGGCGCTCGCCAATATGATCAACCAGAGTAAAAATGGTTTCGTAGGTCTTACTGCCCGTGAGTATCGGAGGGCTACGCAGGTCCTCCAACAATATGAAGGTCAAAAAAATACACTACAGCAGGGTGAGCAGCGCCATCTGGGCGATGATAATTCGCCGTACCAGCGTGGGACGCTTCAGGAGGTACCAGACGTTTCGCATTAACCCGTCACCTTCTGAACAGCAACGGTATCAATGACGTATCCGACGCCCCGCACCGTTCGCACATAGCCTTCACCAATTTTCCGCCGCAAATTCCCCATATGGACGTCGAGCGCATTACTGAGATTTTCTTTGTTGCCGAATATCCTTTCTTCCAGAAAACGTCGGGTAATCACCCGGTCAGCGCGCAGCATCAACGTTTCAAGAAGCGCATATTCACTGGCCGTCAATTCAACGTGACGCGCACTCACCGTCACGCGACGCGTCGGTACATGAAGCGATAAGTCCCGGATCTCTATTGCCTCATTTTCAAAACCATAGCTGCGTCGGGCAAGAGCCCTGACTCGCGCCAGCAGTTCGGCGAGAACGAAGGGTTTGACAAGATAGTCGTCTGCACCGGCATCCAGCCCGCACAGGCGATCCTGCAGCGTACCTCGCGCCGTCAGGATGATGACGGGGATCCCCTTCAGCTGCTGGCGCAAACGCGTCATCAGGCTCATGCCGTCGCCGTCGGGCAGCCCCAGGTCGAGCAAAACAAGTTCCGGCGCGCAGACGTCAAGCTGATGCAGCGCATCCTCTTTACGGCGAACCCATATGACATCAAGTCCTTGATCTGAAAGGGCGATACGCACGCCATTGCCAAGATCCAGGTCGTCTTCGATTAGTAAAATTTTCACATTGATAACTGTAACAACCGTGGATGAAGAACAACTTAAGAAAAAAACGGTAGCAGGAAATCGGTCCGGTTTACAGCACCGGCTCGCGCTTCAGCGTTTCTTCATTTTCGGCTCATAAGAACCTTAGGGTCGGTATTCAAAATGGGCGTCCTGGCGTTTAACCGCTTGCATCGCAACCATTTGAATCCATAAGGGCTTCTTTAATGAGAAACATCGAACTGCGTCATACGTTCCTCCATTCACTTTCGGGCTTCAGACTAAAAAGCATAGTGCCGGGCGTTGTTCTGGCGTTACTGGCCACCCCGGTAATGGCGGCAGAGCAGAAGGGTAATGTCTTAACTCTGGGGGGCGGCGCGGACGTCGCGCCACGCTACTCGGGTTCGGATAAAAGCCGCGTCAGCGCGGCTCAGGTGGTGGATTATTCGATGGCGAATGGCTTCTTTATCAGCACCACGCGGGGTATCGGTTACGGCAATAACATCGGTAATTTCGATTACAGCGCTGCCCTGAGCTATCGCGCAGGCCGTAAAGATAAAGACGTCAGCAGCGATTCGATCGCCTCCGGCAGCGACGAGCTGCGTGGAATGGGCGAGATAAAAGGCTCGGCAATCGTTGTGCCCGGGCTGGGGTACAAGGTGACCGACTGGCTTCATCTGCAGCTGCAGGCTGAGGTGCCGGTTTCTGAGAGAGACAACGGAGAGGCGGTGCATTTCGGCATTTCCAGCCCGATCTATGCCTCATCAAAAAATGAGGTGACGCTGGCGCTGACCGGCAGTTGGGGATCCGGCAAGTATATGCAGACGTACTATGGCGTCAGGGACGCTCAGTCGAGCGCATCGGGGTTTGCCCGACATGACGCCGGGGCAGGGATTTATGCCTGGTCTATGAATCTTGACTGGACCCACAAGCTCACCTCGCGCTGGAGCGTGCTTGCCGCTGCGGGGGTTACGCAACTGACGGGGGATGCGGGTGACAGCCCGATCGTACAACGTAAAACGTCCCCCACGGGGAGTTTGAAGGTGACGTACAGTTTTTGATGGCGGTTGCTTATGAGTTTGAGCGCGCAATAGCGACGAATTTGAGCCGCTCCGGTTAAGATGACGGGGCGGTGCTTTTGATGACGGGAATAATGATGGATTATTTAAATTCATTGCAGAGAATATTGTCACTTGATCCTTCACGAATGCAGGTGCTTTACGCGGTTCGTGATTTGCAACTTCCTGATTGCTGGATAGGCGCGGGTTTTGTCAGGGATGCCGTATGGGATCACTTGCATGCCTATTGGAAAAAGTCCTTTTCAGGCGATGTGGATGTGGTCTGGTTCGATCCCGAATGGTGTACGCCAGACGATGAACGTCATCTGGAAGAAAAACTTAAGCAACGGATGCCCGCTTTTGACTGGTCCGTAAAGAATCAAGCCAGGATGCATCTGCGTAATGGTGATAATCCCTATCGCTCAACAGAAAATGCGCTGTTGTACTGGCCCGAAACTGCGACGGCTGTAGGCGTCAGGCTGGGCGCTAACGATGTTATTGAGGTCATTGCACCCTATGGTCTTAATGACCTGTTTGAGCTGAGTTTAAGACCAACGCCTGCGTTTGAGCGGGAAAAATATGACGTATTCAGGCGGCGCGTTGAAGAGAAGCGGTGGTTAGAACGTTATCCTCAACTGCGACTTATTAATTGAGCATAATTAATAGCTTAAAGTCTAATCTGTCTGTTGGGCGCTTATGCCTGTGAACCTTACAGATGACCTGTTGCACACGATCGTGAGCCTTATGTTACGCAAGATATATTACTCAATTTCTGATGCATGAAATCTATGAGCGCTCGTGTTTTAGCAGGCAAGTAGCGCCGATCTGAATAAAGTGCGAACAATTGCAGTGGAGCAGGGGATTGTTCAAAGTTAAGCTCGATTAGCCGTCCATCGTTGATGTAGGGTTGGCAGGCTTGTTTCGATAGAATGGCAAAACCGACACCTGCTACAGCCGCTCGTCCTGCCATCTCTCCGCTGTTTACCCGGTAGTGGCCTTTAACCTTTATCGTCTCGAATCCCCCCTTTTTATTAACAAACTGCCAGGGAGCACCTTTAAGTGCGCTTACGGTTGTAATACAGGGTAATTCTTCAAAATGCTGTATATGAGAAGGGGTGCCATAACGTTGAATGACAGAAGGTGCAGCAACGATGGTACAAGGGATAGTCACCAGATGGCGAGCGATGTAGTCACTGTCATCCATCTGGCCACGGGTGACAATGATCGCTAAATCCAGATCGTCACGAACGGATTCAAAGCCAGACAAATTTGTGACGCAGCTAATTTCCAGATCCGGGTGCTGACAGGCGAAATCGGCAACTATAGATCCCAGCAAGACCGGGCCTATTTCATTAGGAATACAGATACGTAACGGGCCCTTAAGCTGCATTTGCCGCAACGTTAATTCTGTTTCAGTTTGCTCAAGTGCCTCCAGTATTGGCTTCGCTCGGTTATAGAGCAGGTGGCCCGCTTGGGTGAGTTTCATATGGCGGGTACTGCGCTCTATAAGCTGAAGATTGAGTTTGTCTTCTAACTGAGAAATACAACGACTCACATTTGATGTCGGCATTTCCAGCGCCCTGGATGCCCCAACAAAACTCTCTTTTTCAACCACAGCAATGAACACTTTCAGGGTATTAAAATCCAGAGGCGGCCGCATTGATTATCCCATAAATGATAACAATAAGTGCCATTTTTACCATCTAATGAACAGATTTGATAGCGGTTAAACTCGGAGATCTTTCATCCACAGGTCGCCTGCTATGCCACTGGTCACAAAAACGTTAAATCATAAAACACTCACACGAATCGCTGCTGTAATCGCTTTTATCCAGTTCACGAATGCGCTGGAATATATGATGTTCAACCCTATTTTTGCTTTTATGGCGGCTGATTTTGCTGTTCCCGTATCCTTCTCAGGCTACGTTTCCGGCCTGTACACAACAGGTGCCGTTCTGTCGGGCATTATCGCTTTTTACTGGATCGGTCGTTTTAATAAGAAACGCTTTCTCATCGCCAATATGGCTCTCCTGGGGCTGCTGACCTTTTTAACGACATTGACTTCCAGTTTTAGCCTTTTGCTTACATTACGATTCTGTGCAGGATTGTTGGGCGGTACCACAATGGGGGTGGGTATCAGTATATTGATAAACCACGCACCGACTCACTTGCGTGGAAAAATGTTAGCGGCGGTGATTGCGTCATTTTCGATAGTAAGCATTGCGGGAATGCCCACAATATTATTTTTATGTACTCATTATGGCTGGCATATCGCTTTGTGGTTCATCAGTACGCTGTGTTTGTTGGCGTTGCCACTGATTATCACCGTCATTCCACAAGATCGCGTTTCTTTCGAGACACCCCATTCGCAGCCTCTCAATGTGGATATTTTACTGTTTGCTTCCGCTAATGCGCTTGTACAGTTTAGCCCAATGCTGGTCGTTCCTGTTCTGGTACCATTACTGTTACAGCAGCCTGGCGCTTCTCAGGACATGTTGTCCTGGCTATTCTTCGGCGGGGGGATGGCAGGGTACCTGTCGACAAAAATGACAGGCGTGTTAACGACACGTTTTTCTGCTGTGGTTCTGGCGACAGCTTCAACTATCGTTTTTATTCTGAGTTTGCTCATTCCAATCCTGGGGCTTCCGCATCCGGCGCTATTTATTACTTTATTTCTCGGTGCATCTTATAGTCGTCTGGTTTCATCTTCGGCGGTTACGATTCAGTTTCCTGATAACAGGCAACGCGCAGGATTCATGTCATTACAAACATCAATGATGTATTTGATTACAACGATCGCATTTTTTTTGTCTTCTTTTTTATTACCTGGGCATGACATGTCACAACAAAAAATGAACACGTTACTAACGGTAAGCGCCATTTCCGCATTAGGGTTCCCAATCATCGTTATCATTTTGCAAAAGAAACTGGCTAAACGTAAGAACCAACCCGATCTTCTCGTCATTGATTAGCATAACGTCCGCTTTTGGCTGTGAGTACAACGGATCGATGCAACGCGATCCTTTATCCGGAGCATTTGAAAGCCAGAACCTCGTAAAGAAGTGTGCCAATATTACGTGGGTGATATCTATATCCGGAGAATAACGTGTTCGGAAGAGTTTTATTAAACTACATGCCAGGGTTACAAAATTTGTTAGCCTACGATAAAAGCTGGCTAAAACAGGATGTTAAAGCCGGGTTATCCGTTGCGGCTGTAGCGCTACCCGTAGCTATTGCTTATGCTGAGCTGGCAGGGGTTGGGGCAATAGTGGGGCTTTATTCGTGCGTTTTACCGATGATAGCGTATGCACTGTTTGGTTCTTCACGTCAGCTTATTGTTGGCCCTGATGCCACAACCTGCGCGGTGATTGCGGCCGTCGTCTTTCCGCTTTCTGCAGGTAATCCCGAACTGCACTGGCAACTGACGATTATCATGACATTGATGATGGGCGGGTGGTGCCTACTTGCCAGTAAGTTTCGTCTGGGCGCACTTGCCGATCTGCTTTCTCATCCCATTCTTACGGGTTTGCTAAATGGCGTAGCCGTGACGATTATTGTCGGGCAATTAGGCAAGGTTTTAGGGATCAAGCTAGATGAAGCACAGGTTATTGAAAAAATAATAGCCTTGCCAGGCCGATTGTCAGACAGCCATTTATTAACCATAGGGATATCACTTTTAACGTTAATTATTTTAATGGTTATTAAAACGTATCGTAGCCACTGGCCAGCACCGTTGATTGCCATTGTGCTGACAACGGTTCTGGTGTGGGGAACATCTGCGCAACAGTATGGTATCGCCACGATTGGGGGAGATGGCTTCCAGTCGGGCTTACCCGTCGTTAACTGGGGGGAATTCCAGCCTGGTCCGATGCGTGATTTGGTGATCCCGGCGCTGAACCTGGCTTTGGTCAGTTTTGTGAGTCTGATGCTGACCGCCCGCAGTTTCGCCGCGAAAAATGGTTATGAAATCAATGCTGATGCTGAGTTCAGAGCACTGGGTATTGCGAACATTATGTCTGGGTTATCCCAGGGTTTTGCTATCAGTGGAGCTGATTCCCGGACCGCGGTTAATGATTCAGTGGGTGGGAAAAGTCAGCTGGTTTCCATAGTCGCGGCCTTACTCATCGGTATCGTTGTGGTATTTTTCACCCAGCCATTACAATTTATTCCGGTATCTGCATTAGGTATTGTTCTAATGTATGCCTCGTGGTCATTAATTGATTTACGTGGGCTCTGGAACCTGAGGCGCAGAAATAAACAGGCATTCCGCCTGGCCTTCTTCACTTTTGGCTGTGTTTTAATTATCGGCGTTATCCAGGGGATCGGCCTTGCGGTGTTGCTTGGCCTGTTACAGTTCCTTCGTACAGTGTTTCGTCCCTCTGAGCACTTGTTGGGCACTGACGAAGATGGAATGATTCACTCATTAGGTAATACAACCGATATTAAAATGGTCCCGGGCGTGCTGATGTATCGATTTAACTCACCGTTGACCTATTTTAATGTGGCTTATTTTAAACGTCGGGTATTGAACCTGGTTGATGGTACTGCATTACAACCTAAATGGGTGGTCATTGATGCCGTTGCTTGCTTCACCTATTCAGACATCAGCGTCCTGGCAACCATTAATGAGTTAAAGCGTGACCTGAAGGGGCGAAAGATTACGTTAATCCTGGCGGGCAGAAAAACGGAATTAACGCGCTGGTTTAAAGAGAGTCGGCCAACGATGAATGATGATGACATGATTCTGGCGCCAGACCTCTATCTGGCACTTCGGTTCATTCAGAGTAAAGAGAGTGCGAGTGAATCAGGTGGCGAGGTATAAGTTAAAGGCTTGCCCGCCACCGGCGAGCAAGCCACACCTCTAGCGATACAGCGTCTTTTCCGCAACCGGAATAAGCAGTCCGGATCGCCAGTCCGCCAGCGTCAGCTGCGCAAGCCTGCCCAGCGCGGTATAAAACGGATGCCCGGCGTTATCGACAAACACTGACAGGAAGCGGGTGCTCCACGGCAGGAGGTGCCACGCCAGAAGCTGAGCGCACTCCGCTTCGCGGCCATTCTCGGCCAGCCACGCCGCGAGCATTAGCAACGTGCCAAAGTGATCTTCCGGTTCCTGTTGCTGCATCTCAAACGCGATATTGTTCTCCCGCATCCACTGTCGCAGCGCGAGGGTCGAATCGCCAAACAGCACGGATTCACGGTCCAGCCAGACGGAACCCCACGGCGGAGCGGGCAGGGCATAAGGACCAATAAACAGCCGTTGCCAAGCGTCGGTCAGCGGTTCATCGGAAGATGAGGCAAACGTATCGGCAACGGGCTGCAGCGCTTCCGGCGGCAGGGGCCAGTCCTGAACCCATTCGCCAGCGGTGAGAGCGCTCACCAGCGGCGCGGCCTGCTCGCTGTCGGGAGCGAAATAAAACAGCGCGCCCAGTACCCTGGCACTGAACGCGAACGATTCACGATGTGAGACGTCTTCCATAAAACTTTCCTTGCTTGCGCGGACGACGCCCGCGCGACTGTGATAACCGATAATACTGACCATAGATTAAACTATGGTCTCGCGTTTCACCTTTTACACCTTCTCAATCTGCACCAGATTGGTGTGCTGCGGGTTGCCTTTTGCCAGCGGAGAAGGTCGATGGGTCGTCAGCGTGTTGATGCATGAGCCGTGGTCGATACGATCGCCACTCATATTGGCATCGTGCCAGGCACCCTGGCCCATGGCGCTCACGCCGGGCATGATGCGTGGCGTCACTTTTGCTTCAGTTCGCACCTCACCGCGACTATTAAAGACGCGCACCGTATCGCCGTTCCTGATGCCGCGTTTTTCGGCATCGACAGGATTAAGCCAGACCTCCTGGCGGCAGGCCGCTTTCAGCACGTCGACGTTGCCATAGCTCGAGTGGGTTCGGGCTTTAAAGTGGAAACCGAACAGCTGCAGCGGGAACTGCGCACGCTCGGGCGCATCCCATCCGTCAAAGGTCGATGCGTACACGGGCAGTGGGCTAATGGTCTCGTCTTTTGCCAACTCCCAGGTCGCCGCAATCTTCGCCAGCTTGCTGGAGTAAATTTCAATCTTGCCCGATGGCGTTTTCAGCGGATTGGCTTCCGGGTTCTCGCGGAATTTTTTATAGGCCACAAAGTGTCCGTTCGGATCTTTGCGCTTATAAATGCCCATTTTTTTCAGCTCGTCATAGGACGGTAGTGCGGGATCTTTTGCGAGCATTTTGGCATACAGATACTGCAGCCACTCTTCCTGCGTGCGCCCTTCGGTAAATTTCTGATGAATATCCGGCCCGAGGCGTTTTGCCACTTCGCTCATGATCCAATAGATGGGCTTACGCTCAAACTTCGGTGCAGTCACGGGCTGGAGGAAAATCAGGTAGCCCATGTTGCCTGCATAATCGTTAGGAATGATGTCTTCCTGTTCGACGGTCATCAGGTCGGGTAACACGATATCGGCGTACTTCGCTGACGAGGTCATGAAGTTATCAATGACGACGATCGTTTCGCATTTACTTTCGTCCTGCAGGATCTCGTGAGTTTTATTGATATCGGAGTGCTGGTTAATAATGGTGTTGCCCGCGTAGTTCCAGATGAACTTAATCGGCACGTCCAGCTTATCCTTACCGCGCACCCCGTCGCGCAGGGCGGTCATTTCCGGGCCACGGACTATGGCATCCGTCCAGCTAAAGCAGGATATTTGCGTTTTAACCGGATTTTCCGGCAGCGGCATACGTTCAATAGTGATGGTGTAGCTGGATTCGCGCGCGCCACTGTTGCCACCGTTGATCCCCACATTACCTGTGAGGATCGGCAGCATCGCGATGGCGCGGGAGGTCAGCTCGCCGTTCGCCTGGCGCTGTGGTCCCCAGCCCTGGCAGATGTAGGCCGGCTTCGCGGAGCCGATTTCGCGGGCCAGCTTGACGATACGATCTACCGGAATGCCGGTGATGTGCGAGGCCCATTCAGGCGTTTTCGCCGTGTTGTCATCCCC
Organism: Enterobacter sp. 296B2; assembly: GCF_034106185.1. NCBI lineage: Bacteria > Pseudomonadati > Pseudomonadota > Gammaproteobacteria > Enterobacterales > Enterobacteriaceae > Enterobacter > Enterobacter sp. 296B2. Next base: position 257,776 of record NZ_JAWNCA010000001.1, on the reverse strand, counting down.
CTGGCCGAGAATATACGCTTTATAGTGACCATTCGCGGGGGCGCCTTCCGGCAGCGTTTTTTCGTCATAGCCAACGCAGTATTTGTCCAGGAACGGCTGGTCGACCAGGTTTTCGTCGATCAATACCCAGGCAATAGCTGCCACCAGTGCGGCATCAGTACCCGGACGGATCGGGATCCATTCATCTTCGCGTCCGGCTGCCGTGTCGGTGTAACGCGGGTCGATGACAATCATGCGCGCGTTGGACCGCTCGCGAGCCTGCTCCAGATAATACGTAATCCCGCCGCCGCTCATGCGCGTTTCCGCCGGATTATTGCCGAACATCACCACCAGTTTGGTGTTTTCAATATCCGAGGTGCTGTTCCCGTCATTGCTGCCGTAGGTATAGGGCATGGCGCAGGCGATTTGCGCCGTGCTGTAGGTGCCGTAGTGGCTCAGAAAACCGCCGTAGCAGTTCATCAGGCGCGCCACCAGCGAAGCGTAAGGAGAGGAACGGGTGATATTGCCGCCGACAATGCCGGAGGAGTAGTTAATATACACCGCTTCGTTGCCGTATTTGTCGACCACGTCTTTCAGGCTGGCGGTGATAGCGTCCAGCGCTTCATCCCAAGTGATGCGCTCAAATTTGCCCTCACCGCGTTTGCCCACGCGTTTCATCGGGTAGTTCAGGCGGTCAGGGTGGTTGATGCGTCGGCGAATAGAGCGCCCGCGCAGGCAGGCCCGGACCTGGTGATTACCATAGATATCCTCACCGGTGTTATCCGTTTCGACCCAGTACACTTCATTGTCGCGGACGTGCAGGCGCAGCGCGCAGCGGCTGCCGCAGTTGACCGAGCAGGCACCCCAGACCACTTTATCTTCCGCAGGCTGGACGGCATTTTGCACCGCAGCGGCTGCGCTTTTTAGACCAAAAGGAAGCGAGATCCCGCCAGCGGCAAGCGCCAGAGAACCTATTGCGGTAGATTTCACGAGAGTTCGGCGGCTAATACCGCCGTGATGATCGACCTCAGACATGGCTCACCCCAAGATTGAGATTACGTATTATTTTTACCCGTGATTACAACCGGGCTAATGATGGGGTGAGTGTTACTTATTTGGAGGTATTAGATCTTAATCCTCATCAAATCAAAGGGGATTGAAGGTAAATTACTGAGATTCCGCAGCCCCATTGCCTGTACGGGTGTACAAAATTTTAAAGGTGTCGTTGGCGCAGTGGCCCACCACCTGCGCGTCCGGCTGGTCAGCTTGATCATTCGGCACAATGCTCAGCGTAAAACCTGACTCCGGCACGCCGTTGTTGATAATCTTCTGCTGAATGTCGCTTTTCACGCGCTCGCAGGAGTCGGGTGCCGCCAGCGCGGCGGTTGAAGCACTCATTAACAGCAGGGCGGTAATCCAGGGTAACCGTTTCATCTGTAGCTCCTTTTCTCTGTGTATAGATTAATTTTAGCATGCTTCGTGTAAACAACTGTATTTGCTAATATGATTGGGAATAATCTCTCTGTATTGGTAAAGAATGTGAAGAAATATGCAGCGATAACGCTCCTGGCAGCCGCTCTCGCAGGGTGTGACAACAACTCCGCGCCGCTGTCGTTTACGCCGGAGATGGCGAGTTTTTCAAACGAGTTTGATTTTGACCCTCTGCGCGGCCCGGTCAAAGACTTTACCCAGACGCTGTTCAACGAGAAGGGCGAAGTGTCCAAACGGGTTACCGGCACCGTGTCGGCGGAAGGGTGTTTCGATACGCTGGAACTGCACGACCTGGAGGCTAACACGGGCGTAGCGCTGGTGCTGGATGCCAACTACTACATTGATGCAGAAACCCAGCAGCGTAAGGTGAAGCTGCAGGGCAAATGCCAACTGGCCGAACTGCCGTCAGCCGGGGTGACGTGGGATACCGACGACAACGGCTTTGTGGTGGCCGCGCACGGCAAAGAGATGGAAGTGAAGTATCGATACGATGCGGATGGCTATCCGCTGGGCAAAACCACTGTCTCCGGGGATCAGCATTTATCGGTGCAGTCGACGCCGTCAAAGGATCTGCGCAAAAGAATGGATTACTCGGCCGTGAGCCTGTTAAACGACAAGCCGCTCGGCAACGTGACGCAGAGCTGCGACTACGATCGACACAACAACCCGGTCAGCTGCGATCTCACCATCACTGACGACAGCGTTAAGCCTGCCGTTGAGCGCAAGTACACCATCAAGAATACGATTGAGTACTACTGAGAATAAAACCGCGCAGGTTACTGCGCGGTTGGTTTCAGCAGGCTGGCGCCTGACGGCTTGTGTCCCGCCAGGTGCTGATGCTGGAAGATGCACATGCGGATGGTGTTGCGGTATTCGCCGTTGATAAAGAACTCGTGAATCAGCTCGCCTTCTACCATAAAGCCCAGCTTACGGTAGATATGGATCGCTTTCTCGTTCTCTTTATCCACGATCAGGTAAAGCTTGTAGAGGTTCAGGACGTTAAATCCGTAATCCATCGCCAGCTTCGCCGCCCGTGAGGCCAGGCCTTTCCCCTGGTGCTCAGGCGAAATAATGATCTGGAACTCCGCCCGACGGTGAACGTGGTTGATCTCAACCAGCTCCACAAGCCCCGCTTTTTCACCCTCACACTCCACCACAAAACGACGCTCGCTCTGATCGTGAATGTGCTTATCGTAGAGATCGGACAGCTCGACAAAGGCCTCGTACGGCTCTTCGAACCAGTAGCGCATTACGCTGGCGTTATTGTCGAGCTGGTGGACAAAGCGCAGATCTTCACGCTCCAGCGGCCGGAGTTTTACGTCACAGGGCGCCGACATTATGGGGCAACCGTACGACCAGTGCGGCGATCCAGGCAGCGCAGGGTGTTCGGCTCCCAGTAGGCATTGACATTCGCACTTTGCTGACACTTATCGCGTGCGTCGAAGGCGACATCTTCTTTGTCCCACTCTTTCTCAGCACGTTTGTTGACCTTCTGACGAAGGCTGCGGGTGTCATTCCATTGTTCTTTGTCCATCGCGGCGTTCTGGCGGCTTTGCGCGCTGTCACCAGACTCAATAACGAGCTTGCTGGTTTCCGCTGTCGCAGAGGCGGCAAAGGCGAACGATGACAGCGCCAGCAGGGCTGTCAGACAAAGGCGTTTGCTTAATGTAGTCATAGCGTTTCCTTTAAAATGGGTGCAGATGAGCAAGTTTCCCCGTTCAGATTCTACACCAAAGAGCAATAACGGCATACCCGCGGAGCGGGTATGGAAAAGTAAAGGACATTATCGGGTATGATGTCTAAATAGATCCTCACCTGACGTTAACTATGCTCAAAACGACGCTGCTTTTTTTTGCTACCGCGCTATGCGAAATCATCGGCTGCTTCCTACCGTGGCTTTGGCTGAAGAAGGGAGGGTCGGTATTGCTGCTCATCCCGGCAAGCGTCGCGCTGGCTCTCTTTGTCTGGCTGTTAACGCTGCATCCGGCTGCCAGTGGCCGCGTCTACGCCGCATACGGTGGTGTCTATGTCTGTACTGCGCTGCTGTGGCTGCGCGTGGTGGACGGCGTCAAACTTAGCGCCTACGACTGGGCCGGCGCGCTGGTTGCTCTGTGCGGTATGCTGATCATTGTGGCGGGATGGGGGCGGGCCTGAGCCCCCGGTTTTGTGATCGTTGGCGGATTTTATGATCATTATACTTGTATGGTAGTAGGGTTGGTGGGTAAATTTCCAGCATCATAACGAACGATGTAAGGAAAGGAATTATGAAGATTGTCGCGGCTGACGTGTTTGTTACCTGCCCGGGGCGGAACTTTGTCACCCTTAAAATCACCACCGATGAGGGGATTGTCGGCCTCGGTGACGCTACGCTGAACGGGCGTGAGCTCTCCGTTGCCTCCTACCTGAAAGATCATCTCTGCCCGCAGCTGATTGGCCGCGACGCGCACCGTATCGAAGACATCTGGCAGTTTTTCTATAAGGGCGCCTACTGGCGTCGCGGGCCGGTCACCATGTCGGCCATCTCCGCCGTGGATATGGCGCTGTGGGACATTAAAGCCAAAGCGGCCAATATGCCGCTCTACCAGCTGCTGGGCGGCGCATCCCGTGAGGGCGTAATGGTCTACTGCCACACCACCGGGCACACCATTGACGACGTGCTGGAAGATTACGCCCGCCATAAGGAGATGGGCTTTAAGGCCATCCGCGTGCAGTGCGGCGTGCCGGGCATGAAAACCACCTACGGCATGGCCAAAGGGAAGGGGCTGGCCTACGAGCCCGCCACTAAAGGCGACTGGCCGGAAGAGCAGCTCTGGTCCACCGAGAAATACCTCGATTTCACGCCAAAGCTGTTTGACGCGGTACGCAGCAAATTTGGCTTCAATGAACATCTTCTGCACGATATGCACCACCGCCTGACGCCCATCGAAGCGGCGCGCTTCGGCAAGAGCATTGAAGCATTCCGCATGTTCTGGATGGAAGACCCAACGCCCGCTGAAAACCAGGAATGCTTCCGCCTGATCCGCCAGCACACCGTCACGCCAATTGCGGTGGGGGAAGTGTTTAACAGTATCTGGGACTGCAAGCAGCTCATCGAAGAGCAGCTTATCGACTATATCCGCACCACCATCACTCATGCTGGCGGGATCACCGGGATGCGCCGCATCGCGGACTTCGCGTCGCTCTACCAGGTGCGCACCGGCTCGCACGGCCCGTCGGATCTCTCGCCTGTATGCCACGCGGCCGCGCTGCATTTTGACCTGTGGGTGCCAAACTTTGGCGTCCAGGAATATATGGGCTACTCCGAACAGATGCTTGAAGTCTTCCCGCACAGCTGGCGCTTTGATAACGGCTATATGCACCCGGGCGACAAGCCGGGCCTGGGCATCGAGTTTGACGAAAAGCTGGCGGCGAAATACCCCTACGATCCGGCCTATCTGCCGGTGGCCCGTCTTGAAGACGGCACGCTGTGGAACTGGTAAGCGAGGAATGAACGATGAAAAGCGTAGTGATTCAACAGCCGAACGAACTTGTGATTGAAGAGCGGCCACGACCGGAGCCCGGCGCAGGTGAAGTCCGCGTCAAAATCACGCTGGCGGGGATCTGCGGTTCGGACAGCCACATCTACCGCGGCCATAATCCGTTTGCGAAGTATCCACGCACGATTGGCCACGAGTTCTTTGGCGTGATTGACGCCGTGGGAGAGGGGGTAGACAGCGCGCGCCTGGGCCAGCGCGTCTCGGTTGATCCGGTGATCAGCTGCGGACACTGCTATCCGTGCTCCGTCGGAAAACCGAACGTCTGCACCTCGCTGGTGGTGCTGGGCGTACACCGTGACGGCGGCTTCAGTGAATATGCGGTAGTGCCCGCTAAAAATGCCTGGCTAGTTCCGGACGGCATTCCTGATAAGCACGCCGTCATGGTTGAGCCCTTCACCATCGCCGCCAACGTGACGGGGCAGGCTAATCCCACCGAACAGGACATTGCGCTGATCTACGGCGCAGGGCCGATGGGGCTGGTCACCGTGCAGGCGCTGAAGGGTGTCTATAAGGTGAAGGAGATTATCGTTGTTGACCGCATAGACGAGCGCCTGGCGATGGCCCGGCGCAGCGGCGCGGACTGGGTCTTAAATAACAGCGAACAGTCGCTGCAGGCCGCGCTGGACGAAAAAGGCATCAAGCCGACGTTAATCATTGATGCCGCCTGTCACCCGGCGATTTTGCACGAAGCGGTCACTCTGGCCTCTCCGGCGGCGCGCATCGTGCTGATGGGGTTCTCCAGCGAGCCGAGCCAGATAGTCCAGCAGGGCATCACCGGCAAAGAGCTGGCGATCTTCTCTTCGCGCCTGAATGCTAACAAATTCCCGGTCGTCATCGACTGGCTGCAAAAAGGGCTGATCGACCCGGACAAACTGATCACCCATACCTTTGACTATCACCATGTAACAGACGCCATCGAACTGTTTGAAAAAGACCAGCGGCAGTGCTGCAAAGTCTTACTCACGTTCGGACAATAATCCTATACGCGGTTAAGAGCCTGCGCAGACAGGCTCTGGTGGTACGCATCTTACCTTTTAGAGATAGCCATTATGACGCAAGCACAACCTCAAAGAACCACCTCCGATCTGGTGAAAGCCGCCGTCTCCGGCTGGCTGGGCACCGCCCTGGAGTTTATGGATTTCCAGCTGTACTCGCTGGGCGCCGCACTGGTCTTCCATGAGATCTTCTTCCCGGAACAGTCCGCCGCGATGGCGCTGATCCTCGCGATGGGCACCTACGGCGCTGGCTATATTGCGCGCATCGTCGGGGCCTTTATCTTTGGCAGAATGGGCGACAGCATTGGTCGTAAGAAGGTGCTGTTCATTACCATCACCATGATGGGGATATGCACCACGCTGATTGGCGTGCTGCCGACCTACGCGCAAATCGGCATTTTTGCGCCCGTACTGCTGGTGACGCTGCGTATTATTCAGGGGCTGGGCGCCGGGGCAGAGATCTCCGGGGCCGGGACCATGCTGGCGGAGTATGCGCCAAAGGGGAAGCGCGGCATCATCTCCTCGCTGGTGGCGATGGGTACAAACTGCGGAACGCTGAGCGCCACGGCGATCTGGGCCATTATGTTCTTTGCCCTCGACCGTGAACAGCTGCTCGCCTGGGGCTGGCGCGTGCCGTTCCTCGCCAGCGTCGTGGTGATGATCTTTGCCATCTGGTTGCGGATGAACCTCAAGGAGAGCCCGGTGTTTGAGAAAGTAAACGATGCAGAAACCGTGCAGCCGGACACCTCGCTGGGTTCAATGGTGAAAAGTAAATCCTTCTGGCTGGCGACCGGCCTGCGTTTCGGTCAGGCGGGCAACTCGGGGCTGATCCAGACATTCCTCGCGGGTTATCTGGTCCAGACGCTGCTGTTCGATAAAGCGATTCCCACCGATGCGCTGATGATAAGCTCCATTCTCGGGTTTATCTCCATCCCGCTGCTGGGCTGGCTTTCCGATAAAGTGGGGCGCAGGCTGCCGTACATTATCCTTAATATCTCCGCCATTATTCTGGCCTACCCGATGCTGTCGATTATCGTCGATAAAAGCTATGCGCCGGGGACAATCATGCTCTCGATCATCGTTATCCATAATTTCGCCGTGCTGGGGCTGTTTGCGCTGGAAAATATCACCATGGCGGAGATGTTTGGCTCGCGGAATCGCTTTACCCGCATGGCTATCTCTAAAGAAGCGGGCGGGCTGGTAGCGGTGGGCTTTGGTCCGGTTCTGGCGGGGATCTTCTGCAACATGACCGGCTCCTGGTGGCCGATCGTTGCCATGCTGGTGGCCTATTCCGCAATCGGCCTGGTTTCGGCGTTCCTGATGCCGGAAGTACGCGACCGCGATTTAAGCGCGGCGGAAGATGCTGCGGAGGCCGCGCCAAAAGAGAGCGTGGGCTACGGTGCGGTCTCCACGCGGCGCTAGTGGTTTATATCTTGCGTGACTTATCACACAACTTTTTGTTTATGTCACACCACATGAGCAAAAGTTAATATAAATCAAAATCTCAAACGGTAGTATCAGTATGGTTGATGGCAGTTATTTTTTACCCCAACTGCCATTCTAGTTGGTGTAGTCAGCAGACGCTGCCGCTTCAGAAGGAGCGGCAGCGATCCACAGCTTACTAATTAGCGAGTCTTAATCATGGAAAACACCTTATTACAGGCCAACGCGACGCTGCCTCAGTACGATCGCGACAGTCTTAAAGCACGCATTGTACATTTAGGCTTCGGCGCATTTCACCGCGCTCATCAGGCGGTGTATGCCGATATCCTCGCGGCTGAACACAGCAGCGACTGGGGCTACTGTGAGGTTAACCTGATTGGTGGCGAGCAGCAGATTGCCGATCTGAACGCGCAGGATAATCTCTACACCGTGGCGGAAATGTCTGCCGATGCCTGGACCTCCCGCGTGGTTGGCGTAGTCAAAAAGGCACTGCACGCGCAGGTTGACGGCCTGGAGAGCGTGCTGGCAGCGATGTGTGAACCTCAGGTGGCGATTGTTTCGCTGACCATCACCGAGAAGGGGTACTGTCACTCGCCGGCGACGGGGCAACTGATGCTCGATCACCCGTTTATCGTCGCCGACCTGCAAAACCCGCACCAGCCCAAATCCGCGCCGGGGGTAGTGGTGGAAGCGCTGGCGCGTCGCAAAGCGGCGGGTCTGCCTGCGTTTAGCGTGATGTCCTGCGACAACATGCCGGAGAACGGCCACGTGATGCGCAACGTGACCTGCGCATACGCCCGGGCGGTAGACGGCGAGCTGGCGGACTGGATCGAGGCAAACGTCACCTTCCCGTCAACCATGGTGGATCGTATCGTGCCGGCGGTTACTCCCGATACGCTGGATAAAATCGAAAAGCTGACCGGCGTGCGCGATCCGGCGGCGGTGGCCTGTGAACCGTTCCGCCAGTGGGTGATCGAAGATAACTTTGTGGCAGGGCGCCCCGAGTGGGAAAAAGCGGGCGCCGAGCTGGTTTCAGACGTGATCCCGTTTGAAGAGATGAAGCTGCGCATGCTCAATGGCAGCCACTCGTTCCTGGCGTACCTGGGCTATCTGGCCGGATACCAGCATATCAACGACTGTATGGAAGATGAGAGCTACCGCGTCGCCGCCCACGCGCTGATGCTCAACGAGCAGGCGCCGACCCTGAAAGTGAAGGGCGTCGATTTAGAACGCTACGCTGACCTGCTGATTGCCCGTTACAGCAACCCGGCCCTGCGTCACCGCACCTGGCAAATTGCGATGGACGGCAGCCAGAAGCTTCCGCAGCGTATGCTGGACTCCGTACGCTGGCACCTGGTGCACCAGACGCCTTTCCCACTCCTGGCGCTGGGCGTGGCAGGGTGGATGCGCTATGTCGGCGGCGTTGACGAGCAGGGTAATGCCATCGATGTGAGTGATCCGCAGCTGGCGGTGATTCAGGCGGCGGTGAAAGGGAGTGCCGAAGGGGAAAACCGGGTTAACGCGCTGCTCGGCATTGAGTCCATTTTTGGGAAAGAGCTGCCGCGAGAAAAAGCCTTCACAGACGCCGTGATGAGCGCATATCTGACGCTGCTGCAGAAGGGGGCAAAGAACACGGTTGCGGAGTGCGTGTCACATCTGTAATTCAACACATGCCGCCGTTCGCGGCGGCATGTTGGCGCACAATTTAGTGCATACCCAGACGAATCAGTTCAATTGGTTCGAACTTACCTTCGCATCCTTCCACTTCCACCGTTTTGCCACGGCGCACCTGCGCGGCATCGAGCCCGTCGCTGTGGATTGCCTTAATCACGCCGGTTTTGCCGGTGCCGCTAATCATGACGCGGCTGCCGGTGGTGATTGCATTGCGGTTACGGTCGTATGTCATCATGGTATTTTCTCCTCTCTAAACTATCCGTTACGGCGCTATTTCAGCTTTTGCCGTTCACGGGGCACTATAAATACGCCTGTCTGCCAGCCATGTTTTTGTTTTTGATCAAACTCACACTTTTTTCTTTATTCCGTGGGGTGCTGACGGTTAACGACAGCAATTTACAAAGCAGACCGTTATTTTCATTTGTTTATAGTTTCGAAGAGGAAGTGTTGAGGATTGGTTTATATTCCCGATGCCATTCTGGGTACAGGAAATAACCCTTCATCGGAATAAGGAGTCAGGCTTATGTATAAGAAGATTTTGATGCCTGTTGACGTGTTTGAAATGGATTTGAGCGACAAAGCGGTTCGCCACGCGGCTAACCTCGCGAAGGCTGAGGGCGCGTCGATTACCCTGGTCAATATTCTGCCAGCCAGCAGCCGGTCTCTGCTGCGAGGATTCAACGCCGATATTAAAAAGTTTGAAGAGTATATGACCGCGGAATCCGCGAAGAAAATGAACGCGTTAAAAAGACTGTTCGATATCTCTGCGGAGAATATTCACTCTCTGGTTCGTTTTGGTAACGTCCGCGATGAAATTATCAGACTGAGCAAAGAGGGGGAATATGACGTGATTGTCATCGGGTCGAAAAATCCGGGCATCACTACCCATCTGCTGGGATCAAATGCAGAATCTATTCTGCGCTACGCCACCATCCCGGTGTTAGTCGTTCGCTAATCACAACGCCGCCCGCGAATGGGGCGGCAAATATCACTCTTCGCTAAACCACTCGCTATTTTCCTGACGAATAAGCTGCACGGATTCGCCGATCTCCTGCAGATGCAGCGTCATCGCTTTTTCCACGCCGTCCGGGTCGCGTTTTTCCAGCGCGCTGAAAATATCGTGATGCTGTCGGAGCAGCATTTCCGGCGGGGAGACGTGATCGAGGCTCATATAGCGCACCCGGTCAATGGTGGCCTTGATGTTCTCGATGGTATCCCAGGCCAGCTGGCAGTCCGCAATTTGCGCCAGCTTCTGGTGAAACTCGTCATCAAGCTGGAAGAAATCGTTGAGCTGCTTACGGTCAATCGCAATTCGCTGCTGATGCAGGTTTTGCTCCAGCAGGTAACACTGGTTGTCATTAATAAGCGTTGCAGCACGGCGCACCACCGCGCATTCAATCGCCTGGCGGACGAAACAGCCGTTGCGCACCTGAGAGAGTGAAATTTTGTTCACGTAGCTGCCGCGCTGCGGGCGGATCTGAATCAGGCCGTTCTCAGCAAGCTTAATAAACGCTTCACGCACCGGCTGGCGGGACACGTCAAAACGCACGGAGACCTCTTTTTCAGAAAGCGGCGTTCCCGGCGGGATCAGGCAATGGACAATATCACGTCGCAAAATGCGATAGATTTGCTGGTTTACGGGCTGGGTGGGATTGAGTTGCGATTCAGCGGCCATGAGTTGTCAGTTCTCAGAGAGTTAGCCTGAACATACTACCATTCTTTTACAACCCGAAACAGACCCGGCCCGCAGGCCGGGAAGGGCATATTTAGCCACGATGGACGCTAAGTCCGGCAAAACTCTGGCTGACCGGCATCATCTCTACGGTATTGATGTTGACGTGTTTTGGCAGCGTTGCCACCCACCAGACCGTTTCGGTCACATCTTCCGGCGTCAACGCGTTGGCGTTTTCGTAGGTTTTATCCGCTTTCGCGTCATCACCCTTGAAGCGCACGTTGGAGAATTCGGTGCCGCCTACCAGGCCCGGTTCGATATCGGTGACGCGAATGGCGGTGCCGTGCAGATCGGTACGCAGGTTCAGGCTGAACTGGCGAACAAAGGCTTTGGTTGCGCCGTAGACGTTACCGCCCGCGTAAGGCCAGCTCCCGGCGGTAGAACCGATGTTGATAATGTGGCCGCGGTTGCGCTCCACCATGCCCGGCAGCACCGCGCGGGTCATGTACACCAGCCCTTTGTTGTTGGTGTCGATCATGTTTTCCCAGTCCTCAACGCTGGCTTTGTGGGCAGGCTCCATGCCCAGCGCCAGACCGGCATTGTTGACCAGTACGTCGATGGCGCGCCACTCTGCCGGCAGGTTAGCAATCATCTCTTCAATGGCCGCGCGGTTACGCACGTCCAGCTGTGCGGTCAGGATGCTGTCACCTAATTCGTCCTTCAGCTCCTGCAGGCGCTCCTGACGACGGCCGGTTGCAATAACCTTGTGTCCGTTGGCGACGAAGCGACGCGTGATGCTTTCACCAAAACCCGCCGTTGCTCCGGTAACTAAAATAATCATCTCACTGTTCCTCAACGCTTTTTGTGTTGCACTAACATAGCACGGTCGCAGAGGGTGCGTTAAGGCAACATTTGTATGACGGCGTTGCAGGCGATGGCGGCCTGGCCTACTCTGGGAGGATACCCGTTCTGAGGAGTGAAAGATGACGGCCACGAATCCCTTTTTTGACATCAGCCTGTTGCCCTATCAGGCACCCCATTTTGATACCATCAAAGACGAGCACTATCGTCCGGCCTTCGATGAAGCGCTTCGTCAGAAGCGTGCGGATATAAACGCGATCGTCTCTCAAACCGCTGCGCCAGACTTCACTAACACCGTGCTGGCTCTGGAGAAAAGCGGCCTCATGCTCGCGCGCGTCAGCAGCGTTTTCTTCGCCATGACCTCCGCGCACACCAATGCGTATCTGCAGGAACTGGAAGAGCAGTTCTCCACCGAACTTGCCGCGCTGGCGAACGACATCTGGCTGAACGATATCCTTTTTGCCCGCGTCGGGAGCGTCTGGCAGGACCGCGCCGCGCTGGACGCCGAATCCCGTCGGCTGGTCGAAGAGACGTACCAGCGCTTTATTCTGGCCGGCGCGCGCCTGAATGAGACAGAAAAAGCCGAGCTGAAGGCGCTGAATACCGAGGCCGCATCCCTGACCAGCCAGTTTAACCAGCGCCTGCTGGCCGCCAACAACGCGGGCGGGCTGGTGGCGGATTACGCGCACCAGCTTGAAGGCCTCAGCGCAGAAGAGATTGCTGCCGCGGCGCAGGCCGCCGCGGAAAAAGGGCTTAAGGACCGCTGGCTGATCCCGCTCCTGAATACGACACAGCAGCCTGCGCTAGCGGCGCTGCGCAATCGCCAGACGCGTGAAAACCTGTTCAACGCCGGCTGGACGCGCACCCAGAAAGGGGATGAAAACGACACCCGCGCATTGATCCTGCGTCTTACGGCGCTGCGCGCGCGCCAGGCCCGTCTGCTCGGCTTTGAAGATTACGCCAGCTGGAGCATCGCCGACCAGATGGCGAAAACTCCAGACGCCGCGCTGGCCTTTATGCGCGGGATTGTGCCCGCGGCGCGTGCCCGTGCAGAGCGCGAGCAGGCCGATATTCAGAAGGTCATTGATGACGAGCAGGGCGATTTCACCGCGCAGGCCTGGGACTGGGCCTTTTATGCCGAGCGCGTGCGCCAGGCGAAATACGCCCTCGATGAATCGCAGATTCGACCCTATTTTGCGCTCAATACCGTATTGCAGGATGGCGTATTCTGGGCGGCCAGCCAGCTGTTTGGCATCCGCTTTGTGGAACGTTTCGATATTCCGGTTTATCACCCGGACGTCCGGGTCTGGGAAATTTTCGACCACACCGGTGAGGGCATGGCGCTGTTTTACGGCGACTTCTTTGCCCGCGATTCCAAGCAGGGCGGTGCCTGGATGGGGAATTTTATCGAGCAATCCTTCGAGTTTGCTGCCCGTCCGGTGATCTACAACGTCTGCAACTACCAAAAGCCGGGTAACGGCGGCGTCGCGCTTCTCTCCTGGGATGACGTGATAACCCTGTTCCACGAGTTTGGCCATACTCTGCACGGTCTGTTTGCCAGCCAGCGCTTCGCTACGCTGTCCGGTACTAATACGCCGCGTGATTTCGTTGAATTCCCGTCGCAAATCAATGAGCACTGGGCCAGCCATCCTCAGGTGTTTAGCCATTATGCCCGTCACTACGAAACCGGTGAACCCATGCCGGACGCGCTGCGGGAAAGCATGCTCAACGCGACCCATTTCAACAAGGGTTATGACATGACGGAGCTGCTGAGCGCGGCGCTGCTGGACATGAACTGGCACGGCATCAGCGAGGGCGTGTCGAGCGTTGAAGAATTTGAAGCTGCGGCGTTGAAAAAAGAGGGGCTGGATCTGCCCGCCGTACCGCCGCGTTATCGCAGCAGCTACTTTGCCCATATTTTTGGCGGCGGCTACGCGGCGGGGTATTACGCCTACCTGTGGACGCAAATGCTGGCGGACGATGGCTATCAGTGGTTCGTGGAGCAGGGGGGCTTAACTCGCGAGAACGGGCAAACGTTCCGTGAGGCGATTTTGTCTCGTGGCAACAGCGCTGATTTAGCCGAACTGTATCGAAACTGGCGCGGGCACGATCCGAAGATTGAACCGATGCTGGAGAATCGCGGGTTGAGCGAATAGCGTCATGTTTGGATGAAAACAGAACCGGGCCGAAGCCCGGTTTTTTATCTCCTTTCTCTTCTTCTGCTATTTCAATAAATATCAGTGACGTTTTCCAGAATATACGCGGTGCAATTATCTTTATCACGAATAGCGCCTTTTATTAAAATTGTCCGGGTCATAAAAATAAACGCTGATTTAAGGTGTGTTTTTCACTGTAAATTTTTTCCTTTTTATGCCGATAAATGAAGATGAGAAAAAATTGACGTTGTAGCAGTTAAGAAGGCGAATGATGACCCTACCTCTGACCACCTCTGGCTTTACGGATGTCGAGCAATCTAAAAGGCTGATAAATAAAACCTTTACCTATGTTGTAACGTTGCTGGTCGGTATTTTTGCGGCAGCAATAGTGTCTTTGCTGGTAATAAAAAATAATGTTAATGAAATCAGCGACAAGCATGACGAATTTTTATTAAGAAAAGCGTTAGAGGCCCGCCAGGAGAGCATCCGCAGTCATCTGAAAGACTATGCAGAGTGGGGCGATGCCTACAAACACCTCCATCAGAAAATGGATACGCACTGGGCATGGGACAAGCAGAATCTGGGCAAGTCGCTGTATGAAAACTTTGGCTATGAAGGCGCGTTTGTCCTCTCCCCGGAAGGCACCACGCGCTACAGCGTGATTGACGGGAAACTGAAACAGGAAGAACTGGAGCGCTGGTTAGGTACATCGACAAAAGACCGTTTACTCAGCGAACTGAGCAAAAATAAGGGATTGCCGGTTTCTGTACTAACGCTAATTGATTCCATGCCTGCCATTGTATCTGCTGAATGGATAACAACGGGCGATGATACCAGTGTACACCCCTTACCGGGCCGGCCTTCGGCAATGGTGTTTGTAGATAAATTAACGGCTAAAAAACTTCTCACGATGGGGCATGATGCCGCCATTAAAAATGTTCGTATTTTACCCAACGCGTTGGTTTCTAAAATAAACGATCGGACGGAATTAACATTAAGCACCCAGAAGGGTGATGTGCAGATTATCTGGGACAGCGAAAATCCCGGCCAGGCGTTGATCGTCTATTTTCTGCCGTTACTTATTCTTTCCGTACTGCTTACAATAACGATGACGGTAATTCTTATGCGTCATATTATGCACAAGGCGAAAATTCATGACGAAAATGCCTTTCTCCTTGAGCAGGCACGGTTGAATCTTATCACCAGTGAAAAACGATTCAGGGATGTCAGCGAAACAACCAGCGACTGGTTCTGGGAAACAGATTTATCGTTAACTATAACGTGGCTATCGGGCCGCTTTTCCACCGTTACGGGATATGAAAACAGCAAATGGATAGGTCGCAGGCTGGATGAACTCTTTCCTTCAACAGGAGACCTGCTTCGTGATTGTGTCAGCCATCGGGAATTAACAGGACGCTTTGAATTCAGGAACTGTCCTTATATCAATAATCAGCACTCCACCTCTTATTGCACGCTTTTGGCAAAATTTTCTGCTCAGCCTGATGGAACGGTAGTTTTACGCGGGGCGGCAACGGATGTCTCTCTGGAAGTAGAGGCAATAAAACGCGTGGAGTTTCTCTCCCGCCATGATGAATTAACGGGGCTCCCGAACCGGTACCACATCAAGGAGTTTCTGGCGGGCCAGTTAGCTCAAGAAGGCGTCAACGCGAGCCCCTTTGCAATGATTTGCCTCGATTTAGATAAGTTTAAGCCCGTCAACGATATATTTGGGCATTCCACGGGCGACGCCCTGCTTGGTGAAGTCGCGTCACGACTTAAGGGCTGTATTCGTGATGGTGATTTTGTTGCACGGCAGGGAGGAGATGAATTTATGCTGCTCCTCGGCAACACCAGCCAAATAGATCGTATTGAAGAGGTGTGTCAACGCATCGTGCAGGAACTTAACCGTCCTTTCTCCATTGAAGGTAATGAGGTAACAATAGGCGTCAGCATGGGGATTGCATTGGCTCCGCGCGATAGCAGCAGCGCAAACGAGCTTCTACGCTATGCGGATATTGCGCTTTATCAGGCTAAACAATCCGGCAGAAACAGATGGGTCTATTATCGTCCGGATATGTCAGAAAAGTTGACCGAACGCAGGAAGCTGGAATTAGAACTGAAGACGGCAATTCGTGAAGACCAGCTCTGCCTGCTCTACCAGCCGCGTTATAACCTCAGATATTCCAGAATAGATGCCGTGGAAGCGCTTGTGCGCTGGCAGCACCCGGTTAGAGGAACCATAATGCCCGATCGGTTCATTCCGCTGGCTGAAGAAACAGGATTAATTATTAGCCTCAGCAACTGGGTTATTTGTAAAGCGTGTGTAGAAACAAAAGGTAAATTACCAGGACTATCGGTATCCGTAAACATCTCTGCTATTGAATTCCAGGCAAGCGATCTCGCTGAACGGATAAAAGAGATCCTCCATGAAACAGGGCTTGAGCCCAACCGTCTGGAAATTGAAGTGACTGAAAACGTCACGCTTTCCGATCCTGAACAAACGCTGCTGACCATGAAGGCCCTTAAAAAAATGGGCGTGCGCATTCTGATTGATGATTTCGGTACGGGCTATGCGTCTCTGAGCTATCTTCGGAAGTTTCAGTTTGACGGCCTCAAGCTCGACAAAAGCTTTATTTTTGCTTTAGGCGATTCACCGCAGAACCAGTCGGTCGTCGAGAAAATTATCGATCTGGGTAAAGCCTATTCGATGGAGATAACCGCAGAAGGGGTGGAAACCATCGAACAGCTGTCGTTCCTGAAAAAAAATAAGTGCGATGAGGTTCAGGGCTACCTGCTTGGAAAACCGGCTGCCATTGCCGATCTCAATTTAAACGCGAACGTACTGAGTGTTTAAACGCGTTTTTTCAGCCCTGACTCAGGGAAGCATCAACGAAAAAAAACCGGGCTTCTCGCCCGGTTTTCTATCTTACGACCAGTACCGGACATTTCGCATGCCGCACCACTGCTGCAGCATTTGAGCCTAACAGATACGTTGATATGTCAGGCTTGTGGGATGCGATGATAATCAGGTCAGCGCCGATCGTGTCAGCGAGCTTTAGAATCTGATCTTTAGGGGATCCCGTCACGGCGTGAGTCTGTATCTTGTCTGGAGGAATTTTGAACTGCTTAACAATTTCATCCAGTTTTGCTAAGGCCACATGCTGGAACTCTTTTATCTTCGGCATTTCCACTGAGTATGCCAACCCTAAAGATGAATAGTAGGGTAGCGAGGGAATAACAGTTAGAAAATGGACTTTGGCCGTGTTGAGTGCTGTATGTGCCTGAACGAACGGGATAACCATGTGGGTCAGGCTATCCTCGGAAATGTCAATCGGAACCAAAATAGAGTTGTACATATGTCCCTCCTGAGTGTTTTTTACACAGTTCAGGTTAGGCTGTTAATTTCAGGAAAACAGAGAGCGAGGTGTCATAACGGGTACAAATTTCTGTTCTGTAGTATTTGTGTAGTCAAACTTGCCTGGCATTTCGTCGTGACTATGTACATTCTCGCTTTATGGGCGAGCTGGCGCTCAGCCTTGATCGGCGCATGTCCCTTTTTATGGGCAGCGAGCAGAGTAGCGTAAAATTATGCTAAAACAGAACCGGGTGTAATGCCCGGTTTAGTATTTATACTGCGTGACAGCTGACGGACGCGATAATTTTATTTCCGCCCATATTCCCCATAATCAGATCGAGTAATTTTCGGTATTCCTCACGGGTCATCACCTCAGCCCGAATTTCGGTTTTTCCCTCGGCGTGCGCCGTAGCGGAATAAATCGCTTTCAGACTTAACGTCAACTCTTTGGCCATATTTACGATGCTATTCCGCACTGCATCTTCATGCTCATCATTGCAGGTGATAGTCAGGACATAGCATTTTTCGTCTTCGTGGAGCGCGGGCAGCTGATTGATTCGCTGCGCGGCTTCACGAAGCAATATGTTGGCGCTGAGAATAATTAAGCTTGCCGTGGCGGCATTCCAGAATTGACCTAAGCCGCACAGTACGCCTATTCCGGCCGAGCACCACAGCGTTGCGGCGGTATTCAAACCGCGAATGTTCATGCCTTCACGCATAATGACGCCTGCGCCAAGAAAGCCTATTCCGGAGACGATCTGCGCTGCGATGCGCCCAGGGCTATCAGAAGACGTAGATATGGAACTTAAAATAAACACGGCCGCACCCGTGGCAACCAGTGCATTGGTACGAAGTCCGGCCATGCGCTGGCGCCACTGTCTTTCCGCGCCAATAATTGCGCCCAGCAGCATTGCTGCGAGCAGATGAGAGATATAAGGGAACATCAGCCTGTCGCCTGTTAACGTATTAAATAATAAGCGTCAGCGCTTCACAAAGCGCGCGATAACGCCGTTTAAACGCAAAGCATTTCAGGCGAAGGCGGCGGGAAAAGGGAATGTTTAAACATGACCATCGCGATTACCCACAATTTTAGTCTTTGTAAATGTATCGGGAGGCAATCGTCTGGAAGAGATTGCTGCCCACCGTTAAGGTAAGCAGCGAGAAAATCGCGTTAGCTTACCTTCGTATCGTATATAAAATGGCTGTCCAACGAAGAGCTCCTGTATGAATTTATCGTCAGTATAATCAGACGTATTAATGAGTAAAGCGAAAAAGAAGGGTCCGTGAGGATTTGTTTAAGATCGGGAAAATTGTTTTTCAGCGTTCCTCTGGTCTTCAAAATACCCGGTATACTACGTTTTGTTCTTTTCAGGCGACAATATGCAAAGGCAGGAAGTATGTCCCTTCGTTCGCTGCGGGCGTTATGCCTCACAAGTTTTTTCATTGCCGACGTCCGCGATGGCCTCGGCCCTTTTCTCGGTATTTTCCTCACTGAGCGTCACTGGACCCCCGATGATATCGGCTTTCTGATGACGGCAGGTGGGCTGGCGGGATTACTGGCCACGTTGCCGGCGGGGGTTATCACCGACACCTCACGGAACAAACGTGCCTTGCTGGCGCTGCTCTGCATGTTGATCACCCTGAGCACGCTGCTGCTCTGGTTTAGCCAGCAGACCAGCGTTGTCGCCGTCTCACAAATGGTCACCGGCATCTGTGCGGCGTTTGTCGGGCCGCTCGTCGCCGGGATTACGCTGGGGCTGACCGGCCAAAGCGGGTTCAGCGCACAGATGGGCAAGAATGAGGCGTTCAATCACGGCGGCAACTTTGTTACCGCGCTGATTGCAGGCGGCATTGCCTGGTACTGGGGCGTCGGCGGGATTTTCCTGCTGATGACCTGTACCACGCTGTTAACGCTCTGTGCGCTACTTGCCATCCGCAACGAGGACATTGATAACGACGCGGCGCGGGGGCTTTCATCCTCAGGAAGCGTGCCTGTCCCCGGCTTCGCGGTGCTGATTAAAAACCGGGCGCTGTTTGTGACCGGGCTGACGCTGCTGCTGTTCCACCTGGCGAACGCCGCGCTGCTGCCGATGCTGAGCATGAGGGTGGCCGCGGCACCCGCCTCGATCAACCCCGGCCTGTACGCGGCGGGCACCGTCATCATCTCTCAGGCGGTGATGATCCCCGTTGCCATCTGGGTCGCCCACCGAATAGACCGCTACGGCTACTGGCGCTTAATTATGCTGGCGCTGCTGGTTATGCCGGTGCGCGCGGCGCTGGCAGCAAGTACGGACGCGCCGTTAATGATGATCCCGGTACAAATTCTCGACGGGCTGGCCGCAGGGATCCTGGGGGTGGTGGTGCCGTCGTTTATCGTGGTGCTGTTGCGCGGGAGCGGGCACGTCAATGCCGGACAGAGCGTGGTGATGCTGATGCAGGGCGTTGGCGCATCCATGAGCCCGGCGTTAACCGGCACGATTGCCGGTCACTACTCCTTTGCGGCGGCGTTCAGCGTGCTGAGCGCGATTGCGCTGGTGGCCGTCCTGCTCTGGTGGTGCTTTGCGCACCGGACCTGGGAAACAGACAGCATGCCGGGTGGGGCATAGCGCCACCCGGGGTCACGTTAAACCAGTTCGTTAGGGCAGGTTTCGCCCTTTTCCAGCTGCTGCAGGTTGCCCAGCGTGGTTTCTGAAATGCTGATCAGCGCTTCGGCAGTCAGAAACGCCTGGTGGCCTGTAAACAGGACGTTATGACAGGCAGACAGGCGGCGGAACACGTCGTCCTGGATCACATCGTTGGACTTATCTTCAAAGAACAGATCGCGCTCGTTCTCATAGACGTCCATCCCCAGCGCGCCAATTTTCTGGGTTTTCAGCGCTTCGATAGCGGCCTGAGAGTCAACCAGACCGCCGCGGCTGGTGTTGATGATCATCACGCCGTCTTTCATCTGGTCAAACGCCGCCTGGTTAAGCAGGTGGTAGTTTTCCGGCGTCAGCGGGCAGTGCAGGGAGATCACGTCTGACTGCGAGAACAGGGTCGCCAGGTCAACGTACTCCACGCCCAGCTCCAGCGCCGCGGCGCTTGGGTACGGATCGAATGCCAGCAGACGCATGCCGAAGCCTTTCAGAATGCGTAGAGCGGCGACGCCGATTTTTCCGGTGCCGATCACGCCCGCGGTTTTGCCGTACATGGTAAAGCCGGTCAGCCCTTCCAGAGAGAAGTTGGCGTCACGGGTGCGCTGATAAGCGCGATGAATACGACGGTTGAGCGACATCATCATGCCAATAGCGTGTTCCGCGACGGCTTCCGGGGAGTATGCAGGAACGCGCACCACTCTCAGACCCAGCTCTTTCGCCGCGTCGAGGTCCACGTTATTAAAGCCCGCGCAGCGCAGGGCGATGTACTTCACCCCCTGTTTTTTCAACTCTTCCAGCACCGGACGACTGCCGTCGTCGTTAACAAAAATGCAGACGCCTTCACAGCCGTGCGCCGTTTTGGCGGTTTTTTCGGACAGCAGAAAGTCGAAAAATTCAAGCTCAAACCCGTAAGCCTCGTTAACATGTTGCAGATACTTTTTGTCGTACTGCTTTGTGCTATATACCGCGAGTTTCATAAGACTTTCTCCAGTGATTTTGCATTCACGTTAGCATGATTAAAATTATCTTACAATTTATAAAATATTATTGAATTCAATAAGTTCTATCAATTATTCTAGAGCATATGTACACCCTAACTCCATGATATTCTTACTACGAGAAATCTTCGGCGCGAATCTGAGCAGGGCATGTAGCGGAAAATGGAGTGGGTAGAGGATGCGAGAAACGCCTGTCTGGATTACGTTAAAGAATGGCAAGAGGGTGTGAAAACTGCAATGCCTCCGGATGCGATGGAAAGATATTAGGAACCGGGTGAGTTTCTGACAAATATGGAGAATGATGCATGTCGCAACAATTGGAGTTGTCCTTATCTCCGCCGATGCTGCCCGCTTTGTACTATTTTGTTGTATCTATTGCGGTTTTATTCTTACTGTTGATGGGGAAACTCAAGGTCAACAGGCTGCGTAAATATCCTCTGCTCATTGCCTATACGCTTTTTGTGATAGCCATTGCTGCCATTCAAATTAACGTTTTTGCCAACGGCTATGAGTTTGTTAGCGGTTTCTTACATATTGATTTTGATCCCTGGCGTTACGACTCGGTGTTTTGGGGGTCGTTGATATTCGCCATGCTTTACCTTCTGGCGATGCCTCGGAACAGGCCCTAGTTTCGCAACTTAACGTTACAACATCTATCCTTAAATCTGGCTTTGGCTTCAACTGACCCGCTAAACATGCGACAATATTCGGTATTGTCGGCTTAATTCTTTCGAAAAATCAGGATATTAATGCCCATGAAGGGTAAATACAAAGCCGCCATTGCGGTTTTACTGCTGTTAATTTTGGTGCCGCTGACGCTGCTGATGACGCTCGCCCAGTGGGTGCCGACGCTCGCCGGGATCTGGCTTCCCGTCGGAACGCGCATCGCTTTTGAAGAGAGTCCAAAACTTACCCGCCATGCGCTGGTGATCCCCGATCTTCGCTATCTGGTTGAAGACTGCGAAATTGCCCGTATCAATAACGTGACGCTGTCACATCCGAGCCGCTGGAAACTGGATGTCGGCTCGCTGGACCTTAACGCCGTCTGTCTGAGCAAGATTCCTCAGTCAGCCCCGTCCACGGTAGCACCAAAAACGCTGGCCCAGTGGCAGGCGGTGTTACCGAATACCTGGCTCACCATTCACCGTCTGACGCTCTCGCCCTGGCAACAGTGGCAGGGCGAGCTGCATGCGTCGCTGACTCCGTCCATTCAGGAGATCGCCTATAAAGGCGAGCAGGTCAGCATTAAAGGCACGCTTCGCGGCCAGACGCTATCGGTCAGCCAGTTTAATGTTCAGCTCCCGGACCAGCCGCAGCCGATTAAGCTGGTGGGCGAGTTTACCTTGCCGCTGGTACCGGATGGCGTGCCGGTGAAAGGCCACGCGGTGGCGACCTTTAACGTGCCTCAGCTAACGTCTCTGGTCGATGCCGATCTGGACTGGGAAGACAATCAGGGGCAACTGGTGGTCATGGCGCGAGACAACCCCGAGCCGCTGCTCGATCTGCCGTGGCAGATCACCGCGGAACAGCTGAACATCAGCGACGGGCGCTGGAACTGGGATCTCTCCGGTATGCCAGCGAGCGGCCGGGTTTCCCTTCGCGCCTACAACTGGCAGCAGGGGCTGGAGAAAGCCACCCTGACCGGACGTCTGAATGTGCTTACCCACGGCGACGCGGGGAAAGGCAACGCGGTACTGAATATTGGGCCCGGCAGGCTCAGCATGGAAAACAGCGATATGCCACTGCATCTCAGCGGCGAGGCGAAGCAAAACGATCTCATTCTTTACGCCAGATTGCCGGCAAAACTGACCGGCAGCCTGTATGAACCGCAGCTGGCCTTTGCGCCGGGCGCGCTGCTTCGCTCGCGCGGGCGCATCATTGACTCGCTAGATATCGATGAAATCCGCTGGCCGCTGGCGGGCGTGAAGCTCACGCAGAAGGGTGTCGACGGTCGTCTGCAGGCTATTCTGCGCGCCCATGAAAACGAGATGGGTGATTTTGAACTCCACCTGGACGGCCAGGCCAACGATTTTCTCCCTGACAACGGCCTGTGGCAGTGGCGCTACTGGGGCAAAGGGCATTTTACGCCAATGAATGCCCGCTGGGATGTCGCCGGGAAAGGCGAGTGGCGCGACAACCTCATTGAGCTGACGGCGCTTTCCACCGGTTTTGACAAGCTCCAGTACGGCACGATGGACGTCAGCAAGCCGCGCCTGGCGCTGGAGCAACCGGTGCGCTGGGTCCGCGATCCCGAAAAGCCTACCTTCAGCGGCGCGCTGTCGCTCAATGCCGGGCAAACCCGTTTCTCCGGCGGCAGCGTTTTGCCGCCGTCGGTCCTGACCTTCAGCGTCGACGGCACCGACCCGACCATTTTCCAGTTTAAGGGTAACCTGCATGCGGACGCCATCGGCCCGGTGCAGGTGAACGGTCGTTGGGATGGGGAGCGCCTTCGCGGACAGGCCTGGTGGCCGAAACAGTCGCTCACCGTCTTCCAGCCGCTGGTCCCGCCGGACTGGAAAATGACGCTGCGTGACGGGGAACTTTATGCGCAGGTTGCCTTCTCGGCGGCCCCCGATCAGGGCTTTGAGGCGGGCGGGCACGGCGTGCTGAAATCCGGTAGCGCCTGGATGCCGGATAACCAGATCAACGGCGTCGATTTTGTGCTGCCGTTCCGCTTCAGCGAGGGAACCTGGTCCCTGGGTACCCGCGGCCCGGTCACGTTGCGCATTGGCGAAGTGGAAAACCTGGTGACCGCGCGCAACATAACCGCCGATCTACAGGGGGATTATCCCTGGACGGAGGACAACCCGCTGCTGCTCACCAACGTCAAGGTGGAAATGCTCGGCGGGAAAATCACCATGCAGCAGCTGCGGATGCCGCAGCACGATCCGGCCCTGCTGCGCGTGGACAATATCTCCTCAAGCGAGCTCATTAGCGCTGTCAACCCGAAGCAGTTTACCCTGTCGGGTCCGGTGAGCGGGGCGCTGCCGTTCTGGCTGGACAATGAAAAATGGATTATTAAAGATGGCTGGCTGACCAACCCTGGGCCAATGATGCTGCGCATCGACAAAGATACGGCAGACGCCATCGTGAAAGATAATATGGTGGCGGGCGCGGCGATTAACTGGCTCCGCTATATGGAGATCTCGCGGTCGTGGACGAGAATCAATTTAGATAACCTGGGTGAATTAACCATGCAGGCGACCATCAAAGGGACCAGCCGGGTGGACGGCAAAAGCAGCTCCGTCAATCTGAACTATACCCATGACGAGAATGTCTTTACCCTCTGGCGCAGCCTGCGTTTTGGAGACAACCTGCAAACCTGGTTTGAGCAACATGCGGTGATACCTGCTCCCCGCAGTTCGACCGGCAAGGAAAGTGAGGAACAACAATGAAAAAGATGGCTGGTGCGCTCACCGTTGCCGCGCTACTGACCGGCTGTACGCCGCGCATTGAAGTCGCTGCGCCAAAGGAGCCGATTACCATCAACATGAATGTCAAAATCGAACACGAGATCCATATTAAGGTTGATAAAGACGTTGAAACCCTGCTGAAATCGCGCAGCGATCTGTTCTGAGGACGCCATGAAACGAGTAGCTCTGATTTTACTGGCACTAGGGATGAACGTGCAGGCGGCTGCGCTGACCTTAAACGATGCCCGCGCGCAGGGGCGCGTGGGGGAAACCCTGAGCGGTTATCTTGCTCCGATCCAGCAGGATGCCGAAACGCTGGAACTGGTAAATCGCATTAACGCGGCGCGCACGGAGAGCTATCAGAAGCTCGCCGACAGCAACAATTTACCGGTTGATGAAGTGGCGAAAATGGCGGGGCAAAAGCTGGTAGCCCGCGCGCAGCCGGGCGAGTACGTGAAGGGCATTAACGGTAAGTGGCTGAAAAAATAGCTAGCGGTAGCGCTTGCGGTATTCCCCCGGCGAGACGCCAAAACGCTGCTTAAACGCCGTTGAAAAGTGGCTATGGTCGGTGAATCCCCAGCTGAAGCCAATGCCCGCCAGCTTTTCGTCATCGCCGGTTGACTGCAATGCCTGCGCGCAGAGATCCAGACGACGGTTTTTGATGTACTGCGCCACCACCAGCCCCTTTTCGGCAAACATGCGGTACAGGCTGCGCACGGACATTCCGCTCTCGGCGGCAATCCATTCCGGGCGCAGCGATTCAGACTGAATATGGTCGTCAATCAGCGCCACCACATGCTGGAACTGGCGCTCCTTGCGCGGCTGAATGATTTCGCGCTGTTGGAAAGCGGGGCGCAGCAGGCAGATCATCGCTTCGAGCGCCGCTTCGCTCTCCCGGTCACTCAGGTCGGCATTGCTCATGCTCTCCATCAGCAGGCGATGGCTCAGCTGTACCGTGGGCAACGAGCGGGAAAGGGCGGTTGCGCAGCTTATCTCCTGGAAGCGACACTGCTGCTCAATAATCTGACGGGGAACCAGCAGCGAAATCTGGCGGGACTTTTCCTGCCAGTTGATCGAGCAGGGGCGAGCGGCGTCAATCAGCGTAATATCGCCGGTTCTGAGCACCGCGCGACGCTCATCCTGCTCAATTTGCGCGCTACCCTCAAGCTGGAACACGGTATAGAACCAGGCATCGTTACTCTGTGTAATCTCCTGGCGGGAGCGGAACAGGTTAACGCCGCCTGCGGTAACGGTACTGAGCTTCAGGCTGCGCGCGTAGCTGGTCTCCAGCTCGCCGAAGAATTTGCCTTCGGTGGGCTGCGCGTTAAAACGGCCGCAAACCTGGTTAATTTGCGCCAGCCACTGCTGATACTGTTCCTGCTCACTTGCACACGCCATCGTTTCTCTCGCCGCACCGTCAACGTTTTCGCATTGTTGCATTTGTGTTGCATTTTGTCAGAGCTATGAGGCTGACTATAGGAAAGAACACTCACCGGTAACAGCGATATAAGCGACGATTATCGCGAATTGCGGCACCTGTCACAGGTGGCAAAGCGAATGTCACAGAGACAAAAGCGAGAATGCAAAACCGCACGTAGACTGGATGAACACCCTGAGAATAACAACGAAGGAGTATCCTATGTCTGAATCACTGGTGGCCATTCTGCCTGCCGTGCAGCAGTTTTTAGACCGACACCACGGCCTGTGGATTGAAGGGCGTCAGGCCGCGTCGGACAGCGAAAAGCGGCTGAACGTCTACAACCCGGCCACGGGCGAGGTGATTGCCTCGACCGCCGATGCCAGCGTCGATGACGTTGACCGGGCCGTTATGTCCGGTTGGCGCGCGTTTGTCGCCCGCTCCTGGGCCGGAAAGTTACCGGCGGAGCGCGAGCGGATCCTGCTTCATTTCGCCGATCTCGTCGAACAGCACGGCGAGGAGCTGGCCCAGCTTGAAACGCTGGAACAGGGCAAATCGATTAACATCTCCCGGGCCTTTGAAGTCGGCTGCACCCTCAACTGGATGCGCTATACCGCCGGGCTGACCACCAAAATTGCGGGCAAAACCCTCGATCTCTCCATCCCGCTGCCGCAGGGGGCGCGCTATCAGGCGTGGACGCGTAAGGAGCCGGTTGGCGTGGTGGCCGGGATTGTGCCCTGGAACTTCCCGCTGATGATCGGAATGTGGAAAGTGATGCCTGCGCTGGCCGCGGGCTGCTCTATTGTCATCAAGCCGTCGGAAACCACGCCGCTGACACTGCTGCGCGTGGCCGAGCTGGCAAGCGAAGCGGGTATCCCGGACGGGGTCTTCAACGTGGTAACCGGGAGCGGCGCGGTGTGCGGCGCAGCGCTGACCTCGCATCCGCATATTGCAAAGGTGAGCTTTACCGGCTCAACGGCGACGGGTAAGCAAATCGCCCGCGCGGCGGCGGACACGCTAACCGGAGTAACCCTGGAGCTGGGTGGGAAAAACCCGGCCATCGTGCTGAAGGATGCGGATCCGGCGTGGGTGATAGAAGGGTTAATGACCGGCAGCTTCCTGAACCAGGGGCAGGTATGCGCGGCGAGCTCGCGCATCTATATTGAAGCGCCGCTGTTCGACACGCTGGTCAGCGGGTTTGAGCAGGCGGTGAAATCCCTGAGCGTCGGGCCGGGCATGTCGCCGGAGGCCTTTATCAACCCGCTGGTATCACGCGCGCACTGCGATAAGGTGCAGACCTTCCTCGATGAAGCGACGTCGCGCAACGCGGAGCTGATCGTCGGCAACCGGGGCCCGGAGGGCAAAGGCTATTACGTGTCGCCGACGCTGGTGGTGAACCCGGATGCCGCGCTGCGGTTAACCCGAGAAGAGGTGTTTGGTCCGGTGGTCAACCTGGTGCGGGTATCCGACGGAGAAGAGGCGCTCCAGCTGGCAAACGACACCGAATATGGCCTGACCGCCAGCGTCTGGACGCAGAATATCAGCAAGGCGCTGGCGTATACCGACAGGCTGCAGGCGGGCACCGTCTGGGTGAACAGCCATACGCTGATCGACGCTAACCTGCCGTTCGGCGGCATGAAGCAGTCCGGTACAGGACGTGATTTTGGCCCGGACTGGCTGGACGGCTGGTGTGAAACCAAGTCGGTGTGCGTGCGCTACTAGTAAAAGCAAAAGGCAACCGGGAGGTTGCCTTTTTAGTGTTTGTTCCCTCTCCCGTGGGAGAGGGTCAGGGTGAGGGCATCAGGCCGCACCCGGCGTTATTCAAAGCGACCACCGATCCCGCCCGGCCTCCTTCGCCCGGTACAGCGCCGCATCGGCGCGAGCAATGATCTCGGTGCCGGCTAAGCCCTCCACCATGCCCGCAATCCCCATGCTCACGGTGACATGCTCGCTAACGGTCGAAGCGCTGTGCGGTATGGACTCCGCGCGAAGGCCGTCCTGAATGCGTAAGGCCACTTTTTCAGCGATGTTTTCCGGGCAGTTAAACAGGATCACCACGAACTCCTCGCCGCCGTAGCGTGACACAACATCGTCAGGCGTCCGCACCGACTGCTTCAGCACCCGCGCCACGCGCGTCAGACAGTCGTCACCCGCCTGATGCCCGTAGGTGTCGTTGTAGCGCTTGAAATAGTCGATATCCAGCATAATCAGTGAGAATGGTTTCTTCTGCTCAACCGCGTTCTCCAGCACCACTTCCATCCTCCGGCGATTGGCGGTTGTGGTTAACGGATCCTGATGCGCCAGCGCATCCAGTCGTGAGATCAGCAGCTGGTTTTGCTGGTTACGTCGCCAGGCCTCGTCAAACCAGCTCAGCAGGATGAAACGCCCGCAGATCAGGATCAGCGAAAAAACGCTCCAGATGATAACGAAATGAAGATTAAGGCCATCATTAAGTACCCAACTCGCTATCGGCAGGGTGATCCAGAGCGGGAGCACGAAGGCGAGCAGCCCCTCGGGGTAAAAATAGAGCGCCGTTAAGCCGGCGAGCAATAAAATGACGCACAGCGGCCAGACGTGCGGTAGCAGAAGCTGGGTGATAAACCAAAAGCAGGAGACCGACCAGATGGCGCTGCAGATAAACAGCACCACGCTGATGCCGGCGATGCGGCGCCAGGCCATCAGGATCAGCGCAGCCGAGAGGATGATGATGCCGAGCATGGAGGCATCGACCATTTTCGTTAGCGGCGGCGAGTGGGGATAAAGAGGATCGCTGGCCTTAAGCAGGACGTGGCGCAGCAGGATCATCACGGCGAAGCTAACGTTGACGAAGGCCAGCCAGGGCAGGTTCATCGCCAGCCCGTGCATGACCATGGCATGGCGCGTCGGCCAGGTTGCCCGTTCAAGTGTCGGTTTTTTTCTTTTTTCCATAAAATCCTTTCCCGTCCGGGGGATAAATCATTCAGGTGAGATATCAGTAACTATAAGCAAGCCCGGACGATCCTCAAACGCTGGGGCAAAAAAAACCGGGCTATTGCCCGGCAGGTGGTTATTTTTCGTCTTTTTTCTTACCAAGCGTTGGCGTCTCGTCGAAGAAGTTCCACGGTTTAAGCAGGGTGTGCACCCATTCCGTCGGCATGATCGGCCACTCTTCCGCTCGCGCCACGTGGGTTGTACCGGTGGTCATCCAGACTACGTCATCCTGGCCGTTGAGCGACTCGTTATCCTTGCTGTACTGACCGAGGCCCGTGTCGTGGATGGAACGGTTGGGGAATTTCCCTTCCGGGTAGAGCTCATCCGGGTGGTAGCGGGTTACCCAAAGCTGTTTGTCCATAAAGCTCAGGCGATGGTAGATCCACTCGTCCGGGGCAAATTTCGCGCCGGTCGCCACCGGATGGGTACCGCCCGCGTAAGGGATGATCTGGTACGAGACCGGGTTGCCCATGCGGTTCTCCTTGCTGGTGTTGCTCAGCAGGCGGATGGTGCCAGGGTCGAACTTCTGCGCCGCCTGCTGTTCGGTATCAATATCGTACTGATTGACCTGCATGGTGCTGGTGCGCGGGCCGCCGGCGGTATTCGGCTTCACTTCCGGATCCATCGCCACCAGCTTGTTGTTGATGCCGTCCACGTCCATATCAAGCCGGAAGTTATAGATGTGCTGGTGAGTAGTGCCCACGATGTTATGGTCGATCAGCGTGCCGTATCGGGTGTCATCTTTAGCGGTGGCATCGTGCATGGTTTTCGCCTGAACGCCTTTCACCGCCTCGATACCCGTCGCGCCGGCATCAATGCCGATGGTGCCGTTTTCATGGAACACCCAGTCGAAGATGTAATCATAGTTGCCCACTGTGCTGACCCAGCGCACCACCAACTCGCGGCGCTCGGCGCTGACGTTGGGCTTACCCATCTCCTGATGCTTATATTCCGGGCCCGCGTAGCGTTCGAAAATGGCGATCGCGCGCGGGATCTCCATCGGCGTACCGGTGTAGTCCGGGATGGTTTCATTGAGCATCACGGCGTTGGACGGCACGTCCTTACCGCGCACCAGCGGCGAGGTCAGGGTGCCCATGCCGTAGTCACCGGAGTCGAGATAGGCTTTAAAGTACCAGCCCACGTCCGGATCGCCGTAAGGGACGATCATGCCGCCGAGCGATCCCTGATACATTACCTGACGCTTTTTGCCGTTGTCGTTATACGTGACGGTTGAAATCATCGGGCCGACGCGGGAATCGAGGCTCAGGTGGAAATCCCAGTTCTGCCAGTGCACCATATCGCCGGTGATGGTGTAGTTCTTGCCTTCCGGCTCAATGATGTGGAGCGGTTTTTTCGGCGTCTCGACACGGTCGCGGCCGTCATAGGGGCGCGGAGTCATCGGAACCGGCACAACGGCGCCTTCTTCAATTTTCTGGATCTTTTTCTGCTCAAGATCGACCACTGCCACGAGGTTCTCAATCGGGTGCGCCCAATAGTTGCCGTCGCCGACGTCCAGATAGCTCACCACCTTCAGCAGGCGGTCTTCCTGCTTCAGGCCGTCTTTTCCGTCGAAATAGCCGACGGTCAGCGGCGTGGTAATCACTTTTTTCGGGTCGGTGATGCCGTGTTTTTTAAGCACCTCGGCGAACTCTGTACTTTCGTTGATGATCTGCTGAACCGCGGTGAAATCATCCAGCAGCACCATGCCGTGCGCGTCTTTCACCGGTTCCCAATGCAGGATTTTTTTATCCTTCAGATCCACCACGCTTTCGATGACGTGCTTGCCGTCGAGCATGACGATTTTCGCCTGGCGAGGGGCATCCACTGCCGTACCGTTGAGGACAAAGTCCCACACTTTGGCCTTCTCTGGTTCCGCAAGGGCAATCTGGGTAAAGCGGGTATTCGGTTTAAAATCCGCAGAGGCTTTAACAATCTCGACGGCCTGCTTAATTTCGTCCGCCGTCAGCGCGTTTAGCGGGTGAGGGCGTTTTTCAACCTGGAAGGTCTGGTCAAGACCAGACTGGAAAACATCGTTGATGAAGGTCTCTGAGATAAAGGCTTTTTGGCCCTTCATCACTACCGGCACCTCAAGCTTGAGGGGTTGACCGTTAACGATGGCCGTCTTAGCGCCTGGTTTGACCTTCACAAAGGCGCCGTCCTTCGCAATGGTGAACATCTGTGCGTAATCATCCCACTGCACGTCCGCGCCAAAGTCCTGCAGGGTTTTGTCCATCGGGACCATATGCGCCTCGCTGCCGTGGGCGAAAACAGGGGATTGCCAGGCGCAACACAGCGCAACGGCCATGGCCAGCGCCGTTCTACGGGCAGAAAAAGAAGAAATGCTTCCCATCGTAGA
The DNA here is from genome assembly GCF_034106185.1 of Enterobacter sp. 296B2. Taxonomy (NCBI): domain Bacteria; kingdom Pseudomonadati; phylum Pseudomonadota; class Gammaproteobacteria; order Enterobacterales; family Enterobacteriaceae; genus Enterobacter; species Enterobacter sp. 296B2. The sequence continues at coordinate 226,824 of NZ_JAWNCA010000001.1, read as the reverse complement.
CCTCATCTTGTTGTGTTTATTGTGTTGTGACAGCCTTATCCTGACAGGCGCCTGAGAAAAGCGTTTGCCTGCATCTGCCAGGTTATTTGTTGGTCTTGCCAGGTTAAAAAAAGAGCGGGGGGTAAATCACAGGGTCGTGCAGAACATTCCCCTCTCCCCTTCGGGGAGAGGGTCAGGGTGAGGGGCGACGTTACCTGAAATCACCCTGCTGGCGCGCCACCAGCGTCAGAATGGAATAGAGCGCCACGGCTTGCTGGTGCTGGTTGAAGATCTCAACCGCCCATTCCACCACGCCGGTCGGTCTTTCCTCGGCGGTACGCTGTTTCTTAAGCGTTTTGCGTTTGCAGGTCAAACGCACCTGGATGGTATCGCCCGGCTTGACCGGCTCGATAAAGCGCAGGTTTTCCATGCCGTAGTTGGCAATCACCGGCCCGACGCCCGCATCAACGAACAGTCCCGCCGCGGCGGAGATCAGGAAGTAGCCGTGCACCACGCGCTCGCCAAAGATCGACTCTGCCGCGCCGATCTTGTCCATATGGGCATAGAAGTGGTCGCCGCTCAGGCTGGCAAAGTTCACAATGTCCGCTTCCGTGAGGGTGCGGCGCGGCGTCAGCAGGCTGTCGCCCGGCTGCAGCTCCTCGAAGTATTTGCGGAACGGATGTACGCGATCCTCCTGCACCGCTGCGCCGCGTACCCACTGTTTGCCAATCGCGGCCAGCATCGACGGGCTGCCCTGAATCGCGGTGCGCTGCAGGTAGTGCTTCACCGCGCGCAGGCCGCCCAGCTCTTCGCCGCCGCCCGCGCGGCCCGGACCGCCGTGCACCAGCTGAGGCAGCGGGGAGCCGTGGCCGGTGGACTCTTTTGATGATTCCTCGTTAAGGATCTGAATACGCCCGTGGGCGCGCGCCGCACCGGCAATAAACTGGCGGGCAATCGCCGCATTTGCGGTTACCAGCGTGCCCGCCAGGCTGCCGCCGCCCGCGCGGGCAAGCTGCATCGCGTGGTCTACGCTGCGATACGGCATCAGCGTGGCGACCGGGCCGAAGGCTTCGGTATCGTGCACGGCGGGCGTTTCGTCCGGCTGCGCACAGAACAGCAGGGTCGGCGGGAAGAACGCCCCCGCGGCCTGCAGGTCCGCTTTGCCGCCCAGACGGATCTGGCAGCCTGCGGCGACCAGCCGATCCACTTTCTCCTGCACGTCCGCGCGCTGCTCGGCGTTGACCAGCGCCCCCATCTTCACCCCTTCCTGCGCCGGGTCGCCCACCACCACCTTTTCCAGGCGGGCAATCAGCGCCTGGCTCACGGTGTCAATCTGGTTTTGCGGAACGATAATGCGGCGAATGGCCGTGCATTTTTGCCCGGCCTTAGCGGTCATCTCGCGGGCCACTTCGCGGATGAACAGCGCAAACTCCGGCTGCTCCGGCGTGACGTCTTCCCCCAGCACGCAGCAGTTCAGGGAGTCGGCTTCCATGGTGAACGGTATCGAATTCGCCACAATATTCGGGTGCACGCGCAGGCTTTGCCCGGTGCTGGCAGAGCCGGTAAAAGTGACCACGTCCTGGCCGTCGAGCTGGTCGAGCAGATCGCCCGCGCTGCCGCAGATCAGGCTGATGGCACCGTCCGGCACCAGCCCGCTGTCGACGATGGATTTCACCATCGCCTGCGTCACCTGCGCGGTAGCGGTAGCGGGTTTAATAATGGCGGGCATCCCGGCAAGCCAGGTCGGCGCCAGCTTTTCCAGCATTCCCCAGCAGGGGAAGTTAAAGGCGTTGATATGCACCGCCACGCCGGATTTGGAGGTCAGGACGTGGCGCGCCGCAAAGCCGCCTTCTTTCGACAGGGGGATTAACTCATCTTCCGGCCACAGCGTGTCGTCCGGCAGCTCGCGGCTGCCCAGGCTTGCATAGGTGAAGAGGGTGCCGATCCCGCCTTCAATATCTACCCAGCTGTCCGCCTTCGTTGCCCCGGTCTGGGCTGACAGGGCATAAAACGTCTCTTTCTCGCTGAGCAGGTGCTTTGCCACCGCCTTCAGCATGGCGGCACGTTCGATAAAGGTCATGGCGCGTAATGCCTCGCCCCCCTGCTCAATGGCATAGCGACGGGCGGCCGCCATGTCCAGCCCTTCGCTGGTCACTTCCCAGAGTGCTTCGCCGCTGATGGCGTGATGTATCGCGCGTTCGCGGCCCCGGCCAGACTGCCAGGTACCGGACACGAAGCTGGCTAACTGCTGCATCGCTTATCTCCAAGTGTTTCGTTATTTCACTATTAATAGTTTGATCGCGAATCATAAAAATCAAGCTGTGTTTTTAATGAATTGTTAACGTTGTGATCTGGCTGGACGAATCGCATCGCGTAAAGGCGCTTTCTGCAAGGCCTGTAGTAAAAGCCTTGCGAGCAGCATCACAAAACCGGGAAACAATTCTTGGGGTTATATTTAACCTTTGTGTAACTTTTAAAAAACAAAGTGATTCAACATTTCGCTTTAATTTGCATACTAACGAATCATAAAGGTGAAGATGTGACGCAAGAACAACGGTTTGAGCAGCGCATAGCGCAGGAGACGGCGATTGAGCCTCAGGACTGGATGCCGGAAGCCTACCGTAAAACGCTGATCCGCCAGATTGGTCAGCACGCGCACTCCGAAATTGTCGGCATGCTGCCGGAAGGAAACTGGATCGCTCGCGCGCCGACGCTGCGTCGTAAAGCCATTCTGCTGGCGAAGGTGCAGGACGAAGCCGGACACGGGCTCTACCTCTACAGCGCGGCGGAAACGCTGGGCTGCGCGCGGGAAGACATCTACCAGAAGATGCTCGACGGCAGGATGAAATACTCCTCCATTTTCAACTATCCGACCCTGAGCTGGGCCGATATCGGCGTGATTGGCTGGCTGGTGGACGGCGCCGCCATCGTCAACCAGGTGGCGCTGTGCCGGACCTCCTACGGTCCGTATGCCAGGGCGATGGTGAAAATCTGTAAAGAAGAGAGTTTCCACCAGCGTCAGGGCTTTGAAGCCTGCATGGCGCTGGCGCAGGGCAGTGAGGCCCAGCGCCAGATGCTGCAGGACGCCATCAACCGCTTCTGGTGGCCAGCGCTGATGATGTTCGGGCCGAACGATGACAACTCGCCGAACAGCGCCCGCAGCCTGGCCTGGAAAATCAAACGCTTCGGCAATGACGAGCTGCGCCAGCGCTTTGTTGACAACACGGTGCCGCAGGTGGAGATGCTGGGCATGACGGTGCCGGATCCCGACCTGCGCTTTGACGAAGAAAGCGGCCACTACCGCTTCGGCGAGATCGACTGGCAGGAGTTTGACGAGGTCATTAACGGGCGCGGCATCTGCAACCACGAGCGCCTGGCCGCGAAACGTAAAGCCTGGGAAGAGGGGGCGTGGGTGCGCGAAGCCGCACTGGCGCACGCGGAAAAACAGCGCGCCCGTCAGGCCGCATAAGAGGAAGTAACAATGAGCAATGTCTACTGGCCGCTGTACGAAGTGTTCGTACGCAGCAAACAAGGGTTATCCCACCGTCACGTGGGCAGCCTGCATGCCGCCGACGATCGCATGGCGCTGGAAAATGCGCGTGATGCCTACACTCGCCGCAGCGAAGGGTGCTCTATCTGGGTGGTAAAGGCGAGCGAGATTGTCGCCTCCCAGCCGGAAGAGAGCGGTGAGTTCTTCGACCCGGCGGAAAGCAAGGTTTACCGCCATCCGACGTTCTATACCATCCCTGACGGCATCGAGCATATGTGAGGCAAAGAATGAATTCAGTGACTGCCTATGCCCTGCGTCTGGGCGACAACGGTCTGGTGCTCTCCCATCGTCTCGGCGCCTGGTGCGGCCACGCGCCGGAGCTGGAAATTGACCTTGCGCTCGCCAATATCGGTCTCGACCTGCTGGGCCAGGCGCGCAATTTCCTGACCTATGCCGCGGAATCAGAAGGCCAGGGCGATGAAGACACGCTGGCGTTTGGCCGCGACGAGCGTCAGTTCCGCAACGTCCTGCTGGTGGAGCAGCCGAACGGCAGCTTCGCCGAAACCATTGCCCGCCAGTACCTGATGGATGCCTGGAATGTGGCGCTGTACGAGCGGCTGACCCAAAGTCGCGATAGCCAGCTTGCCGCCATTGCCGCCAAAGCGATTAAAGAGGTGCGCTACCACCTGCGCTTCAGCCGCGGCTGGCTGGTGCGTCTGGGCGACGGGACCGAAACATCCGCGCAAAAAATGCAGCAGGCTATCGACAATCTGTGGCGTTTTACGGCGGAGCTGTTTGACGCCGATGACGTCGAGCTGGCGCTGATTGACGCCGGCGTGGCGGTTGACCCGCGCGTCCTGCGCCAGCCGTGGGAAAGCGAAGTCTTTGCCGGTCTGAATGAAGCCTGCCTGCAGGTGCCCGCAGAGGTGGCATACCGCACCGGGGGCAAGAGGGGGCTGCATACCGAACATCTGGGCCCGATGCTGGCGGAGATGCAGTATCTCCAGCGCGCGTATCCCGGTCAGCAGTGGTAAAGGAGAACGCCATGCAACGCCTCGTCGACATCGCGCCCGCGCAAATTCCGCAGATCTGGTCGCTGTTAAGCCAGATCCCCGATCCGGAAGTGCCGGTATTAACCATCACCGATTTAGGCATGGTGCGCAGCGTGAAGGCGCAAGGGGAAGGCTGGGTCATTGGCTTCACGCCAACCTACTCAGGCTGTCCGGCAACGGAACACCTGCTGGGGGCGATCCGCGACGCGATGACCGCGCACGGCTTTACCCCTGTACACATTGTGCTCCAGCTTGAACCCGCCTGGACCACCGACTGGATGACCGCCGACGCGCGCGAGCGCCTGCGGGCGTACGGCATTAGCCCGCCCGTGGGGCATAGCTGTCACGCGCACGCGCCTTTGGAGGTGAGCTGCCCGCGCTGCGCCAGCACTGACACCTCGCTTATCAGTGAATTTGGCTCGACGGCCTGCAAAGCGCTCTACCGCTGCAACACCTGCCGCGAGCCCTTCGACTATTTCAAATGTATTTGAGGCTGCCATGACAACGTTTTATTCATTAACAGTGGCAAAAGTGGAACCCGAAACCCGCGACGCGGTGACGATTACCTTCGCGGTGCCGCAGGCGCTGCAGGACGCCTACCGCTTCCGCCCCGGCCAGCACCTGACGTTAAAAACGAAGCTTGACGGAGACGATCTACGCCGCTGCTACTCCATCTGCCGGAGTAACGCCCCGGGCGAGATCAGCGTGGCGGTCAAAGCCATCGACGGCGGGCGCTTTTCCCGCTACGCCCGGGATGAGATCAAAGCGGGTATGGCTCTGGAGGTGATGGTGCCTCAGGGGCAGTTTGGCTACCAGCCGCGGGCTGAACGTGAAGGCCACTATCTGGCGATTGCGGCAGGCTCCGGGATCACCCCGATGCTGGCGATTATCTCCGCTACGCTTGCGACCGAACCCAACAGCCATTTCACCCTGATCTACGGCAACCGCAGCAGCCAGAGCATGATGTTCCGCCAGGCGCTGGCGGACCTGAAGGACAAATATCCGCAGCGGCTGCAGCTGGTCTCTATCTTCAGCCAGGAGCGGCTGGACAGCGATCTGCTCTTTGGCCGCATCGACGGAGAAAAGCTGCAGGCGCTGGCGAAAACCCTGATTAACTTCCGTCAGTACGACGAGGCGTTTATCTGCGGCCCGTCGGCGATGATGGATGATGCCGAAGCCACGCTGAAGGCGCTGGGGATGCCGGACAAAGCCATTCACCTTGAGCGCTTTAACACGCCGGGCACTACCGTTAAACGCGCGGCGCACGTCCAGGCGGAAGGTCAGAAAGTGACCGTTCGCCAGGACGGGCGTGACCGTGAAATCACCCTGACGGCGGACGACGAAAGCATCCTCGACGCCGCCCTGCGTCAGGGGGCGGATCTGCCGTACGCCTGCAAGGGCGGCGTGTGCGCCACCTGTAAATGCAAAGTGCTACGCGGGAAGGTGGACATGGCGACCAACTACAGCCTGGAGCCGGATGAGCTGGCCGCCGGGTATGTGCTGAGCTGCCAGTCGCTGCCGTTAACCGCCGACGTGATTGTCGACTTCGACGCGAAGGGGATGGCATGAGCGAACTGATTGTTACCCGCCATGGCCGCGTGCTGCAGCTGACGCTCAACCGTCCGGCGGCGCGCAACGCCCTCAACAACGCGCTGTTAACCGAACTTGCTGAGCAGCTTGAGGCTGCCGCCGTGGATGCCGACATCGCCGTCTGCGTGATTTACGGCAGCGAGCGCTGCTTTGCCGCCGGGGCCGATCTCAACGAAATGGCGGAGAAAGACCTGCCCGCCACCCTGAACGATATCCGCCCGCAGCTGTGGGCGCGCATTAACGCGTTCAGCAAACCGCTGATCGCCGCCGTGAACGGCTTCGCGCTGGGGGCAGGCTGCGAGCTGGCGCTGCTGTGCGACGTGGTGATTGCTGGCGATAACGCCCGCTTTGGCCTGCCGGAAATCACGCTGGGCATTATGCCCGGTGCGGGCGGCACCCAGCGTCTTATCCGCAGCGTCGGTAAATCCCTTGCCAGCAAAATGGTGCTGACCGGCGAGAGTATTTCCGCGCAGCAGGCGCTGAGCGCCGGGCTGGTCAGCGATGTTTTCCCGGCCGCGCTGACGCTGGAGTATGCCCTGAAGCAGGCGGCGCTGATGGCGCGCCACTCGCCGCTGGCGCTGCAGGCGGCGAAACAGGCGCTGCGCCAGTCTCAGGAGGTGCCGCTCCAGGCCGGTCTGGCCCAGGAGCGCCAGCTGTTTACGCTGCTTTCTGCCACCGAAGACCGCCGGGAAGGCATCGACGCCTTCTTACAAAAACGCACCCCCGACTTTAAAGGACGTTAATTGTGGAATTTATTCTCAGTCATGTAGAACAGGGCGTGATGACCATTACGCTGAACCGTCCGGAGCGTCTGAACAGCTTCAACGACGTGATGCACCAGCAGCTGGCCGAGTGCCTGAAACAGGCCGAGCGTGATGACACCGTGCGCTGCCTGCTGATCACCGGGGCAGGACGCGGCTTCTGTGCCGGGCAGGATCTGAACGACCGCAACGTCGACCCCAACGGCCCGGCGCCGGATCTGGGCATGTCCGTTGAAACCTTCTACAACCCGCTGGTGCGCCGCCTTGCAAAGCTGCCGAAGCCGGTCATCTGTGCCGTTAACGGCGTGGCGGCGGGCGCGGGGGCCACGCTGGCGCTCGGGTGCGACATGGTGATTGCCGCCCGTTCCGCCAACTTCGTGATGGCCTTCAGTAAGCTCGGCCTGGTGCCGGACTGCGGCGGCACCTGGCTGCTGCCGCGCGTGGCCGGACGCGCCCGCGCCATGGGGCTGGCGCTGCTCGGCGACAAGCTCAGCGCCGAACAGGCGCAGGCGTGGGGGATGATCTGGCAGGTGGTGGATGACGAACAGCTCTCCGCTACGGCGCAGCAGATGGCGCTGCACTTTGCCTCGCAGCCGACCTTCGGGCTGGGGCTGATCAAGCAGGCCATCAATGCCGCGGAAACCAACACCCTGGACGCCCAGCTCGATCTGGAGCGTGACTATCAGCGGCTGGCCGGGCGCAGCGACGACTACCGCGAGGGCGTCAGCGCCTTCCTGGCGAAGCGCACGCCGAACTTTACGGGGAAATAAGATGCTGAACGTACGGACTGTCGCCGTGATTGGCAGCGGCACGATGGGCGCCGGGATTGCCGAAGTGGCGGCCAGCCATGGGCATCAGGTGCTGCTCTACGACATCTCCAGCGATGCGGTATCCCGCGCTATCGACGGGATCCGCCAGCGTCTGGCCTCCCGGGTGACGCGCGGAAAACTCTCCGCCGATGCCGGGAGCCAGATCCTTGCCCGGCTGGTTCCGGTCACGGATATCACCGCGCTCTCCACAGCTGAACTGGTGATTGAAGCGGCATCCGAGCGGCTGGAGGTGAAAAAGGCGCTGTTTGCGCAGCTGGCTGACATCTGCCCGCCGCAGACGGTGCTGACCAGCAATACCTCTTCCATCTCCGTCACGGCGATTGCCGCGGACATCCACCACCCGGAGCGGGTCGCAGGGCTGCATTTCTTTAACCCGGCGCCGGTGATGAAGCTGGTGGAGGTGGTCAGCGGGCTGGCGACCTCCCCGGAAGTGGCAGACGCGCTGTGCGAGCTGGCGCTGAACTGGGGCAAACAGCCCGTTCGCTGCCAGTCAACGCCGGGGTTCATCGTCAACCGCGTCGCCCGTCCGTTCTATTCCGAAGCCTGGCGCGCGCTGGAAGAGCAGGTCGCGCCGCCGGAGGTGATTGATGCCGCCCTGCGCGAAGGCGGCGGTTTCCCGATGGGGCCGCTGGAGCTGACCGACATGATTGGTCAGGACGTGAACTTCGCGGTGACCTGCTCGGTATTTAACGCCTTCTGGCAGGAGCGTCGTTTTCTGCCTTCGCTGGTGCAGCAGGAGCTGGTGCTGGCGGGAAGGCTTGGCAAAAAGAGCGGGAAGGGCGTCTACGACTGGCAGGGCGACAGGCCCGCCGTGCAATGGGTGCAGGCCGTGAACGATAGCTACAGCCCGATGCGCGTGGAAAAGAGACGTGACGGTGTCACCGAAATTGATGATGTATATCTGATTGAAACGCAAGGAGAAACCGCCCAGGCGCTGGCACTGCGGCTCAACGGCCCGGTGGTGGTGGTGGACCGCATCGAGCGCGACGTGGCGGTGATCGCCGCCGCTGCCAGCAACCCGCATACCGCAACGCAAAAAGCCATCCGCTATCTGCAGCAGCAGGGTAACCGGGTAGTGCAAATTGCCGATTATCCCGGCCTGCTGGTCTGGCGCACGGTGGCGATGATTGCCAACGAAGCGCTGGACGCCCTGCAAAAAGGGGTCGCCAGCGAGAAGGACATCGACACCGCCATGCGCCTGGGCGTCAACTACCCGAGCGGGCCGATTGCCTGGGGCGAGCGTCTGGGCTGGCAACGGCTGCTAACGCTTCTGGAAAACCTGCAGCGTCATTACGGCGAAGAACGCTATCGCCCCTGTTCCCTGCTGCGCCAGCGCGCGCTTCTGGAGAGTAGCTATGAGTCATAACGCCTGGCATAACGCCCGCGCCATGTACGAACGGGACGCCTGCGCGCAGGCGATGGGGATGGACATTGTCGAGATGGACGAGGGCTACGCGGTGGTGACCATGACCATCACCCCGCAGATGCTTAATGGCCACAAAACCTGCCACGGCGGACAGCTATTTTCGCTGGCAGATACCGCCTTTGCCTACGCCTGCAACAGCCAGGGGCTGGCGGCGGTAGCCTCCGGCTGCTCAATTGATTTTCTGCGTCCGGGCTTTGCCGGGGACACGCTCACCGCCACCGCGCGGGTGATGCATCAGGGCAAGCTGACCGGTGTGTATGACATTGAAATCCAGAATCAGCAACAGAAAACCGTCGCCCTTTTTCGCGGAAAATCTCACCGCATCGGCGGCAATGTGACAGGAGAGGCCTGATGCGTGACGCATTTATATGTGATGGCGTTCGAACTCCGGTGGGGCGCTACGGTGGCGCGCTTTCCGCAGTCCGAACTGACGATCTTGGTGCCATGCCGCTGCGCGCGCTGCTGGCCCGCTACCCGCAGCTCGACCTGGAGCGGATTGACGACGTGATTTTCGGCTGCGCTAACCAGGCGGGGGAAGATAACCGCAACGTAGCGCGCATGTCGTCCCTGCTGGCCGGGCTGCCGCAGACGGTGTCCGGGACCACCATTAACCGCCTGTGCGGGTCGGGGCTGGACGCGATTGGTTTTGCGGCGCGCGCCATTAAGGCGGGCGATGGTGACCTGCTGATCGCGGGCGGCGTGGAGTCGATGTCCCGCGCGCCGTTTGTGATGGGTAAAGCCACCGCCGCGTTTCAGCGTCAGGCGGAGATCTTTGATACCACCATCGGCTGGCGATTTGTGAATCCGCTCATGCATCAGCAATTCGGAACTGACAGTATGCCGGAAACGGCAGAGAATGTAGCTGAATTGTTAAATATCAGCCGTACCGATCAGGACGCGTTCGCGCTGCGCAGCCAGCAGCGTACCGCGCAGGCGCAGCAGAACGGCATCCTGGCGCAGGAGATTGTACCGGTTTCGATCCCAGGTAAAAAAGGGGCAGTCACGGAATTCAGCGTGGATGAACATCCGCGGGCGGACACTACGCTTGAGCAGCTTGCTGGTCTGAAAACGCCGTTTCGTAAGAACGGGGTGGTCACGGCGGGAAATGCCTCCGGCGTCAACGACGGCGCGGCGGCGCTGATCGTCGCCAGCGAGAAGATAGCGCTGGCGCAGGGATTAGTCCCGCGCACCCGGATCGTGGCGATGGCGACGGCAGGCGTGGAGCCACGTCTGATGGGCCTCGGCCCGGTACCGGCCACCCGCAAGGTGCTGGAGCGCGCCGGACTCAGCATTAACGATATGGACGTGATCGAGCTTAACGAAGCTTTCGCCTCGCAGGCGCTGGGCGTTCTGCGTCAGCTGGGCCTGCCGGATAATGCCGCGCACGTCAACCCGAACGGTGGCGCGATTGCGCTGGGTCACCCGCTGGGAATGAGCGGCGCCAGGCTGGCGCTGGCCGCGAGTAATGAACTGCACCGACGCGGCGGGCGCTACGCGCTGTGTACGATGTGCATCGGTGTGGGTCAGGGCATTGCCATGATCCTTGAGCGTGTTTGAGCATAAAAACAATGTGAGTACCCTGCGATGACAAATACAACAAAGCTTGATCCGATTGAAACGGCCTCCCTTGATGAACTGCAGGCGCTGCAGACCGCGCGTCTGAAATGGACGCTGCACCACGCCTATAGCAACGTCCCGATGTATAAACGCAAGTTTGACGCCGCGGGCGTTCACCCTGACGATTTCAACGAGCTGGCGGATATCCGCAAATTCCCGTGCACCACCAAGCAGGATCTGCGTGATAACTATCCGTTCGATACCTTTGCCGTGCCGATGGAGCAGGTGGTGCGTATTCACGCGTCATCCGGCACTACCGGCAAACCGACCGTTGTCGGCTACACGCAGGGCGACATCGACAACTGGGCCAACCTGGTGGCACGTTCACTGCGCGCGGCGGGCGGCAGCGCGAAGGACAAAATTCACGTGGCGTATGGCTATGGCCTGTTTACCGGTGGGCTGGGCGCGCACTACGGCGCCGAGCGTTTAGGGGCGACGGTGATCCCCATGTCCGGCGGCCAGACGGAGAAACAGGCGCAGCTGATCCGTGATTTCCAGCCGGACATGATCATGGTGACGCCATCCTACTGCCTCAACCTGATTGAGGAGCTGGAGCGCCAGATGGGCGGCGATGCCAGCGGCTGTTCCCTGCGCGTGGGCGTCTTTGGCGCCGAGCCGTGGACGCAGGCCATGCGTCGCGAAATTGAAAAACGCTTAGGGATTACGGCGCTGGACATTTACGGCCTCTCCGAGGTGATGGGGCCGGGCGTGGCGATGGAGTGTATCGAAACCGCCGATGGCCCGACCATCTGGGAAGATCACTTCTACCCGGAGATCGTCAACCCGAACGACGGCACGCCGCTGGATGACGGTCAGCAGGGCGAACTGCTGTTCACCACGCTGACCAAAGAGGCGCTGCCGGTGATCCGCTACCGCACCCGCGACCTGACGCGTCTGCTCCCGGCCACCGCGCGCAGCATGCGCCGCATGGACCGGATCAGCGGCCGCAGTGACGATATGCTGATCATTCGCGGCGTCAACGTCTTCCCGTCGCAGCTGGAAGAGGAGATTGTGAAGTTCGAGCATCTTTCTCCGCACTACCAGCTGGAGGTGAACCGTCGCGGGCATCTTGATTCACTTTCCGTGAAGGTGGAGCTGAAAGAGAGTAGCCTCACGCTGACGCACGAGCAGCGTTGCCAGGTGTGCCACCAGCTGCGCCACCGCATTAAGTCGATGGTAGGGATCTCCACCGACGTAATGATTGTTAACTGCGGCAGCATTCCGCGCTCAGAGGGGAAAGCCTGCCGGGTGTTTGACTTACGTAAAGTTGCGGCCAACGGTTAAACAACTCCCCCTCATCCTAACCTTCTCCCCAAAGGGGAGAAGGGACTGTACGGTGCGGTCTTTTCCCTCCCCAGAAAGGGGATAAGGAACTGCTCGGTGCGGCCTTTTCCCCTCTCCCCTCAGGGGAGAGGGCCAGGGTGAGGGGGAAACCCCAGAATCCTATGCTATGATTCATCCAGGACAAAAATAACAACAGAATGAATCACATGAATAAACTCGACGCCTTCATCCAGCACGCGGTCAGCTCCGTTCCCGTCAGCGGGACATCGCTTATCTCCTCGCTATACGGTGACGCGCTTTCCCACCGCGGCGGTGAGATTTGGCTCGGCAGCCTGGCCGCCTTGCTGGAAGGCATGGGATTCGGCGAGCGTTTCGTGCGCACCGCGCTGTTTCGCCTCAACAAAGAGGGCTGGCTGGATGTTTCCCGCATCGGGCGTCGCAGCTTTTACCGCCTGAGCGATAAGGGGCTTCGCCTGACGCGCCGCGCGGAGAATAAGATTTACCGCGCGGAACTGCCCGCCTGGGACGGCAAATGGCTGTTGCTGCTCTCCGAGGGGCTGGATAAAACCACCCTTGCCGACGTCAAAAAACAGCTGATCTGGCAGGGTTTCGGCACGCTGGCGCCGAGCCTGATGGCCTCGCCGTCACAGCATCTGGCGGACGTGCAGTCCCTGCTTCACGATGCCGGGGTGGCGGAAAACGTGATTTTCTTTGAAGCCCACTCGCCGCTGGCGCTCTCCCGCGCCGCGCTGCGTTCGCGGGTGGAGGAGTGCTGGCAGTTAACCGAGCAAAACGCGATGTACGAGTCGTTTATCAACTCGTTCCGTCCGCTGCTGCCGCTGTTAAAAGAGGCCGCGCCGGAGGAGCTGACGCCGGAACGCTGCTTCCAGATCCAGCTGCTGCTGATTCACTTTTATCGTCGCGTGGTGCTGAAAGATCCGCTGCTGCCGGAAGAGTTGCTGCCCGCGCACTGGGCGGGGCAAAGCGCCCGACAGCTCTGCATTAATATCTATCAGCGTGTCGCGCCGGGGGCGCTGGCGTTTGTCAGCGAGAAGGGCGAAACCTCCGTGGGCGAACTGCCCGTGCCCGGCACGCTCTACTATCAACGCTTTGGTGGTCTTACAAGCGCATAAGGAGTGAAGATGCCAGTTTATCAAATTGACGGTCTGACCCCGGTCGTGCCTGACGAGAGCTATGTTCACCCGACGGCGGTGCTGATTGGCGACGTGATCCTGGGTAAAGGCGTTTATGTTGGCCCTAACGCCAGCCTGCGTGGTGATTTTGGCCGTATCGTCGTGAAAGACGGTGCGAACATTCAGGATAACTGTGTGATGCACGGCTTCCCGGAGCAGGACACGGTGGTGGAGGAGGACGGGCATATCGGCCACAGCGCCATTCTCCACGGCTGCGTGATCCGCCGTAACGCGCTGGTGGGCATGAACGCGGTAGTCATGGATGGCGCGGTCATCGGTGAAAACAGCATCGTCGGCGCGGCGGCGTTCGTGAAGGCGAAAGCGGAGATGCCCGCCAACCATTTGATTATCGGCAGCCCGGCCAAAGCGATCCGTGAGCTAAGCGAGCAGGAGCTGGCGTGGAAGCGGCAGGGCACGCGGGAGTATCAGGTGCTGGTGGAGCGCTGCAAGCTGACTATGCACCAGGTTGAACCGCTGCGCGAGGTAGAGCCTGACCGGAAACGGCTGACGTTTGACGAGAATTTAAGGCCGAAGTCGGCGAACCAGGGGTAAGGTCGTCTTTTTTCGCCATATCCATCAATAGCGCAATGCCAATGTAATTACTCCAGTTAAAGGTATTTTGCAGCACCACCACCGCATTGCCTTTTTCTTTGTCATAACCGATAAAGCTGGAGTAGCCGCCGATATAGCCGACCTGATAGGTGATTTTTTCCAGGCCGATAAAGTCGGTGGTCCAGGCAATACCCTGCACTCCGTCGGGGCGTTGAATATCGGTATTTCTGACTTCGTCAAAAACGCTGTCCAGCAAGGGACTGTGGGTCGTTGAGACGTGATAGCGGGCATAGGCCGCCAGATCTTCGGCGTTGCTGTACAAGCTCGCTGCCGCCACCATGTTGTTAGAAAAATGCCAGTCCGGGGTGAGCTGCCCGCGCGGGATAAATTTCGGCTGATCGCCCGCGTGGCCGAGCGCCCGCTGCGGGTAGCCTTTGAGCTTCTGGGGCGTAAAACTGCTGTTAGCCATGTGCAGCGGACGGAAAATATAGCGTGAGGCTAAACTCTGAATATCTTCCCCGGTTTTGTGCTTCAGGATATAGCCGATCAGGGCGTAGCCGGTATTGGAGTATTGCGGCGTTTTATCCTTCGGCGCTCGCCAGTTGGCGAGATAATTCAGCACGTTATCGCTGTCCAGCTCACCGTAGAAGTTATCACCCGTGCTTAAATAGCGGATGAATTTTCCGAGCATCGGAACATCCATATTCTGGCGCGGCAGGCCGGAGGTGTGGGTTACCAGCTCCAGAAGAGTGATTTTTTGTGCATCCTTGCTTAGCGGCGTTCCCGCCGGTAGCAATGTCGCAAGGCTGTCGTTCCAGTTCAGTTGCCCCTCACTCACCAGACAGGCCACCACTTCCGCCGTGATCCCTTTGCTGAGCGAGCCGAGCGCAAACAGGGTGTCGGGCCTGACCGGATAGCGATTGACCGCATCGGTTACTCCCCAGGTATAAAACTGCGGTGAGCCGTGATTATGGATCACCGCGACCGTCATCCCGGGAACGGACTTTTGCGCCATGTAGTGACGCACCACGCTGTCAACGTCGCCATCCAGCGACTCATGGGTGAGAAGTTCCTGTGTACCTTCCGGGGAGGACATTTGTGAGAGCGTGCCGCAACCACTGAGGAGTGGGAGAGTAAGCAGAAGCCAGTGAATTTTTTTTGTTATGTTCTGCATACCTGATAGCGAGTGTGGTGATCATTGACGCGCCAGGAATGTACCACACTTAGCCTGCCATGAGGGAATTTTTCGGGTGACCCAATTACCGTCAATTTTGTGCCGGGAACGGAAGCGATATCCACCTGACAATGTTGCTGATATGATAATTTATTGTTAATCAGGAGGGGAAAATGGATACAAGCACGATTGTCACGTTATTCAAATTCAAACGCTGGGCAGACACGGAAACCTTACAAGCAATACAGAGGGTTGATGCCTCAGCCAATCCTGAAAAGCACCATCTGATGCTCAGACTTATGAATCATGTTTATGTCGTGGATATGATTTTCAGAGCAAATATTACTGGTCAAACGCATCAATACACCGCGTTGAATACGCCAGAAACGCCGTCTGCAGACGAGCTTCTGAATAACATGACTGAATGCACTGACTGGTATATTAAGCACTCAGGTTCAATGGACATTCCCGGACTTTCTGAAATCATCAAATTCCGCTTCGTCGATGGCGGACACGGTGAAATGAAAGCGGTGGATATGCTTAATCATGTGCTGTTTCACAGTATCTATCATCGCGGCGCTGTGGGCTGGATGCTTTCTGAAACGGGTATAACCCCTCCAAAGGATGTGCTAACCGTTTTTCTAAGAGATCATCATTAACATGACTCATTTTCATCAGCTTACCGCCGCCCGTCTGGATGGGCAGCTTATCTCTATGGCCGACTATGCGGGGAAGGTGGTTCTGGTCGTGAATACTGCCAGCCACTGTGGCTTTACGCCGCAATATGCGGGTCTTGAAGCGCTATACAAAAAATATGCCGAACGAGGGTTAGTGGTGCTGGGCTTCCCCTGCAACCAGTTCGGCAAACAGGAACCCGGCGGCACCGACGAAATCTCGAAAACCTGTTACATCAACTACGGCGTGAGTTTCCCGATGTTTGAGAAAGTCGAGGTCAACGGTAACGCAGCGCATCCGCTGTTTCGTTATCTGAAAAATGAATTGCCCGGCGTGCTGGGGGGGCGGATCAAGTGGAACTTTACTAAGTTTCTGATTGGACGCGACGGTAAACCACTCAAGCGTTTTGCACCGATGACTACGCCCGAGAAAATGGAGGGGGCGATTGTCGCCGCACTGGGAAGCCAGGCGTTGTAGGTGTTGGAACTTGCCTGGCGTCGATAACGTCCGAAATGCTGATGTTCACTTTTGTAACGAGCGACATTGCTATAAATGCCGGCCCGTTTCGTTATCCTACAGCACCTCAGTCACTTCAAATTCTTCTGCAATCAACTCCATATCTTCAGAAAAATGACCTTCGCTGGTGAAAAATCGCTGATGCTCTTTCTGCCAGTATTCAAGGCTTAAATCACCTTCACCTTCTTTACGGGCAAACGCCTCAGTAACATCACAAAAACGCACCAGCCGCATTGAAACGAGCCTGGTTACGCAAACAGGGACATTCTGACCATCGAGGATAATGTTATAGCTCCCGATCCTGGGAGCAGATTGTTCCTGCTGGTAAGAGGCAAAAGATCCACAGGAGGCCGTTTTAATCCCTTTTTTAATCAGATCCGCAAGCTCGCTGGCCAGTTCCGGACTGTCACCCATTTGCCAGGCCTCTGCGCCTGGATATTTCACTCTAATTTCCTCAACCGTAACCATTAAGAACCCTTTAAAACTGCCGATGATAAGAAACGTTATACGGGTTTTAGCATGTGCTGTCCCGACTTCATGTGTGAGCATTCTGTAGCCATGGATTCAGGAAAGCCTCGAAATGAGGTCAGCCGCGCCATTCAGGCAACCGAGCAATGACTGCTGACGTTTCCGTCTAATCAACCAGGTGATAAGTTACGTGGGCGATAAAAAACGCCACGATCAAACCTCATTAAAAGGGAACGTATGTCTTTACCGCCACTGTATGCGCTGCGCGCGTTTGAAGTTGCCGCGCGGCTGAACTCCTTCAGCAAAGCCGCTGAAGCATTGAATATCACTCCGGGGGCGGTCAGCAGGCATGTCCGGACCCTTGAACAGTGGTTCGACTGCGAGCTGTTTAAGCGGCAGGGGCCGAGAGTGGAGGTCAGTGACGCCGGGCGTATTCTTGCCGGGCAGCTTAGCGAAAGTTTCTCGAATATTGAGTGGGCCTGCCGCGCGTTCAGGAGTGAAAATCACCTTCTGCGCCTCAAGGCCCCCAGTACCCTGACGATGCGATGGCTTCTTAGTGTCCTGAAATCTTTTCGCGAGAACCATGCAAAGCCGAAAATCGAAATTGCCAGCGTCTGGATGGACTTCGACACCGTTGACTTCAGCCGTGAGCCATACGATTGTGCGATCCTCCTCGGGAATGGTTATTTCGGCGAGTCAACGGAGAGCAGCCTGCTTTTCAGCGAATGGCTTATTCCGGTTTGTCCCCCGTCGCTGCTCGAACCTGCCCGGCATCGGCTTGAACAGTGCGATCTTATCCATCCCTCACCGGACAGGCGGGACTGGAAGCGCTGGCTTAAAACGACGGGGTTATTTCCCGGTCTCGACATGAGCGGCGGGATTGTGTTCGACACGTTAGAGCAGGGAAGCCTGGCCGCCATGCACGGTCACGGCGTGGCGATGGCCGATCTCCGCCTCACGCTCGACGCGCTGAAAAGCGGCCTGCTCGCGCTGCCCTTCAGGGAGGCGATAGCAACGGGAGATGGCTACTACCTCGTCTGGCCGAAACATTCGCTCAGAGGACAGAGTATTGAACGGTTGCTGGCCTGGCTTAATCTTAACGCGCCGGTTGTTCCTTCGTTGGATATCGTCTGTCTTGATTACAATGAAAAGCGTGTATGAAATAAAAAGCAGGATATTTCTCGCGGAATATCCTGCCTGTTAAATGTATTCAGGCGTAGGGAATATTTGCCATTTTCTTATATCTTTCCGGCAGCGCACTGTTCAGATCGAGTAATTTGTCCAGAATATAAAGCGCAGGCGTTCCTTTTACGCGCTCGGCATCGATCAGTGCCGCGCGTATCACATTGGCAGCCGAGGTCATTTTGCTGAAATACTCTTCTGATTCCGGCGTCTGGACATCCCCGGACACTGCGTAACGCACCCGAGGCCAGTCAGCGAAGTCAGGCAGGGTAAGGGCTGCATCGTCTTTTGGAACGTGTGCCGAGAGCAACGCTTCGGCGTTACCCGGATTGCGTTGAGCGAAAGACAGGAGATGAAGTCGATGGATAAATGGCGAAAGCGCCTCAGCGCGATCGCTATCTGACGAAAGTAACGTGATGAGCTCATGTATATTTTCACCGGCGGTGTTTTTTTCAGGTGAGATCGTTTTCATTAGATGAAATAAAACATCGAGTGTCATAGGTGCTCCATATACATATATTATTATTTGAATTTTGCTATCAATTTCTGGCCAGCAATATACCAGGGATGAAGGGATGGTATTTCAACGCGGATAGGTTTGAAAAACGATAAATAGTGGCAGTCAATGTGAGTTTTACTCAACGTGGGATGATGATCTACTATCCTTCACACTACCTCATGGGTACGCATGAAAAACCGGATTCATTCATTAACTCATTGTTAATTATGAAGAAGCAAGAAATGTTGTTTGCATTGCTTTTATACTGTTTTTCGGCGTTGCAGTTGAGTGTGTATTGCAGAATGAGGTGTTATGGCGGGCGAGAACAAGTTAAGCGACAAGGCGTTAAAAGCCTACATGGTAAACCGCTGCCGCGTCAAAAGATGGTGGCCGATGGACGGGAACTGTCCGCCAGAGTCAGTATGAGTGGCGCTGTGAGCTTTGTTTATTTCTTCAGACATTCCGGCCGACAAAGCGTCCCCGTCTGGATGACGTTAGGCAAGTATCCAGAAATGACACTTAAACAGGCCAGAGAGAAAAGGGACGAGTGCCGGGCATGGTTTTCTCCGGGACTCGATCCACGGAAAGAGAACAAACTCACCAAAGAGAAACTGTTCACTCCAGTAACTGTGTAGAACGCTATCGATTACTGGTGTGATATCTATGCCAGTGAAAAGCGCAAAGAGCAAAGAGACTGTACTTATTTTAATTTTTTCTACCTGGTCCAAATATTTTTCCGATTAAATTCATCTCTTCAAGGTCAGGGGTGAATTGCAGCATTAAAAACTCTTCTAAGGGATGACCGAAGCTAGCCTTTGATGTATTAAGATCCATCGTAGGATTATCTTGCATAAACTTAATTAAATGTTGAAATGTTGTGTAAGATAATACATCGGAAATAAACGTGATTGCTGAGTTTTCAACGCGAATATCAACTTCGAACTTCCCATTTTTGGGTCTCGGATCATGTGATAAATTGGTTATTTCTGATTCGACATATTCGGTTTTGGTTATGTATGTTCTATTCCTTGCCCCATTTAAAAAATTAACTATTCGGGAAAAATCTTTTTTCATTGTTTTTAATACGCCGGAATCTATGTTATCACTTACAATTTGTAATTTCACATCGGTGTTGAACTTTTCAATTATACGGGTACAGAGTGATAGAGCTGTAATTAAGATGTTTTGTAGTAACTGAGAGTGCATGGACTCTTTTTGTTGTTCCGGGTTGAGTCCAACAAAATATGCATATGATGAGGTATATATTACAGAATAAAAAAACTTTAGATTAAATTTTTTAAACAACTCTTTGATTAAATCAATTACTTTGGCTTGCTGAGTTTTATCTAACTCTGACATGTGAAGTTTTTTTATGGGATCGAGGTTGAGTTTGCTTAATCCACTCTCTATCTTTTCTTGTAGGATTGGGACATTCCAGTCATTAATAAGGAATCCTGCCATTACTCCTATTTCGTGGAAGGGTCTTGAGTTTGAATAACCTTTGTCACCAGATTCATCTATGAAAAAATATATTGTTGTTTTGTTCATGCAATCTCCTTAAATCAATATCTTGTCGGTTTAATTACGCGCTGTTGATATTTTTTAAAAATCCCATTAACCTTTAGGATCTATTCCACTTTTGCGAATTTTTTCTCTGCACTCTTTTTTTACCCATGAGCTAAAATCGCCTTCACCAGCCAAAATGTCTATTTGATTAAGTAATTCATCTTCGAGGCGGATGATCTTTCTTGTGCTATTTGAACGATCAGTTTTGTTTTTGGCATTCTTCTCTTACATTGGTTCATGCCACTGTGTTAGCGTTAATTTGAATAGTATGAACCACTTTATATGCGAATACCATAAAAAGCAACGCCCTGAAGTGGTGGAACACTGCCGAGGCGTCTAACCAGATCGTTAACAGGAGTAACGACTATGGCTGGAACACAGCATACCCAAACTCGGCCCAAATTTACATGACTATTCCCTGGTACGCCGCGAGGTCACTCCTGTCTCCAGGTAGTTCTGCGCACCGTTGCAGACACTGGCCCGTGCAAAGTTCTGCGGCTGGGACTTAACCTTTGCCGCTAAAATCCGAACCGAAAGCCCGCTCTCAGTGGCGTGGGTGGATTATGAGAACCACACCCTGTGGAGCAGTTCAAATAATTCATATGCAACTCGCAATATTAGAGTTGCATATATTCAATATTTAACTAATTGCCTCGTAAGATTCTTGATATGATTTCATCTATATTTGGGCTGTAGAGTGATATTGTATAGTAACCATCAATCCCAGCTAAATAATTGTCATAAATATCTTTTGTTACACGCTCGGAATCTGCGAAGTAGACATAATTTCCCTTGAGTTCTGTATCGGAGTAACTTATTTCAGAATAATGATGAAGTTCAATGTTTATTAGATTGATACCTTTATCGTTAAATTTTTTTATGATTTGTTTTTTTTAGGTTGCTGAATAATAAGATGTTGTTCTCACCTATGCCCCCTGACATGCGATCTTTTCCGCCGGACTTCTTTGATTGAACAGAGAAGTAATCAACGTAGAATTTTTTTTCATATGATTTGTTGCTAAGGGTATATGCAACATTCATGATTGAATGGAGTTTATAGTCATGATTGTTTATGGAATAACCTTCGTTGAATATATCAAATTTTTCTGATTGAGTTGGTGAGTAATCTTTTCCGAAAAGTTGGTTAATGCTTAAAATAAAAAGTGGTGAGTATTGGAGTTTTGATATTCTATTTTGCTCAAGGCTAAAGGTTACACTAAGTATAAAAGTTGCGAGCGCTAATATGAATTGTATTGTAGGCGAAATAAATGAAGTAATTTTAAATCCAGACTTTGTCATTTTTAAATCCGCTGCGTTAATGAAAATGGGGGGGGCTTGTGTATAGCAGGTGTTCAGCAGTTCCCGTTTAAAGGGGTAATTTTAAACTAAAAGATTAGTAAGTTCAGAGGGTTATTTTCATAGCATTGCATAATGATCCACTATACTTATGCCCCGAACCAGTGACATGAGGGTGGTATGTCTGGCGAGAACTTATCCAGAATGGGCGCAGCAAAAGTCCGCCTGATTGCGGATCGCCATGGCAATCAGGTAATAGAAAAATGCCCTGTTAGCGATGTTGAATATGGCTTTTATACGCGTGCGGCGGAACCACTCAGCGGCGTTGTTGAATCCCCGCGACTGCTGCACGCCGACCCACGCCGACGCAGCCTGACGCTCGAATACGTTCCTTATAAGATCTGCCAGGATGAGGTTGCAGGGGACGAGATATTGAGGCAACTTTCACGCCTTCACAATTATCCTGCCGACGCCGAATGGATATATCACACCCACACCTGGTCTGCGTCAGCACTTGAAAAATCTCTGTCTCTTCTGGAATTGCCCGCCCGCGCTGAGCGGCAGATGCGACGTTTTCAACAAGCGGGCAGCGTTTTGTTTCGTCAGGAATGTTTAATTTCAGGCGATACCAATGCGGGTAACTGGGGCAGAAGAGAAAACGGCGATACGATACTTTTCGACTGGGAAAGATTCGGCACCGGCAGCCCGGCTATCGACCTTGCTCCACTGGTTAAGGGGATGGGCTCAAAACAAAGCATTTTACAACTTGCCGAGCGCTACTGTGTTTTTGCCACGCATCTGGACGCAGACAGGTTAGCCAGAGAGATTATTCTCGCTAAAGCATGGATTGTGACTGAAGTCGTGTTACTCCTGCACGAAAGGAAAAAGAGCGACTTTAATCTCTATCTTACCTGGTACAGAGAACATCTCCCCGGCTGGCTGGATGAGTCCCTCTCTCTGCTTTGAGCACGTTGTAACAGAACATGCGAACCCCATGCAGCGTTTTGTTTCATAAATGCCATCGCTCATCGACCTTTCAGGATGGTATAACGTCGTGCGGCTATCGGGTTGCCGTAGACTGCCCACATTCACAAAGGCTTATATGAAACAAATTACCTTCAGTGACCTGCAGCAGCAAAGCGAGCAGGCCGCAAATTCTCCTCGCTTACGGGCGCACCGTAATTTACATCCTGAGCTGAGCGACCCGGTGCAGCGCCTGGCTATCGCCATGGAGCCCGGCACTTATGTTCGCCCCCATCGCCACCCGCATACGTTTGAGCTGCTGACGGCGCTGAGCGGTCGCTTTCTGGTATTGAACTTCGATGACAGCGGGAACGTGACCCGGCGCGTGGTGTTAGGCGAAGAGTGCAAAGTGCTGGAGATGGATCCCGGTACCTGGCATGCCGTGCTGTCGCTGGATAAAGGCGGCGTTATTTTTGAGGTTAAGCACGGCGGCTACCAGCCTGTTCCTGAGCAGGATACCGCCCCCTGGTCACCGGCGGAGAACGCGCCCGGTACCGCGGCGCTGATGAAATGGTACGCTCAGGCGCAGGTAGGGGACGGGGGTTTTACCCTGTAATTGTGCTCTCATATCCCCGGCGCGCTGAAAGTCGCGCAGGGAAAGAGGGAGACGATTCCATCAACTCAGCTGACCGTATTAAAATGCCAGTCGCCGGCAGTCGACAGCGTCACGAACGGACCGGCCAGCGTGCTGTTGTGATGCGCAATGATGTCATTGGCGGATAAATGTGCATTATCCATTGTGGTATGCGCATCTGAAATCAATACCGTCCTGAAACCCAGCTCCGGCGCGGCCCGGCAGGTGGTGTCGACACAAAAATCTGTTTTCATCCCGGCAATGACCAGCTGTTTGACACCTCGCTGATTAAGTTTGTGCTGCAAATCGGTTTCCCGAAAACAGCTGGGATAGCGCTTGGTGAAAACAACATCCTGCTCCTTCACGTCCAGCTCCGGTATCAGCTGTGTTAACGGCCCCTTCTCTGAGAAGGGCGAGTCGTCTGGTCCGATATGGCGGGCAAAAAAGACGGGTACCTGCGCGTGCCGCGCGTTGGCTATTAACAAACGGATATTTGCCAGAACGGCATCGGCGGAACTGGGGGAAAAAGGGCCCCGGAAGAGACCCTGCTGCATGTCGATGATTAAGAGAGCATTGTCAGATGAAACCATTTTCTTTCTCCATTCAGAGGGTGGTGAACGGAGAGAGATTTCCCCGTCCTGGCTGGCGGGGATTGAGGTTCTGTTTGTCAGTCGTTCGCTACAGATACGCTCGCACCGCCGAAGGTTCCGGTGGTGGTGAGGGTGGTTGTTGGCTGAACTGACTGATACATAACATGGCCTTTGTTAATACATTCCGCTGTATACGGAATTATCGCGTTAGTTATAACGTTGCTTAACTCATTCCTTCAATACACCAACTTGAGTAGGGGCCTGATGCAGCGGCAGGAAGGAGTCTGCAAACATGTCAGGCTCATAGCCTGCAGCGGTATAAAGATGCTGACGTGATTCATCAATCGCTGCACGGAGACGTGCTCTGTCCACGCCCAGCACGTTGCCGCCTTGCTTAACGATGCGTCCGCCAATCATCACGGTGTCAATATTGCTGCGCTCTGCTGCATGCACGACCGTGCCAAAGGCATTTCCGGAGGGGTAAAGGTTCAGATCCCCCGCGTTAATCAGGATCAGATCGGCCTTCTTGCCCGGCGTCAGGCTGCCGACTTTCTCCTGCAGACCGGCGCACGCCGCGCCATCGAGAGTGGCGGCCTTCAGAAGCTGGGCTGCCTGAAGCGTTTTCGGGGAATGTGCGCTGCGACAGCCGTGTTGTTGATGCATACCCATAACGCGCTGCAGGTAAAACGCTACGCGCATCTCCATAAACATGTCACCGCTGTAGGACGTTTCATTATCCACGCTTAGGCCAGGGTGAATGCCGTGGCGCATCGCTGACTGAATGGCAAACATCCCGTCCTCAATGCCGTAGTGTGCGTCGGAGCGAGGGCAGACGTTTACCCTCACGCCAGCATCTCTCAGGATCGCCCAGCCTTCGTCAGGCAGCGCCGTGCAGTGATTAAAGATATTATCCGCGCCCAGCAGTCCCTCCTGATGCAATACCGCAAGCCGTGAGGCCATCTCACCGCCGAAAAATTCAGTGACGATCGGCAGCCCGAGCCTGCGCGCCTCAGCCCACATTTCCGGCTCCAGCTGCGCCATCACCGCCAGCGACACAAGTCCGTCCGGTTTGTCCCGGAAATACTTTTCCTGCAGGCGTTGCCAGTTTCCTGGCCAGTGTGCGGTATCCCATTCCCCGGAAACCGGTGCGCCTGAAGCGTGAATGGCGCGGATCCCCGCATCCAGAAGCGCCTCGACGGCGGCATCCGAATGGGCTGCGCTGCGGCTGTTGTGGGAATTATCAATGACGGTGGTGATCCCGGCGTCAATACAGCCCAGCGCGGAGAGGAGGTTGCCAACGTACATATCGGCAGGGCGGTAGTATTTCGCAAATGAGAAATGCGTGGCGTTGCAGTAGTCTTCCAGCGATTCCGCGTTGGGGTTGATGCGACGCAATTGCCCCTCCCAGGCGTGGCGATGGGTGTCCACCATCCCCGGCATAGCAATCATGTTTGTAGCATCAATAACCCTCGCTCCCTTTGCCTCCAGGTTTTCGCCGACAGCCACAATGGTGGGCCCGGCGATCAGGATCTCGCCGCGTTCAATATTGCCCACGCTCTCATCCATGCTGAGGATCGTAGCGCCACGGATGAGCGTCGCCGGGGAAGTGGTGTTTTGATTATTCACAATATTTCTTGCGTAGCCGGTCATTTTCAGTCTCTTTCTGTCATTAGTACCGAAACGCTACGCCACTTAATTAACGCGAAAAAGATGCGCAATGCGTTTTCATTATTCATAATTAGCGAATAATTAAATTTATAAAGGCTTTGGGACAAATGGATCGTATCCAGGCAATGCAAATCTTTGTGCGGGTGGCGGAGTCCGGCAGCTTCGTTCGCGCGGCTGAAACACTCTTCCTGCCTTCATCAACGGTCACCAGCACGATTAAAAATCTGGAAAAATACCTGCAGGTGCGCCTGCTGAACAGGACGACACGGCGGGTGAGCGTGACGCCGGAAGGTTTACAGTACCTGACGCACTGTCGGGAAATTCTCTCATTAATCGAGCAGGCGGAGTCCAGCCTGAGCGATTCCGGCAGTCGGCCACAGGGACGCCTGCGGGTAGATATACCTGCCGGGATTGCTCATCACATCGTGATGCCACATCTGGACGAGTTCTGCCGTCTTTATCCGGATATCTACCTGACGATCGGCGTCAGCGATCGCCAGGTTGACCTGGTGCAGGAGGGCGTCGACTGTGTAATTCGAACAGGGGAACTGAATAACTCCACGCTGGTAGCCCGTCCTCTGGGCCGTTTTCGCTGGGTCACCTGCGCCTCGCCGGACTATCTCCGGGAATACGGTATTCCCCAGTCGCCCGATGCGCTGAGCGGGCACCGAGCGGTTCACTATTTTTCCGGGCAGAGACGACGCGCGAACGAATTGCGCTTCGTTCAGGGCAATGAAATGCGGTCTGTTCCAGTGAGCGGTGCTGCCGCCGTCAATGATACGGAGCTTTATATCCAGATGTGTCTTAAGGGTTTTGGGCTGGTGCAGGTTGCCGGGAATATTGTCGCAGAGCATCTGCGCGAGGGAAGGCTGGTGGAGGTGCTGGCGGACTGGCAGCCGCCGTCGGTGCCCGTCACGCTGCTTTATCCCCACCAGCGTTATCTTTCTCCTGTCGTGCGCGCTTTTGCTGACTGGATAGCCGGGATTATTTAATACTCCCAAGCCCCTCCAGAAAATCCTCAACCTGCTCAGGCGTAGCCGTGTCTGCCTGGTAAAGGATATCGAGCTTAACGTTCTTCAACCCGCAGAAGCCAAATACACCTTCGATAATCTGCGTCTGAATCGCCGTCGAATAGCCATGTTTGTCGAATCCGGCGAGATCGCTGCCGCCGGTGGCAATCAGGCGGACGGGAACGTCCCGTAAGTTACCCACAATCCGTCCGTCGTCGGCCACCTTATACGCCCAGTTCAGGGTTAAAACGCGATCGAACCAGCCTTTCAACAGCGCGGGGACCGACCACCAGTACACCGGGAAGACAAACACCAGCATATCCGCCCGCTCGACGCGCTGCTGCTCGCGCAAAATATCGTCGGGAAGCGCGCTCGGATCGCCGTGATAGAAATCGAGATCGGCGCGGGCCATCGCCGGATTAAACCCTTCAGCATGCAGATCGGCGATCTCAACCTGTGTACCTTGCTCGCGTAATTTCCCGGCAATGCGGGTAGCCAGCGTATGGGATAAGGACGTGTCGACAGGGTGAGCCGTCACGATCAGCGCGTTATTGATGGCGTGTGTTGCAGACATAGCGACCTCGCAATGGGTGAGAATTGATGTCTATATTACTATTGGTAACTTATCTGTCAATCCGCCCCAGGCGATCATTTTGTGCTATTCACATAGGTCTCCAGCACGCCGATCATCGCGCCGCTGAGCGTATCTTCCGCCACGTTCCGGGCGAGCACGCCGTTACCCGCGGCCGTGCTGAGCGCGTCTGCCGCACCGATAATGGCCGTCAGAGCTGCTTCTCCCTGAACGCCTTTCAGTACGACGAACGGGGAAAGCGCGGTACGCAGGCAGTCGGCACATTCGGTCACGCATGCCTCCCGAAACGTCTGCAACGCGCGGGAGCCGGATAGCGCCGCTGCGATTGGCCCGGTTTCAGGCCCGGCGGAAATGGCGCAGTCGATATAAGCGGCGCTGAAAAAGCGGATCGTCTTTTCCAGCGTTTTGCTGTCGACCGCCAGCGTCTCACGGAATTTCGCCAACTGCCGATCGCTATAGTCCTGGTACAGCGCCATCAGCAGCCCTTCACGATCGCCGAAGTGGTCGTAGGGGATAGGCTTGGTCACGTTGGCTCGCTCCGCCAGGTAGCCAAGGGTCAGCGCCTCCGTGCCTTGCTGACGAACGATTCCGCGCGCAACCTCCAGTAGCTGCACGCGGCGGTCCTCTTTTCTCAAGCGCTTAACAACCATGTTTTCCTCTGAACTGTTATCTACTCATGGTAGTTTACACGTTTTCTGCGGGGTGCTGCACCCGTTGTTCCGCAGGGCGGATCCGGAACCAGATCGCATACATCGCGGGCAGGAAGACGAGCGTGACAATTGTCCCGCCCAGCGTTCCGCCGATTAGCGTGTAAGCCAACGTGCCCCAAAATACCGAATGCGTCAGGGGGATGAACGCCAGCACGGCGGCCAGTGCCGTCAGCAAGACGGGCCTGGCTCGCTGGACCGTTGCCTCGACCACCGCCCGGAACGGATCGAGACCCTCGTTCTGGTTATGATTGATTTGGCCAATCAGGATCAGCGTATTGCGCATAAGAATCCCGGAAAGGGCGATCAGGCCGACCAGCGCGTTGATGCCAAACGGCTGATTGAAAATCAGCAGGGTCGGCACCACGCCAATCAGCCCCAGCGGGGCGGTTAAGAACACCATCACCATCGCCGAGATTGAGCGCACCTGCAAAATGATGATCAGCAGCGTCAGGGCAATCATAATCGGGAACAATGGAATCATTGCCTGCGTGGCTTTTCCCGATTCCTCAATCGAACCCGCCATGTCAATACGGTACCCGGCCGGCAGCGTCTCAACAATCGGCTGGAGCTGCTTCATGATGGCGACCGACACGTCCGGTGGCTGAAGGCCGTCGGCGATATCACCGCGCACGGTGATTGTGGGGGTACGATCGCGACGGCGCAGAATCGGATCTTCCATACCGATCTCAATCTTGCCGATTTGAGACAGCGGAAGGCGCTGTCCCGCATTGCCGACCAGGGTGAAGCCCTCAATTTTCGCCGGATCGAGACGGATATCACCCGCCGCGCGACCAATGACCTCTACCGAACGAATATCTTCCCGTACGGTGGTTATCGGCACGCCTGATAGAAGGAACTGAAGCTGCTCGGCAACGGCGCTGGAGGTTAAGCCGGTCGCCTGCAGGCGGCTTTGATCGAGAGTGAAATGCAATACCGGAACGCGCGACCCCCAGTCGGTGTTGACGGTTCGCATCATCGGGCTTGCCTGAAGCACGGCTTTCACCTTATCAGCAATGTCGCGCACCTTGCCTACGTCCGGGCCTGACACACGCCAGGCGACCGGGAAGGGCGAGTAGGGGCCAAACACCAGCTGCGTCACCCGCACGCGCGCTTCGGGCGCAAGGCCGTTGGCGACAGCCTCTCTCAGCCGGAGCTTGAGCGCCTCGCGTGACGTCTCGCTGTCCGTCAGGATCACAATTTTCGCAAAAGACGGGTCGGGCAGTTCAGGCGCCATCGCCAGATAAAAGCGGGGCGAACCCTGACCAATATAGGCAGTGACAATGTTGGCTTCAGGCTGCTGGCCCAGCCACGCTTCGATTTTTGCCGCTGCGGCGCTGGTTTGTTCAATCGAGGTGCCGTAGGGCATCTGCACCTCAACCAGAACTTCCGGGCGATCGGAGGTCGGGAAAAATTGTTTTTTTACCAGACCCATGCCGAGCACGGCCAGGATGAAAATGGCGACCACCGACCCGGCCACTCGCCATTTTCTGGCGATAACGCTGGCAAGCAGCTGGCGAAAACGGTTATAGCGAGGCGTGTTATAGATGGCGGCATGGCCTCCTTCTACTTTAGGGATCGTTGGCAGGATCTTCACCCCCAGATAGGGCGTGAACACCACGGCGACGAACCACGAGGCCATGAGAGCGAGGCCAACCACCCAGAACATGTTGCTGGTGTATTCTCCGGCGGTCGACTGGGCAAAACCATTCGGCATAAAGCCAATGGCCGTCACCAGGGTACCGGCCAGCATCGGCGCGGCGGTGTGGCTCCAGGCGTAGGCCGAGGCTTTGATTCTGTCGTAACCTTCCTCCATTTTCACCACCATCATTTCAATGGCGATAATGGCATCATCAACCAGCAGGCCGAGGGCGAGGATCAGGGAGCCCAACGTGACGCGGTCAAAGTTTATCCCCGCCGCCTCCATCACCACGAAGACCACCGCCAGCGTCAGCGGCACCGCCGCCGCAACCACCACCCCCACGCGCCAGCCCATGCTGACAAAACACACCACCATGACAACCAGCAGGGCGACGAAGAATTTAATCATGAACTCGTCAACCGACGAGCGAATATTCACGGACTGGTCGGTGACCTTGGTCAGGGTCATGCCAAGCGGCAGACTCTCATTAATTTTCGCCGTTTCCGCATCCAGCGCTTTACCCAGCGTCAGGCCGTTCCAGCCCTCGCGCATCACGATGCCGAGCAGCAGGGCGGGCTCATGCTGGTTACGTATCAGCATCGTCGGGGGATCTTCGTAGCCGCGTTCAACCGTGGCGATGTCGGACAGCCTGAGCGTTTTGCCCCGGGCCACAACGGGCGTATCGCGGATCTTCTGCAGTTCGTCGAACGCGCCGTCGAGGCGGATAAAGATTTGTGCGCCTCGGGTCTCGATGGAGCCCGCCGCGGTCAATGCGTTCTGGCCGTTAAGTGCGTTAAAAATGTCCTCAGGGGCGAGGCCCATCGTCGCCAGACGGTCATGGGAGAAGGCGATATAAATCCGCTCGGCCTGTTCGCCAATAATGTTCACTTTCTTGACGCCGGGAACGTGCAGAAGCTGCTGGCGCAGGCCTTCGGCATCACGTACCAGCTGCCGCTGCGGTTCGCTTTTTGCTTTCAGGGCAAAAAGGGCAAAGGTGACATCCGAGAATTCGTCGTTGATCATCGGGCCGATGACGCCCGTCGGAAGACGCTGCGATTCATCTCCAAGCTTCTTCCGCGCCTGATAGAACTCCTCCTGCACCTCGGCAGGCGGGGTTTTGTCCTGCAACGACAAGGTGATAAACGCCATGCCGGGACGGGTATAAGTTTCCGTCCGGTCATACCATTTAAGTTCCTGCAGCCGCTTTTCCAGCGGCTCGGCGACCTGATCCTGGATCTCCTGCGCGGTCGCCCCCGGCCAGACGGTTATCACCGTCATTTGCTTCACCGTGAAGGGCGGGTCTTCCGCGCGCCCGAGCCCAAAGAAGGCGTAAATTCCGGCGATGGTAACGAGAACGATCAGAAACAGCGTGACGGAACGCTCACGCACGGCCAGCGCTGACAGGTTGAAGCGGCTTCCGCTCATGGCGCGCTCTCCGCAAGTGTGGCATTGCGTTGCGCGGCAAGCCTGACAATTTCACCTTCATGTAAAAGGTGTGCGCCTAACGCCACAATCTTCTCGCCGGGCTTCACGCCGCCCGCGATCTGCACCGCATCTTCACCCACGCTCAGCACCCTGACGGGCGTCCAGGCGACCTTTGCAGGCGGAGCAGAAATGCGCCAGACGCCGGGGCCGTTGCCCGCATCGTAGAGCGAGGCCAGCGGGACCTGCATGACCTGACCTTCCGCTTTATTGTGCTGAATGTTAATCGTGACGGTCGCCCCCAGCGGCGCGTTCGCCAGCGGCCCGTCCAGCACGTAACGAGCTTCGTAGGTGCGGGTTGTGGCATCGGCCGAGTCAGACAGCAGGCGCAGCGTTGCGGTGACCGGGTGTTCTTCATTGCCATACAGCGTGGCCTGCGCTTCGCTGCCGACGGCAGGGCGCAGCGTTTCCGGAAGCTGCACGAGCGCTTCACGCTGTCCCGCTCTGGCGAGCCTGATCGCCACCTGTCCGGCACTGACGACTTGACCCGGCTCGGCGAGCGTCTCCATGACCACGCCGTCAGAATCCGCCAGCAGGACGGCATAGCCCGTGGCGTTGTGCGCCACGCTGGCCTGCGCCCGTGCCGCGCTGAGTTCTGCTCTGGCGGTATCCGCCGCCGCTTTGATTTGGTCATACTCGGAGGCGGACACCGCGCCGGTGGCCACCAGACCACGATAGCGCGCCTCATCGCTGGAGGCTTTTCGCGCGCGCGCCTGGGCTGCGTCCACCGCGCGCTGCTGCGCCTGGGCCTGTAATTTCAGGTCAATTGGATCCAGGCGCAGCAAGGGCTGGCCCTGTTTGACGGTCTGACCCGTATCAACCAGGCGTTCAAGGATTTTCCCCTGAACCCTGAAGCCTAAATCGCTCTGCGTTCTGGCAACCACCACGCCCGTGAAGGCACGGGCGGTATTGTTCGCAAGCTCGACGGAGACGGATCGGACAAGCGGTGGCTTTGTGCGCGGATCGTCATTCGCGGAAATATCGCCGCATGCCGCGAGGGCAAACGGCAGGAGACAAACGGCAACGCGGGCTGAAGTGAGCCTGAGCATGGGAAACCCTTATTGAGGTAACAGGACAGTTTCCGCATTCTGTGATTAGTGACCAATAAAGTCAATGGTCACTAATCAGGGGGCCAGGCTTCTTAAGATCAGTGAGGAGAGAAGTACCGCTGCCGTTGGGGCGGTTTCAAGGTTGTACTGCAGCTGAACGGGGTTAATGTAAGGGCACATCACCATATAGACGGCACAGGTTACCTCATCCAGCGGCGTCTTCCTTTCGAACTCGCCGGACTGTCTGCCTTCGATAATGATGCTCTCAATCAGCTTCATCAGGCTTTGACAATACTTTTCGGTTGAAGGCCACTGCTCCTGCGCGGCGACGGCGGCAATGTCGTAAAGCTTACGGTCGTGGAAAAACAGCTCGCTCCCCGCTTCGGTGAGCGCCTTGAAAAGACGGCGTAATCTTTCGCTTGCTGAAGGCGCATCCTCGATGGCGGAAAGCACCGCCTCCATAATCAGCTCCAGGCGGTTAGCGCAGATCACTTCGCCGATAGCCTGCTTGGAATCGAAGAACTTATAAATGTAGGATTTTGAAAAACCGATAGATTTCGCCAGCTCGGCGACGGTGGTTTTTTCATAGCCGTAGTGACCGAAGTGCTCAAAGGCCGCTTCGACGATTTGTTCTCTGACAGCGTGGTCAAGGGGACCACGTGCTGATGGGGGATTCATATTTTTAGTCATTATTTAAGCTTAGCGTGACAGGCTACGATTAACAACGAGTGACCATTTTGTACTTTGGTTACCGTCATTCATCATGCGCCGTTCAGACGGGACGATCAACCAGGTGGGGTGAGTGTATCACTGTTTTTCGCGCATTATGGCATCTATCTGTCTGCGATAAGCAAGGATTTCAGCGCAACTCCCTTGCACTGAACAAAGCCATTTTTGCTTAAGCCGAGCGTGGACGCAATATTTTTTCAACGATGAGCACCAGACGCCTGCGCGTCACGAAGCGGTGTAGCTGCCCCAGAAGCCAGTTACCGCATCCGGTAATCAGGTAGCTACGGTTACTCTCCACGGCCTTCAGTGCCAGGGTGACCACTTTGTCAGCGGGCATTCTTTTACCTACCGAGGCTTCCTCAGCATTCACCACATCAAAAAAGGCCGTATCCGTTGCGCCGGGGCAAAGCGCCAGCACGCGGATG
Source organism: Enterobacter sp. 296B2 (assembly GCF_034106185.1). Taxonomy (NCBI): domain Bacteria; kingdom Pseudomonadati; phylum Pseudomonadota; class Gammaproteobacteria; order Enterobacterales; family Enterobacteriaceae; genus Enterobacter; species Enterobacter sp. 296B2. The sequence goes on along the minus strand of NZ_JAWNCA010000001.1, from coordinate 194,183 downwards.
CCCTTTGAGCGATACTCTCCCCACAGCGCATTCGAAAAGAGTTTTTTTTCGAGGTGAGGGCGACGCGATGCGAATTGGTGAACTGTGTGCGAAAACGGGATTGTCGAAAGAGGCGGTGCGTTACTATGAGCGGCAGGGGCTATTAGAGAATATCCCGCAGCCCAATCGCAGCAATAACTACAAAGTTTATTCCGCCGTCGATTTACAGCGTTTAAACATGATCAAGCATGCCAAAATGCTGGGTTTTACCTTATCCGAAATTTCAGAGGTTTTAGCTGTCTGGGTTGACGACAAATTTACCGCTGAGCAAAAACGCGATTCTTTACAGCGCAAGTTATAGCAGCTTGAAGAGAAAGAAGCGGCGTTAATTGAGCTCAGAGCCAGGATAATAAACGCCATTAACAAAGTCGGCCAGCCTTGTATCGATACGTTTTAATCGACAAGTAAGAAGAGGCCGCAAAACCGATGCGGCCTTATATTTCAGACAGCCAGTTCAGGCATCTGTTCCTTTACAAAATCCAACACCTTCCTCGCGTCCACAAATGCATACGGATATTTATGAGATCGATGATGGAAAGATTGTGGCTAACTGGTACATCAAGAACAATACGGCCCGGTTGATGCGATAATCCTATAAGCCAAGATCGCTCAGCGAAGGGTGATCGTCCGGGCGTCTGCCCAGCGGCCAGTGAAACAGGCGCTCGGATTCTTTTATCGGCATATCGTTAACGCAGGCATAACGCCGCTTCATCAGTCCGTCCGGCTCAAATTCCCAGTTTTCATTGCCATACGAGCGGAACCAGTTGCCGGAATCATCATGCCATTCATAGGCATAGCGCACCGCGATCCGGTTATCCGTAAATGCCCAGAGCTCTTTAATCAGACGATAGTCCAGCTCTTTTTTCCATTTCCGCGCCAGAAACGCCCGGGCTTCTTCACGGTTGGTGGCGAACTCTGCGCGGTTGCGCCACTGGGTATCCAGCGTATAGGCCAGCGCGACTTTCGCCGGGTCGCGGCTGTTCCAGCCATCTTCTGCCAGTCTGACTTTTTCGATGGCGCTTTCACGTGTGAAGGGCGGTAAAGGAGGACGTGTGTTCATTGCGGTAACCTCAGCGTTAGATGAAGTAGACAGGTCTGTCTACCTGATGTAATCTATGCCTGTGAAATAACGCTGTCAATATCCGTTTTGAGGCCGCCGAAAAAATGAAAACACAATCCGCAAGCAACGATACAAAAATTAGCGTCAGGGATAAGATATTATTGACGGCGCACGATCTGTTTTATTCCACGGGCTTCAGGGCGACGGGGGTGGATACGCTGATTAAAGCGTCAAAAGTGACCAAGGTGACTTTTTATCGCCATTTCCCGAGTAAGAGCTTGCTTATTCTCGCCTATTTGCACTATCGGCATGAAATATGGATGAACTGGTTTGAAGCCTCTCTGCGCCGTAACCTCGCCGAAGGTCAGGTACTTTCTGACGCGATATCTGCAACGCTTTGCGAATGGTTTAATTCGTCCGAATTCCACGGCTGTGCGTTTATTAACGCCAGCGCAGAGGCAAAGTCCGAAGAGATTGAAAATGAAATAAAAGAGATATGCCGCGACCATAAAGCAGAAACAAAGAAAAAAATCGAAACGCTCGCCGGTATAACGGATGAAAAGACCAGTAATGACATTATGATGCTTATTGACGGGGCTATTATTCATGCCCAAATGGGAATGGATACCGAAGCGGTAATAAACGCGTTAAAAACGGGCTTAGAAAAACTGACGGGTCAGTGATATTTCCCCGTGCTTAATCGGCCCTTATCCCGGGCCGATTAAGCCCCCGTGTCATACCGTCGGGATGGTGCCGCCATCAATGACAAATTCAGTACCGGTAATACTCGCAGCATGTGATGAGGCGAGGAAGACGATGAGGTTAGCCACCTCAATCGGTCTGGCGGGGCGTCCGAGCGGTATTCCACCTAACGCCTTCATAATGATCTGCTTGCCACCTTCGTAGTCTGTTCCTGCCTGCTTCGCCAGTCTCTCCGCGAGTGCCACCGCCGCTTCAGTTTCGATCCAGCCGGGTGCAACGCGCACTACCCGAACGCCCTTCGGCGAGACTTCCTTTGACAGGCTCTTGCTGTAGGTTGAGAGGGCTGCTTTAGCCGCCGCATAGCCCGTGGTTGATTCCGGTAACGGCAGGTCGCGCTGAATAGACGTCACGTGAATAATCACCCCATTTCCCTGTGCGAGCATTCCGGGAAGCAGGGCGCGGTCTAAGCGTACCGCAGGTAACAAATTAAGATTGAGTTCCTGCTGCCACGCTTCTTCGTCAAGCGCAGCAAAACCGCCACCGGGGGAGGTTGAACCGCCTGCAACATGGATAATCACGTCGACCCCTCCCATCTGTTCCTGCACCGCAGATGCGACAGCGGCACATCCGGAGACCGTCGTAAGGTCAGCGGCTACGAACGTATCAGCGATATTTACGTCTGGCTCGTGGCGCGCAGTGGTGAATACCGTTGCGCCGAGCTGTTTTAAAAGCCCGACAACTGCTTTTCCCAGCCCTTTCGTGCCAGCGGTAACAAGCACGCGCTTACCGGTGAAATTAATATCTAATGACATGACCAATAACTCCCGTTATTTACAGTACAGGCATATTCAACATAGACTGAGAAATTGACAAGTACGCACGAAAAAGTGAGTTACTAAATTATGAGTAAGTTATATAGTCCGGAATCTGCCGCAAGCGGCGTGGAGCAAGTATTACGGCTGCTGGAAGGGCGCTGGAAATTAATTATTCTTTTTCATCTTTTCGACGGAAAAGTGCAGCGCTACTCTGATTTCGAAAAGCTGATCCCCGGTATTTCTCAGAAGATGCTGGCGCAGCAGCTTCGACAGCTTGAGTCCGACGGTATTGTTTCGCGGATGGTCTACCCTCAGGTACCACCGAAAGTGGAATATCGCCTCACCGATTGGGGGCAGGCACTGTGCCCGGCGCTGGATGCCATGCTGAAATGGGCAGAAAAACGTGAGGATTACGCGAGCCAGGCAACCGATGGAAGTGCTCTCAACATTCCCAACGGCGAATGACACCATAAAATTGTTGTCATTCGCCTTTCGTTAACGCCGGTTATTAGCACGGAGAGCGCCCATGCCCCCTCGCAGCAGAGCATTCTCAGGATTATGAGGATGCCTCTTTAGAAAGCGTGTCATGCTGTGCCAGCGACAGCGCGCTGGCGCTGGCGGGGTCGAACAGCGAGATGCTCTCAATCTGATTAAGTAAAATCACCTTCCGGAACGACATGGCGCTTTGGGGTTCAGAGTCGAGCGTGATGTCATGCTCTGCATACCATCTGCTGTAATTATTCTCGATGCGAAAGTTCATCGTCTTCGCGTCCCTGTACCCGCTTAGCATCGGGATCAACACGATATTGGCCGTTTTTTCATATTCCAGCGTCGCGGTGTGGATCATGCCGACGTAAATTCTCCTCGACCGGAGCGTGACCTGCGCCAGTTCGCCTTGCTCCATACACTGGTACAGCAGCTGTTCAATACCGCTCGACTGGGCCAGACGTTTGTAGAGCTTTTTACGGCTTTTACCGTCCAGCCTGGCGCTGCCCGCCCAGTTAGAGCGGTAGAGGCAAAACAGGATGGCAAACGCCAGCATCACGACCACCGGTGCCTGAATGCCCAAAAAACTCCAGTTCATAAAGTCGACTTGCCAGTCGGCATACTGCTGCGACGTAAAGTGAAACGTGTTGTCGGCGGCGGAGAGGGCGAGCAAGAATAGCCAGAGCAGACCGGTGGCAATCACGCCCTGCAGAACGAAAATACAGCCATAAAGCGCAACGAGAAAATAGACGTCCCAGCCGAAGGAACGCTTGATTTTAAAGCGCGTCGACAGATCCCGGCTGGTGTACCAGTACCCGCATACCATCAGCACCATAAATATCGCCGTTCCCATTTCAGGCCCTCTTCAGCGCGTTGACGTGACGCAGAAAATCCTGCCGCACCTCGTTGCTTTTGTAGTTCACCGAGGCGTTCCCGTCCTGGTCGATAATGATGCGATCGCCATCTTCGACGGCTTCAATAATTTCCTGCTGGCTCATCACCTGGAGCAAAGATTCGGGGCTGGAGAAAAGCGAGAGAAAGAAGCGTTTCATGTCAGGCATCCTTATGAATTAAAAAGAATAAGCCTGGAAGATGACCGGCGAATTTGCCTTAAGGATATCCTGAAAGTGAAAGCCGGGTGGCGGCTACGCCTTACCCTGACTACAAAAGTCACTTATTTGAACGTCAATAACTTATTGATGTGTCTACATAATAAAAAATAAATAATCACAAACTTGGACAAATAACGTTAATTGTGTAAGTTTTAATTATGCGATTACGCCACGTTGTTTACAGCCAGGATGTGACCCATGAGCACTTTGCCCTCTGTCGTGAGTCGGTTTGTTGAGTTCTACGCCGCACTGGATAGCCAGCCGCCTTCCGCGCTGGTGGGGCTTTACCATTCGAATGCCACGCTTATCGATCCATTCGGCGAGCACGACGGGATTTTCGCGCTTCAGCGCTATTTCACCCATCTGCTGGCCAATGTCGAGAAGTGCCGTTTTACCATCGACACGCCGCTGTGCAGCGGTAACCGGTTTGTTGTCACCTGGGTGATGCACTGGTCGCATCCGCGCATCGCCGGGGGCGAGCCGCTTGAACTGCCTGGGTGTTCAGTGGTGGAGACGGAAAATGATCTCATCACGCATCAGCGGGACTACTACGATGCGGGAGAGATGATCTACGAACACCTCCCTCTGCTGGGCTGGGCGGTACGCGGCGTGAAGCGGAGGGTCAAATCATGAAGACGGTGCTGATTACCGGCGCAAGCTCGGGCATCGGCGCGGGGCTGGCGAAGTCCTTTGCCGCTGACGGCTTCCACGTGATTGCCTGCGGGCGCGATCCGGCGCGGCTTGAAGCGCTGCATCAGACCTGCCCCAATCTCACCGTTCGCCTGTTCGATATGACAGACAGGGACGCCTGTCGCCAGGCGCTTAGCGGCGTTTACGCCGATCTGGTTATTCTCTGCGCCGGAACCTGCGAATACCTCGACGGTGGCGTGGTGGATGCGGCGCTGGTGGAGCGGGTCATATCCACCAATTTCCTCGGTCCGGTGAACTGCCTGGCCGCGCTGCAGCCGCAGCTGGCCGCCGGCAACCGCGTGGTGCTGGTGAGCTCGATGGCCCACTGGCTTCCCTTCCCGCGGGCAGAGGCCTACGGCGCGTCCAAAGCGGCGCTGAGCTGGTTTGCCGAGAGCCTGCGGCTGGACTGGGAGCCAAAGGGGATTGACGTGACGGTCGTCTCTCCGGGCTTTGTCGATACCCCGCTGACGCGCAAAAACGATTTTGCCATGCCGGGCAGGGTGAGCGTCGACGAGGCGGTCAAGGCGATCCGTACCGGGCTGGCGAAAGGCAAAATGCATATCGCGTTTCCCGCCGGGTTCGGCTTCATTTTGCGGCTGCTCTCCGGGCTGCCCGCGTTGTTGCAGCGCGCGCTGCTGCGCAGGATGGTGCGCTCATGAACATTGCGATTATCGGCAGCGGCATCGCCGGGCTGACCTGCGCCTGGCGTCTGGCCGGGCACCATCAGGTAACCCTGTTTGAAGCGGGCGCCACGCCCGGCGGCCATACCGCGACGGTTGACGTCTCAACGCCACAGGGCACATACGCGATCGACACCGGGTTTATCGTCTACAACGACCGCACCTATCCGCGCTTTATGGGTCTGCTCAGCGAGCTCGGCATCAGTGGGCAAAAAACGCAGATGAGCTTTTCGGTGCACAACCCCGAGACGGGGCTGGAGTACAACGGCCACACCCTGACGTCGCTGTTTGCCCAGCGCCGAAACCTCGTGAATCCGGCATTCTGGCGGCTGCTTGGGGAGATCGTCCGCTTCAATCGTCTGGCGAAACAGGCGCTGGACGGAGAAGTGAACCCGAACGCCACGCTGCAGACGTTTCTGGATCAGCACGGCTTCACGCCGTTTTTCGCGCGCCACTACATTCTGCCGATGGGGGCCGCTATCTGGTCATCGTCGCTGCAGGAGATGAAGCGTTTCCCGCTGCCGCTCTTTTTGCGCTTCTTCCACCACCACGGCCTGCTGGATATCATCCAACGCCCGCAGTGGTACGTGGTGCCGGGCGGCTCGCGGGAGTATATCCGCGCCATGCTCGACAAGCTGGGCGACCGTCTGAATCTGCATCTTAATTCACCGGTGCAGCGCGTGAGCCGCCACGAGCATGGGGTCACGCTTCAGCTCGAAAACGGCGGCCATACCTTCGATCGGGTGATTTTTGCCTGCCACTCCGCCAGCGCGCTGGCAATGCTTGAGAACCCGACGCCCGCCGAACGCGAGGTGCTGGGCGATATCGGCTGGCAGCGCAACGAGGTCGTTTTGCACAGCGATCCGCGCTGGCTGCCGGTGCGGCAGCGCGCGTGGGCCAGCTGGAACTACCGCCTGAGCGCGCAGGAACAGGCCAGCGCCTGCGTGACCTACAACATGAACATTCTGCAGGGGCTGCCTGCGGGCAGTCCGCTGTTCTGCGTCACCCTGAACCCGGACGCGCCGGTGGATGAACGCTTCGTCCTGCAACGCTTTGTCTATGAGCATCCGCTGTTTAACCCGCAAAGCTGGCGGGCGCAGGCGCGTCGCGGCGAGATCAACGGTCATAACCGAAGCTGGTTCTGCGGAGCTTACTGGTACAACGGTTTTCATGAAGACGGCGTGCGCAGCGCGCTGGACGTGGTCAATGAAATAGCCGCCGGGGAGGGGAACTGAGATGAATAGCTGCCTCTATCACGGCGTACTACGCCACCGCCGCCTTCAGCCGAAAACCCACGAATTCAGCTACGGCGTCTTTATGGCCTGGCTGGATCTTGATGAGCTGCCGCTGCTGGCCTCCGTCGGCGTGCGGCGCAACCGCTTTGCCGCCGCCTCGTTCCACGACGCGGACTATCCGCTCGGCTCGCCGCTTAAAGACAACGTGCTCAACAGGCTGGAGAGCCTGACCGGAGAACGTCCGGACGGGCGGGTCATGCTTCTGACGCAGCTGCGCTACTTCGGGTTCCATTTCAATCCGGTCAACTTTTACTACTGCTATGACGGTAAGGGAACGCTTCGCTGGGTGCTCGCCGAGGTGCGCAACACGCCGTGGAACGAGCGGCACTACTACGCGGTAGACGGGCAAAACGCCCAGCCCACGGCAAAAGCGTTTCACGTTTCCCCCTTCAACCCGATGGACATGATCTACCACTGGCGCTTCAACAACCCGGACAACACGCTGCATATGCACATTGAAAATCATCAGGAGGCGAAGGTCTTTGACGCCACCCTGGCGCTGCGCCGGGAACCTCTGACCCGCCCGACGTTGCGCTCGCTGCTGCTGCGTATCCCGCTGATGACCCTGAAAACCGTTTTCGCCATTTACTGGCAGGCGCTGAGGCTGTGGCTCAAGCGCGTGCCGCTGTATAACCATCCCGTCAGCAGGAGTGAACGCTCATGACCGATCCCGTTTTTGCGCTAGAACCCGATTTCCCGCGCAACGCTCGCATTGCGCGCTGGCTGCTGTTTCGTCTGTTAAGCGGCATTCGCGGCGGCTCGCTCACCCTGCGTGAAGGGGCGCAGACCTTCCATTTTGGCGAGACATCCTCCGCGCTGCACGCGGACGTGCAGATCCTCACGCCCGGCGTCTACTGGCGCGTCTTAACGGGCGGGAGCCTTGCTGCGGCAGAAGCATGGATGGACGGCGAATGGGAAACCGCGCAGCTTACGCCGCTTCTGCAAATCCTGGCCCTCAACGGCGAGGTGCTTGGTCGTCTGGAGAAAGGGTTCCGGCTGCTCGGCAGGCCGCTGGAGCGTCTGCGCCACTGGACGCGGCGTAACTCTCGCGCTCAGGCCCGCGAAAATATTGCCGCCCATTACGACCTGGGCAACACCTTCTATGCCCATTTTCTGGATAAGGAGCTGCTTTACTCCAGCGCGCTGTTTAACTCTGACGAGCAGGATCTGACGGCGGCTCAGCAGGCCAAAATGGCGCGCCTGTGCGACCAGCTGGCGCTAAGTCCGGGTGACCACCTGCTGGAAATTGGCACCGGCTGGGGGGCGATGGCGGAGTACGCCGCTCGTCATTATGGCTGTCGGGTAACGACCACCACGCTGTCGCAGGAGCAATATATCTGGGCGACCGAGCGGATCGCCCGCGCCGGGTTGCAGAATCGCGTTGAGGTACTGCTCTGCGACTATCGCGACCTCACCGGACAGTACGACAAGCTGGTCTCGATAGAGATGATTGAGGCCGTGGGGCAACGCTATCTGCCGACGTTCTTCCGTACCTGCCAGGCGCGCCTGCGCCCCGGAGGACGGATGGCAATTCAGGCCATCACTATTCAGGACCAGCGCTATCGCGACTACAGCAAAAGCGTCGATTTTATCCAGCGCTACATTTTTCCCGGCGGCTTCCTGCCGAGCATTACCGCGATGAACGAGCTGATGACGCGCCACACCGATTTCGTGGTGCGCAATCTCTTCGACATGGGCCCCGACTACGCCCGCACGCTGGCCCACTGGCGGCAGCGCTTTGTCCACGCCTGGCAGGAGATAGAAAAGCTCGGCTTCGATGAACGGTTTCGCCGCATGTGGCTGTACTACTTCGGCTACTGCGAAGCCGGGTTTAACGCTCGCACCATCAGCGTGGTGCAGCTGACCGCCGAGCGCGTATGAGACGTTACCTTCAGGTCTTTCTGCTGGCCGTGGCGTTCGATGTCTACTGGGCGCTGGTGGTGCTTTTTCGCGAACAGGGCCTGATTATCTGGCTCGGGCTGGCGGTCCTGGCGTGTATGTTATTGCCGTCAGCTTACCGTCTATACGCCATTGGGCTGGCCGCGGCGGGCAGCCTGCTGGATGCGCTCTGGGCGTTGACGGGGCTGATTGCCTTCACGGGCGACTCCCTGATGCCGCTCTGGATGGTGGCATTGTGGCTGATGTTCGCCACCGTCTGGACGCAGCTAACGCGCACCACCACGTTACCCGGCTGGCTGCTGACCCTGCTGGCCGCCGTGGGGGGGCCTGTGGCCTACCTGTTTGGCGAGCGGCTGGGCGCCATCACGTTTCTGGAGCCGACCTTTATCGTCGTCAGCTGGATGGTGCCGGGCTGGCTGGTGTTGATGCTGTTTTTCCACCTGCTGATGGGGAGACAAAAATGAGAGCTGCGATTCTGCTGCTTTGGCTGATGCTGGTTGTTCCCGGGGCCCAGGCCGCCGACTGGCTGGCCTGGCGTAAGGTGGGCGACGCCACGCTGACCTGGGGGCCGTTCACCGTTTATACCTCCCAGCTGCGTACTCCGGACGGGCGTTACGGTCGGGAGAACCAGGATCAGGCGCTGATTATTACCTATGCGCGCGATATCGATCGCGATGAGCTGGTCGAGGCGACCCGCGATCAGTGGCAGGCGCAGGGGATCCTGAAACGGGAACCCCGGAGTGAAGCCTGGTTACAGATGCTCCGCTCGCTGTGGCCGGATGTCCGGCCAGGCGCACAGCTGGCGTTTGTGCTCGACGACGGGCAAGGGCAGTTCTGGTATCGCGCGTCAGCGGCGCAAACATCCTTTATTCCGCTCGGGCCGCGACAGTCAGAAGCGTTCAGCACCCGTTTTCTGGCCATCTGGCTCGATCCCCGCACGCAATATCCTGAGCTGCGTCAGCAGTTAATCGGAGGCCAAAAATGAAACGAATCCTGAGGCTGGCGCTGGCATTCACGATGCTGCTGGCCGGCTGTAGCACCGACGTGTCCGAGTATCGCCAGCAGCAGCCGCGGCTTGATATTTTTAACTACTTTCAGGGCAAAACCGAAGCGTGGGGCATGGTGCAGGATCGCAGCGGCAAGCAGATACGTCGCTTTCACGTTGAGATTGCCGGGGACGTTATTGGCGATACGCTGACGCTGAACGAGCAGTTCGTTTACGACGATGGCGAGAAGCAGCAGCGGGTCTGGCATATTCGCCGCGTGGGGAACGACCGCTACGAGGGAACGGCAGGGGATATTGAAGGGGTTGCCACGGGGCAGGCCGCAGGCAACGCCTTTAACTGGCATTACAGCATGAACGTGAAGGCCAACGGCAAAACCTGGCTGCTGAACTTTGACGACTGGATGTACCTGCAGGATGAAACGCATCTGTTTAATAAAACCGAGATGAAGAAATTTGGCGTCACCGTCGCCACGGTGACGCTGTTCTTCACCCGGAAGACGTAAGCTTAGTCGCGAACATTGCCGGTTTTGCTGCTGGAGTAAATGAAGTACAGGGCAATCCCCAGGCAAACCACCGCGCCCAGACGGCTCGGTGAAAACGGAATAGCGGGATTGTTCAGCCAGCCAAAGTTATCAATCAGCATGCTCATGGCGAGCTGGCCGAAGATCACCGCGACCGTGGCGACGGCGGTGCCGATGCGCTGAACGGCGAGCACCATGATTACGATATAGGGCACGCCAAACATCGCCCCGAGGAGCTGCCATTTCGGCACGTCCAGCAGGCTGACGGCCTGCTTAGGTTCAAAGAAGAAAATCAGCAGGGCGGTGACCAGCGCGCCGACGGAAAACGTCAGAAACGCGCTTTTGAAAACGCCCACGCTACTGCCGAGCTGCCCGTTAATCGCCGCCTGGACGCTCAGTGTGGCGCCGCCGCAGACGGCCAGAAGAATCATTATCAGCGTCATAGCATTACCCCTGCGCGACCAGAACCAGTGCCGCAATGATGAATCCCAGGGCGATAAACCGTTTGGCATCGATCTTGCGCGCCTGCGTGCCGAGCAGACCAAAGTGATCAATGATCAGGCTTTTAAAAATCTGGCCCGCCAGAATACCGATCATAGTCAGGGCGATGCCGATGGCGGGCGTGGCGATAGTCAGAATGACAACGTAAACAGGACCCAGAACGCCGCCGAGCAGCTGCCAGCCGGGCTGGGCGAAAAACGACGGGCTGCTGCGCGGGCTGAAAAACAGCATCAGCAGAAACGTCAGCGCGGCGCCGACGCCAAAAATACTGAACGTCGCCCATAAATCGCCCACTTCTCCCCCTAATGGCCCCAGCAGCCCAGCCTCGACGGAAAGGCCCATCCCGCCGGCAATTACCAGTAAAATCATAACAAACTGCATTAAGCTTCCTCCGTTTTCAGGCGAAGAAGATTACGTCGGTAGACCCGTGAGAAAAATGCCATAATGCAGGAAACACCTTTGCAGGAAATGCATTAATGCCAGATGCCGGAAGCATGAACCTTCGATCGCTGCTGCTGTTTATTGCCGTCTATGAAACGCAAAACTTTTCCGTCGTTGCTCGGCGGGAGGGGATTTCTGCATCGCAGGTGTCGCGCATTGTTCATCAGCTTGAGGACGCGCTCGGCCAGCAGCTCTTCTATCGCAATACCCGGGCGGTGATCCCCACGGAAAGCGGGCATCTGTTTATCCGCTATGCCCGGGCGATGGTTGATAACTTCGAAGAGGCGCGGCGGGAGCTGGATGAGCGTTCGACCGAACCTTCCGGCACGGTCCGCATTAACGGGCCGGTATTTTTTGGACAGAGGCACGTTGCACCCGGCCTGGCAGGCCTGGCCGAGCGTTATCCACGGTTAACCATAGAGCTGACGCTGACTGATGACTTTATCGACCCGCACCGGGATGCCGCCGATCTCATCTTCCGCATCGGCACGCTGACGGATTCAACGTTCCACGCCCGTGTTTTCGGGCAGCAGCGCTACCACCTTGCCGCGTCGCCCGCGTACCTGCGTCAACACGGCGTACCGGTCGATCCGGCCGAGCTGAGCCAGCATAAATGCCTGGTCTATCGCGGTTCGTCCGGGCCTAACCGCTGGCTGGTGCGGCGCAAGGGGGAGAATTGGGTGCACTATCCTGTCGCGCCGCTGATGACGTCCAATAGTGCGGAGTCGCTGCTCGTTGCCGCGCTGGGTGGGATGGGGATCGTCCTGTTTCCGGACTGGCTGATTGGCGACAGGCTGCAGCGGGGGGAGCTGGTCGCCCTTATGCCGGAAATGGCCTGCGCCATCAACACGGAGCAACTGAATATTGCGGCGATTTACCCTAACGCACGTCATCCGCCCCTGAACGTCAGGGCGGTGATTGATTATTACGTAGCGTTTTTCGGCTCGCCGCTCTACTGGCAAGCGTAAGGCAATTACGCGCCGAGCTCCTTGCGGATGATCTCTGCGCCGGCGCTGAGTGCTTTCAGCTTGCCGTTAGCCACCTGACGTGAAAGCGGAGCCATGCCGCAGTTGGTTGACGGGTAAAGCTTGTCCGCATCGACGAACTGCAGCGCTTTACGCAGCGTATCGGCCACTTCCTCCGGCGTTTCAACGGCGTTGGTTGCTACGTCAATCGCGCCGACCATCACTTTCTTACCACGGATCAGCTCCAGCAGATCCATCGGTACGCGGGAGTTGTGGCACTCCAGGGAGATGATGTCGATGTTAGAGGTCTGCAGCTTAGGGAAGGCCTCTTCGTACTGGCGCCACTCGGATCCGAGCGTCTTTTTCCAGTCGGTATTGGCCTTGATGCCATAGCCGTAGCAGATGTGAACCGCGGTTTCGCACTTCAGCCCTTCGATTGCGCGCTCCAGCGCGGCGATGCCCCAGTCGTTGACCTCGTCAAAAAAGACGTTAAATGCCGGTTCATCAAACTGGATAATATCCACGCCTGCGGCCTCTAACTCACGCGCTTCCTGATTGAGGATTTTGGCGAATTCCCAGGCCAGCTTTTCGCGGCTTTTATAGTGCGCGTCGTAAAGGGTGTCGATCATGGTCATCGGCCCGGGCAGGGCCCATTTGATCGGCTTATCGGTAAGCTGGCGCAGGTACTTCGCATCGTCCACGAATACCGGCTTCTGGCGCGCAACGGCAGAAACCACGGTCGGCACGCTGGCGTCATAGCGGTTACGAATGCGCACCGTCTGGCGGTTCTCAAAATCGACGCCGCTCAGGTGTTCAATAAAGGTGGTGACGAAGTGCTGGCGGGTCTGTTCCCCGTCGCTGACAATATCGATTCCCGCACGGATCTGCTCATCCAGAGACAGGCGCAGCGCATCCTGTTTACCCGCCAGCAGTTCCTGATCCTGCAACTTCCACGGAGACCAGAGCGTTTCAGGTTGCGCAAGCCAGGTCGGCTTAGGCAGGCTGCCAGCTGTAGACGTCGGGAGCAATGTTTTCATAATAAAAGACCTTTTTTGATAAATTAAAGCGTGTAGTTATCAGACCACTGCTCAAGAATGTGTTTATAAGGCTTAATGAAATATTCTTCGGTAAATCGACCCTGTTCAATCGCCAGGCGGCTTCGCTCTTCGCGGTCATAAACAATTTTGGTTAATGAATGGTCCTGTTGGTTCAGATCCGGGCGATAAAACAGTCCCGCCGCCGAGTTCGCGTTATAAATTTCCGGGCGATAGATTTTCTGGAACGTCTCCATCGTGCTGATGGTGGCAATCAGTTCCAGATCGGTGTAATCACTCAGTAAATCTCCGGTAAAGAAGAACGCGAAAGGCGCCACGCTATTCTCCGGCATGAAGTAGCGCACCTTCAGGCCCATTTTGGCGAAGTACAGTTCAGTTAGCGACTCGCCATCGGGCTGATACTCAATGCCCAGCACAGGATGCTGGTTGCCGGTGCGGCGGTAGGTGTCTTTGCTGGAAACGCTCAGGCAGATTACCGGGCCCTTTTTGAAGTTCTCTTTATATTCCGGGGAATTTATAAAATGGCGGAAAATATTGCCGTGCAGTTCGCCAAATTTTTCCGGAATGCTAAAGTGCTGCTGGTTCTTATTGTGTTCCAGCAGTCGCACGCTGAAATCATAATCCCGCACGTAAGAAGAGAAATTATTCCCGACAATGCCAGGGATGCGCTGGTTATTTTTCTTGTCGACAATATATGTTTGTAATACCTCAATGGCCGGGAACGGCTTTTCCGCGCCAATGTTCAGGTCAACTGAGATAATTTCAAGCTCAACCGCGTAGCGATCGGCATTAGGGTTATCCCAGTGCGCCAGGGCGTTAAAGCGGTTGTTGATCATCACCAGCGTATTGCGCAGGTTTTCCTGACGTTTTTCCCCGCGTGCCAGGTTGGCAAAGTTGGTGGTCGTACGCGTATTTTCAGACGGGTTGTAATTCTCATCGAAGCAACTGCGCTTAAGGGTATATGTGAAAGCTTTGCTCATTGTGGTTATGCATCCTAAGTTCATGTTGCTAAGAAGTTACCGATGCATAATTTATGCCTGAGCCCGCGGCGCAGGGGAAGTGACTTAATTTCAATGCAACATGAGCGAAGTTCATGATGTTGATCACAAATTCCCACGACTCTCGTGCAGCGCTAGTTTTTTTGCGAAACAGACGGCTTCTTGCCTGCCGATGTAGGGGCCATAGTTATCAATTACACGGTAGCCATTTCGCTCATAAAATTTCACCGCACGTGCATTAACGTGTCGGGTTTCTAGCCAGATTTCGCTATAGCCTGGACGTAGCGCCGACGCTTCAAGAAAAGCCAGTAAAGCCTTTCCAATCCCCGGCTCGCTCCTGACGGAATACATGCGTTTCAGCTCCGCAACCTGTCCGGAGAGGGGGCGCAAAGCCGCACATCCAACGGCTTTATCTTTTTCATTCCTGGCGACAACCCACAGGGCGCGTTCGGCCATCATCGAGTCGACGTTAAAATGACGCCTGCCGCCATCCCCGGTGATATTCGCCAGTTCTGATGACAATTTTTCAATCAGACGCAGGGATTCAGAAGTGTGCAGGTCGGCTTTTTTAATCGTTATCATTGGAGGATTCCATTGAGCTTTATTTTGCAGACGTCAAATTATCAGACGGTTAAGTTGAGTCGTCCTATGTTTTACTTATGTTTCGGCACGCGCTTAATGACGCTATAATCCCCAAAATTTCCAACCGGTTTAGAAACGATCATGACAAAACTCACCTTACAAGAGCAGATGCTGAAAGCGGGCCTGGTCAGCAGCAAAAAAGCGGCGAAAGTGCAGCGCACGGCAAAGAAATCACGCGTTCAGGCGCGTGAGGCTCGGGAAGCGGTAGAAGAGAACAAGAAGGCGCAGATCGAGCGTGACAAGCTGCTGAGCGAGCAGCAGAAGCAGGCCGTGCTCGCGAAAGAGTTTAAAGCGCAGGTGAAGCAACTGATCGAGATGAACCGCATCACCGTGGCGAAAGGCAACATCACCTTTAACTTCACCGACGGTACTCTCATCAAAAAAATCGAGGTCGACAAGCAGACGCAAACCCAGCTGATCAACGGTCGTCTGGCGATTGCCCGTCTGGTGACTAACGCCAGCGGCGACTGCGAATACGCGATTATTCCGGCGGTAGTGGCCGATAAAATCGCCCAGCGCGATGCCGACAGCATCGTGTTAAACAGCGCGCTCAGCCAGGAAGAACAGGACGAAGACGATCCGTACGCGGACTTCAAAATCCCTGACGATTTGATGTGGTAAACCTCATTCAGAACGGGGCGGCATGACGGGCGTTAACCGGCTCTCCGCTCACGGGATGAATAAAATTCAGAACGCTTGCATGCAGCATCAGCCGGGGCGTTCCCTCAGCCCCCGGCGCGTCAAGACCGCCATACAGATCGCAGCCCAGAATCGGGTGCCCCAGCCGCTGGCAGTGGATGCGCAGCTGGTGGGTTCGCCCGGTTTCCGGCGTGAGTTCAACCCGCGTTAACGGCACTCCCGTTCCCTGATAAAACCGTTCCACCACCCGATAGCGGGAGCGGGAGGGTTTACCGTTGATGGCGCAGATCGACATCAGCGGGAACAGCGCCGGGTCTTTGGCAATCGGCGCGTCTATTACACCTTCGTCATTTTCCAGATGCCCGCAAAGCAGGGCGCTGTAGACTTTCTCCACGCTGCGCTGGCTGAACTGCTGGCACAGCGCCGCGTTGATGGCCTTATTGCGCGCAACCACCATCAGCCCGGACGTGCCGAAATCCAGACGGTGTACCAGCGTGCAGCCGGGGAACATCTGGACCAGACGATAATGGACAGAATCAAGATTTTGCGGGTTTTTGCCCGAGAGGCTGAGCAGGCCGGAAGGCTTATCGATCAGCAGCAGATGTTCATCCTGCCAGAGGATATTGATGTCGTCGTGACACGGTGGGGCTATAAAAGAATCGATAATCGCAGACATCAGGCCGCCCGGCTGGAGAGTGGGAGCGGATGATAACGAAATGCGGGGAAAAAGAAAAACCCTCCCACCGGGCGGTGAGAGGGCAAAATCTTAAGCTGCTACCAGGCTGTCGATGGCGGCTTTCGCATCGGTCTGCGCTTTGGTCGCCACTTCCGGACCGTAAGCGATACCTTCAGCGAACACGAAGTTCACGTCGGTGATGCCGATGAAGCCCAGGAACAGGCTCAGGTACGGCGCAACCAGGTCGGTTGGGGTATCTTTATGGATGCCGCCACGGCTGGTCAGGACGATCGCACGTTTACCTTTCACCAGACCTTCAGGGCCGTTCTCGGTGTAGCGGAAGGTTACGCCAGCGCGCGCCACCAGGTCGAAGTAGTTCTTCAGCTGGGTAGGGATGTTGAAGTTGTACATTGGGGCGTTGATAACGATAACGTCGTGCGCCTGCAGCTCAGCAATCAGCTCGTCGGACAGGGCCAGCGCTTCCTGCTGACGTGGAGACAGCGGTGCATCGCTTGGGCGCAGCGCGCCAACCAGCTCGCCGTCCAGCACAGGAATTGGGTTTGCAGCCAGATCACGCACGGTGATTTGATCTGCGGAATGCTGTTCACGCCACTGTTCAACGAAGTAATCAGACAGCTGACCAGACTGAGAGTACCCTGCCAGAATGCTGGATTTCAAAACTAATACTTTGCTCATGGGTGATTCCTGTTTTTGCATTTGATTGAAGGGGGTTGCCCCGTTGCTTGTTGACACTCTATTCACAATCCTGTCGCAGGGATAGCGCAATATATCGAAGCCTATGTTCGAATTTTTTGAATAAGGCGCTGAAAGCGTCGATGTGGTACTCTATAGCAATCATTAAAAAGAGATTTTACCCGGCAGAGCACTGCCCATTAATGCTATGACAGAACAACAAAAAATCACCTTCCCGATGCTCCTGCAACAGCTTGATTCCCTGATGCTGCGCGATAAACAGCGGTTTTCACGCCGGCTGCACGGCGTGAAGAAGGTTAAAAATCCTGATGCACAACAGGCCATTTACCAGGAGATGGCTAAAGAGATTGAACAGGCGGCAGGGAAGGTTGTGCTGCGCGAAGCCGCACGTCCGGCGATTACCTACCCGGAAAACCTCCCCGTCAGCCAGAAAAAACAGGACATCCTTGAGGCCGTACGCGACCACCAGGTGGTGATTGTCGCGGGTGAAACCGGTTCGGGAAAAACCACCCAGCTGCCGAAAATCTGTATGGAGCTTGGGCGAGGGCTAAAAGGGCTGATTGGCCACACCCAGCCGCGTCGTCTGGCGGCGCGTACCGTGGCGAACCGTATTGCCGAAGAGTTGCAGACGGAGCCGGGCGGCTGCATTGGTTATAAGGTGCGATTCAGCGACCACGTTAGTGATAACACCATGGTCAAGCTGATGACCGACGGTATTCTGCTGGCGGAAATCCAGCAGGATCGCCTGCTGATGCAGTACGACACCATCATCATTGACGAAGCGCACGAGCGCAGCCTGAACATCGACTTCCTGCTCGGCTACCTGAAAGAGCTGCTGCCGCGTCGCCCGGATCTCAAAATCATCATCACCTCCGCGACCATCGACCCGGAACGCTTCTCGAAGCATTTCAACAATGCGCCGATTATCGAGGTGTCAGGCCGCACATATCCGGTTGAAGTGCGCTATCGCCCGATTGTGGAAGAGGCGGATGATACCGAGCGCGACCAGCTGCAGGCCATCTTCGACGCCGTTGACGAGCTGGGCAACGAAAGCGCGGGCGACATTCTGATCTTCATGAGCGGCGAGCGCGAGATCCGCGATACCGCCGATGCGCTCAGCAAGCGCGACCTGCGCCACACGGAGATCCTGCCGCTTTACGCGCGTCTGTCAAACAGCGAGCAGAACCGCGTCTTCCAGCCGCACAGCGGACGCCGTATCGTTCTGGCGACCAACGTGGCGGAAACCTCGCTCACCGTGCCGGGGATTAAATACGTGATCGACCCGGGCACAGCGCGCATCAGCCGCTACAGTTACCGCACGAAGGTTCAGCGACTGCCGATTGAGCCGGTCTCTCAGGCTTCTGCTAACCAGCGTAAAGGCCGCTGCGGCCGCGTGTCGGAAGGGATCTGTATTCGTCTCTATTCCGAAGATGATTTCCTGTCACGCCCTGAATTTACCGACCCGGAAATTCTGCGCACCAACCTGGCGTCCGTTATCCTGCAGATGACCGCGCTGGGGCTGGGCGACATCGCGGCGTTCCCGTTCGTCGAAGCGCCGGACAAGCGCAACATTCAGGACGGCGTACGTCTGCTGGAAGAGCTTGGCGCCATTACCACCGACGAACAGGCGAGCATCTATAAGCTGACGCCGCTGGGCCGCCAGCTCAGCCAACTGCCGGTGGATCCGCGTCTGGCCCGTATGGTGCTGGAAGCGCAAAAGCACGGCTGCGTGCGCGAGGCGATGATCATTACCTCGGCGCTCTCCATCCAGGACCCGCGCGAGCGTCCGATGGACAAACAGCAGGCGTCTGACGAAAAGCATCGTCGCTTCCACGACAAAGAGTCCGACTTCCTCGCCTTCGTGAACCTGTGGAACTATCTCGGCGAGCAGCAGAAAGCGCTCTCCTCGAACCAGTTCCGCCGCCAGTGCCGCGTGGATTTCCTCAACTATCTGCGCGTGCGCGAGTGGCAGGATATCTACACCCAGTTGCGCCAGGTGGTGAAAGAGCTGGGCATTCCGGTTAATAGTGAGCCGGCGGAGTACCGCGAAATTCACATCGCGCTGCTGACCGGCCTGTTGTCGCATATCGGGATGAAAGATGCGGACAAGCAGGAGTACACCGGCGCGCGCAACGCTCGCTTCTCCATCTTCCCTGGCTCCGGCTTGTTCAAGAAACCGCCGAAGTGGACCATGGTTGCCGAGCTGGTAGAAACCAGCCGCCTGTGGGGGCGCATTGCCGCGCGTATCGATCCGGAATGGGTCGAACCGGTGGCGCAGCACCTGCTGAAACGCTCGTACAGTGAACCGCACTGGGAACGCGCGCAGGGCGCGGTAATGGCGACCGAGAAAGTGACCGTTTACGGCCTGCCGGTGGTCGCCGCGCGTAAGGTTAACTACAGCCAAATCGATCCGGCACTCAGCCGCGAGCTGTTTATCCGCCACGCGCTGGTGGAGGGGGACTGGCAGACGCGTCACGCCTTCTTCCGTGAAAACCTGAAGCTGCGTGCCGAGGTGGAGGAGCTTGAGCACAAGTCCCGCCGTCGCGATATTCTGGTGGACGATGAGGCGCTGTTTGAGTTTTACGACCAGCGCATCAGCCACGATGTTATCTCCGCCCGTCACTTCGACAGCTGGTGGAAAAAGGCCAGCAAAGAGACGCCGGACCTGCTCAACTTCGAAAAGAGCATGCTGATTAAAGAGGGGGCGGAGTCGGTCAGCAAGCTCGACTACCCGAACTTCTGGCATCAGGGAAACCTCAAGCTGCGGCTGACCTATCAGTTTGAACCGGGTGCCGACGCGGATGGCGTGACCGTTCATATTCCGCTGCCGCTGTTAAACCAGGTCGATGAGGGCGGCTTTGAGTGGCAAATCCCCGGCCTGCGCCGGGAGCTGGTGATTGCGCTGATCAAATCCCTGCCGAAACCGGTGCGCCGTAACTTTGTACCTGCGCCAAACTATGCGGAAGCGTTTTTGGGCCGCGTCACGCCGCTGGAGCTGCCGCTGCTGGACGCGCTGGAGCGCGAGTTCCGCCGCATGACCGGTACCACCATCGACCGCGAAGACTGGAACTGGGATCAGGTGCCCGATCACCTGAAAATCAGCTTCCGCGTAGTGGACGATAAAAACAAAAAGCTGCTGGAAGGGCGTTCGCTGAGCGAGCTGAAAGAGGCGCTGAAGGGGAAAGTTCAGGAGACGCTTTCTGCGGTGGCGGACGACGGTATCGAGCAAAGCGGGCTGCACATCTGGAGCTTTGGCCAGCTTCCGGAAAGCTACGAGCAGAAGCGCGGGAACTATAAGGTCAAGGCCTGGCCTGCGCTGGTGGACGAGCGCGACAGCGTGGCGATCAAACTCTTTGATAATCCGCAGGAACAGCAGCAGATGATGTGGCGCGGGCTGCGCCGCCTGCTGCTGCTGAACATCCCGTCGCCGATCAAGTATCTGCACGAGAAGCTGCCGAACAAGGCCAAGCTGGGGCTGTACTTTAACCCGTACGGCAAGGTGCTGGATCTGATTGACGACTGCATCTCCTGCGGCGTGGACAAGCTGATCCACGAGGCAGGCGGTCCGGTCTGGACGGAAGAGGGCTTTGCACAGCTTCATGAGAAGGTGCGCGCGGAGCTGAACGACACCGTGGTGGAGATTGCCAAACAGGTCGAGCAGATCCTCACTACTGTGTTCAATATCAACAAGCGCCTGAAGGGGCGCGTGGATATGACCATGGCGCTGGGGCTCTCGGACGTGAAGGCGCAGATGGCGGGGCTGGTGTACCGCGGCTTTGTCACCGGGAATGGCTTCGCACGCCTGGGCGACACCCTTCGTTATCTCCAGGCGATTGAAAAACGTCTGGAGAAAATGGCCATCGATCCGCACCGCGATCGCGCGCAGATGCTGAAGGTCGAAAGCGTGCAGCAGGCGTGGCAGCAGTGGCTAAACAAGCTGCCGCCGGCGCGCCGCGACGATGAAGACGTAAAGGCGATCCGCTGGATGATCGAGGAGCTGCGCGTCAGCTTCTTTGCCCAGCAGCTCGGTACGCCGTATCCGATTTCGGATAAGCGTATTCTGCAGGCGATGGAGCAGATTTCCGGTTAAACCCCGGTTTTCTCCCTCTCCCTGTAGGAGAGGGGCGGGGTGAGGGCATCAGGCCGCACAATTTTCACCCGTTCACAATTGCCAGCGTAAACCCATCCCAACCCTTAACCCCCACCGTTTGCAGCGCGGTGGCGGTTACGCGCGGGTTATCCCCAATCATCTCGATAAAACGCCGCACGCCCTGCACGCGCGCGTCGTCGCTTTCCCCGTTAATGACTTCGCCGTCGCGCACCACGTTATCGCCAATGATTATCGTGCCGGGACGGGAATAGTGCAGCGCCCACTCCAGATAGCCGGGATTGTTGGGCTTATCGGCATCGATAAAAATTAAATCGAACGGGGAAACGTCACCGAAATTCTCCAGCGAGTTCAGCGCCGGGCCTTCAATCAGTTCAATGCGATCGTTTAGCCCCGCGAGGTGAATATTCTGGCGGGCAACATTGGCATGCGTCGGGTCAGCCTCAAGCGTGATTAGCTTTCCATCCGGCGGCAGGGCGCGCGCCATCCAGATTGAGCTATAGGCACCCAGCGTACCGATCTCAAGAATGCGCCGCGCCTGCGTCATGCGTACGAACAGCGCCAGCAACTGCCCCTGATTGGCCGCTACGTCGTGTTCGGGTAGCCCGGCGCGTTTGTTGTTTTCCAGTACCTGATGAAGTACGTCATCGCCAGGGATAAGCGAAGAAATCATGTAATTATCTACTGCAGACCATTGTTGTTGCATAGATTGACTCCTTGGATTTTTCTCCCTCTCCCTGTGGGAGAGGGTCGGGGTGAGGGCATCAGCGCGCAAGGCGGTTCATGCGTTCTTCCAGCCGCCGCCCAGCGCCCTGTACAAATCGATCTGCGCCAGCAGCAGGTTATTTTTCACCTGCACCACGCTGGTCTGGACCGAGTACAGCGTGCGCTGCGCGTCCAGCACGTCCAGATAAGAGGAGTAGCCGTTGCGATAGCGATTCTGGGCAATGCGCAGCGTCTCCTGGGCCACGTCCTGCTGGGCAAGCAGCTCCGTCAGCTGTTCCTGATAGCGCGTAATGGCATCAAGGCTGTTGTTCACCTCGGCAAACGCGTTACGCACGGTTTTTTCATAGGCGTACAGCGCCTGGTTACGCTGGGACTGGGAAATATCCACCTGCGCATTCAGCGCCTGGCGGTTAAGGAGCGGGGCGAGAATGCTGCCGCCTGCGCTCCAGAGCTGAAGCGGGTTGTCCAGCAGGCCGGAAAGCGTACGATCCTGAATCGATCCGGTTGCGGTCAGGTTGATCGACGGCAGCAGGCTGGCGCGTGACGCGGCAAGCGAGGCGTCAGCCGCAACCAGCTGTCGCTCGGCCTGAACGATATCCGGCCTGCGATTCAGCAGCGTAGAAGGCAGCTGCGACGGCAGCGTGAGCGGCGTCAGCGCCGCAAAGCTTTCGCTGCGAGCCACCGCGCCGGGATTGCTTCCCAGCAGCAGGCTCAGGGCATTCTCCTGTTGCGCTATCTGATGCCGCAGCACGGGCACCTGCGCCCGCGTTGAGCGAAGCTCGGAATCCGACTGCATCAGCTCCAGGCGAGAGCTGTAGCCCGTCTCAAGCTGGCGTTTGGCGAGCTTAAACGCCTCCTCGCGCGATTTCAGCGTGGATTCGGTCACGCGCAGCTGTTCGTCAAGCGAGAGCAGGGTGACGTACCCGGAGGCAACGGACGACGCGACGGTGAGATCCGCGGCGGCAGCGGCGGCTTTTTGCGCTGCCAGCGAGGCTTCGGCGGCATTGGCTGTGCTGCGGTTGACGCCCCAAATATCAACGTCATAGCTCGCCGTCAGGCTGCCTCTGTACAGTGTGCCGTAGACCGGCAGCCCGGTCGCGGCGGATTGCGACCGGGCGCGCGTCCCCGTTACGCCCGCGTCAAGGGACGGAAACAGGCTGCCGTCGGCAGCAAAGACCCGCGCCTGATACTCGTTAATTCGTTCGCGGGCGATCAGCACGTCGCTGTTGTTCTTAAGCGCCTGATCCACGTAGCGGTTGAGGTTGTTGTCATGAAAATTACGCCACCAGAGCTGCTCCGTCGGGCTGGCAGGACCGGCGTCAGCACGCCACTGGGCAGGAATTTGCAGCGTCGGCTGCGCCGGTTTGACATCGACGGACTGGCATCCGGCCAGCATGACCGCCAGCACCAGACCGGCTATCGGGCGAAGAGTCATTGCTTCGCCTCCCGCGTATCAATCGTCACCTGTACCGACATACCCGGACGCAGCAGTTTGTACGCGTCTTCTTCACCCAGCACCTCAATACGCACCGGAATACGCTGGGCGATTTTGACAAAGTTGCCGGTAGCGTTGTCCGGCGTGATGGCGCTGAATTCAACCCCGGTCGCCGGGGAGATGCTCTCCACGCGGCCCTGATACGCCTTGTTGTTTAAGGCATCGACGGTGAATTTCACTGGCTGGCCGACGCGCAGCTCCGCCAGCTGGGTCTCTTTGATGTTGGCGATCACCCAGTGCTGAGGCGGCACCAGGGTAGTGAGGTGCGTTCCGGCGGTTACATACGCCCCGAGACGCACGGCAATCTGACCGAGCTGGCCGTCGCGCGGGGCGATAATGCGGGTGTTTTGCAGGTCAATCTGCGCCAGCTCCAGCGCCGCTTTGGCGTTTTCAACATCCGCCTCCAGCGCGCCGCGGTTCACAATCACCGTCTGCAGATCCTGACGCGACATCTCAAGCGTGGCTTTCGCCTGGTCGATGTCGGCGCTGCCCTGGGCGGCGCTGGCCAGCGCGGCATCACGTTCGCGAATGGAAAGCGATCCGTCTGCCGTCAGATCCTTCACGCGCTTTAGATCCGCCTGGGTTTTCAGGCTCTGGGCGCGGGCATTTTTCAGCGCGGCGTCATTTTTGGCGATGGTCGCTTCGGCGCTTTTACGCTGCTGCAGGTTGTTATTCAGGGCGGCAATTTTCATCGC
Source organism: Enterobacter sp. 296B2 (assembly GCF_034106185.1). Taxonomy (NCBI): domain Bacteria; kingdom Pseudomonadati; phylum Pseudomonadota; class Gammaproteobacteria; order Enterobacterales; family Enterobacteriaceae; genus Enterobacter; species Enterobacter sp. 296B2. Next base: position 170,223 of record NZ_JAWNCA010000001.1, on the reverse strand, counting down.
CAGCTGTGCCTCGGCCTGATGGACGCGCTGACGATAGATCCGGTCGTCGATCTGCAACAGCAGGTCACCTTTTTTGACCTGCACAAAGTCCTGAACCTTCACCTCGGTGATATAGCCGTTAACCTGGGGGCTGATGAACGTCGTCTGGCCGCGCACGTAGGCGTTGTCGGTAAACTGCGCGTGGCGGGTAAACGGCGGCAGCTGCCATGCATAAAGGATCACCAGTACGCCGACAATACCGATGGCGGCAGCGGTAAAAACGGACACAATGCGCACATTTTTGCGGGTGTTGGCCTGCTCTTTGGCGGCATCCTGCTGACTCATAAATTCTCCAGAAATAATTCAATTATTTGTTGCCGGTGGCGTTCTTCAGCGCCATACGGGCAGTGATGCGCAGGCGCAGCAAGCGCCATAAAATCCAGACCAGCGTGGCGGCGGCAATGCTCGCCGTCAGAAGATAAGTATCGTTGTAAGCCAGAATGTTTGCCTCAAGGGTGGTCACCGTCTGTAGCTGAGTAATGGCCTGCGTTCCCAGCAGCGAGCTGTCGCCAATCAGGCTTTTATACATCTGGGTATATAGCTGTATCCGCTCGTTGACCAGCGGGTTGAGCGTGGTGAGCTGATCCGCCAGCAGGCTGGAGTGGTACTTCTCGCGCCAGGTCTGGAAGGTGCCGAGAATCGCCGACCCCAGCAGGCCGCCGAGGTTCTGGCTCATGCCGAACATGACCGAGAAGCTGACCAGGTTACGCGGGTCGGCGATCACCCCGCCAATGGCGGCCAGCATGGCGGGCGCCAGGAAAAAGGCGCTGCCGAAGCCAAGCAGAAACTGGCTTAGCATCAGCTGATCCGGCCGGGTCAGGTTGTTGGACTGGCTGTCCAGCAGCGAGGCGATAATCATCAGCGCCAGTGAGGTGACGATCGGCCACGCCAGCTTTGTAGGCTTGATGGTGAGACAGCTGGTGACGATCCCGCAGACGATCCCGGCGAAAATGGACCACGCCAGGTGGGTCATCTGCTCGTTCTGTAATCCCACGTACTGCAGCCAGCCGATGACGCCGGTGTTTTGCTCCGCCAGCACGATGCGGATCAGCAGCATAATGAGCCCCAGACGGACGATGCTGCCGCTCGACAGCCAGCGGGTGTTCAGGAGCGGGTTGCTGCGGTTATGTTCAAACACGATGGCGGAAACAATGAGCACCAGCGATAGCGCCAGCGACCAGCCGATCCACGGCGCCTCGAACCACCATTCAAGGCGGCCTAACGAGAGCACGGCGCAGAGCAGGGCCATACCAGGAGCCAGTAAAAAGAAGGTGATGAAGTCTTTCTTCTCAAAGACCTTGCGCCGATCCCCCGGCGGCAGCTTTAAGGCTATCACGCAGGCAAGGGAGATCAGCGCCAGCCCGAGCTCGAAGAAATAGAGCCCACGCCATTCGTCCAGCTGCAGCAGTTCGGTGGAAAAGAGACGCGCCAGCGGAATAGCGAGCGACGATCCGGTGATGCCGATGGTGAGCGCCTTCAGGCGGTGCTTCGCAGGCCAGGCTTGTATTTGATAATAAATCCCCAGCGAGCTGAGCGCCGCGGCCACCATCCCGTGCGCGGCGCGCACCATCAGCGCCGAGCTGAGATCGTTAACGAACAGGTGGAAAAAGGTGACCAGTACGTACAGCACCAGAAAACCTTCCGTAAAGGCGCGCAGGCCGTACTGCTGGCGGAATTTGACCAGCAGCAGGTTGATGGAGATGTTGGTCATCACATAGACCGCGGGTAGCCAGGCGATTTCGGTCGACCAGGCCCCGAAGGTTCCCTGCAGGTTTTGCAGGTTGGCGGTCACCACCGCATTTCCCAGCGCCCCCGTCAGACATACCAGCAGGCCAACGACGCCGTAGGCGATGCGTTTTGGCGTACTGTGCTCCGGGGTGGAAGGTGAACCCAGCAGGGCGGGTTTCTCATGTGGCTGCCACTCGCGAGGAGCATAAGGGTCGCGTTCGGGCAGGCGCATAACGTCATTACCTTAGAAATAATTGAATAATTAGCGGGCTGGCGATTCTACGTCTGCCGCAAATGATAATTCAAGTGAATATGATTTACGCATGTTAATCAAATGTAGAAGAAAAATTTAAGTAAAAAGAGCGGCCCGGAGGACGGGCCGGGAAAGGTCAGAGACGTTCGGGCTGCGCCTGGATGAGGGTTGCACGCTTAACGCGGCTGGCGCAGAAGATCGCGATTAAGGAGATGACCACCGTGACGGCAAGATACCAGGCCACCGGAACCCAGTCGCCGTCATATTTTGCCAGCAGACCGGTGGCAATCAGCGGGGCAGTACCGCCAGCCAGCGCGGCACCGAGCTGATAACCGAGCGTAATGCCGGTGTAGCGTACGTTTGCGCTAAAGATTTCAGAGCACAGCGTCCCGAGTACCGCCGTTACCGGTGCCCACAGCACGCCAAAAGCGATGACCGTTGCGAGCACGATGCCCCAGGTTGTACCGGTATTGAGCAACATAAACCACGGCACGATAAACAAACCGAGGATAAAGACGCTTGTGGCATACATACGCTGACGGCCAATTTTATCCGAGAGCAGCCCCATTAACGGAATCATTATCGTGGCCACCAGGGCTCCCAGCGTCACGGCCTCCAGCGCCTGCGATTTTTGATAGGTCAGCGTGCTGGTGGCGTAGCTCACCACAAACGTAGAGAAAATATAGAACGGCGCGGTTTCCACGACTTTGAGACCGGCGGCAATCAGCACTTCACGCCAGTGGTGCTTCAGCGTATCGCGCAGGGGAGCCTTAGCCACCTGACCGGACGCTTTGACTTTCTTAAAATCAGGCGTTTCATCGATATCTTTGCGGATCCACAGGCCAAGCAACACCAGAACCGAACTCAGCAGGAACGGGATGCGCCAGCCCCAGGAGAGGAAATCTTCCTCACTGAAAAGCGTCATCAGCGAAACAATAAAGGTCGCCATCAGCATGCCGATGGTCACGCCTGCCTGTGGAATGCTGCCGAAGAAGCCTTTACGTTTTTCGGGCGCGTATTCGTAGGCCAGCAACAGCGCGCCGCCCCATTCACCGCCTATGCCCATCCCCTGAATAATACGCATCAGGATCAGCAGTGCGGGCGCCCACAGGCCAATCATGTCATACGTTGGGAGCAGGCCGATCATGACGGTTGCACCTCCCATCAAAGAGAGGGTAAGTACAAGGGTTTTTTTACGGCCAATGCGGTCGCCGATATGGGCGAAAAGTACTCCGCCAATCGGACGGATAAAAAAGGTTAATGAGAAAGAGAGATACGAGAGAATGAGCCCGATCACCGGATCGACCATCGGGAAAAAGATCTTATTAAAGACCAGCGCGGCCGCCGTACCGTAGAGAAAATAGTCAAACCATTCAATGGCGCTCCCGGTAAGGCTGGCGATTAACACCTTCTTATTTTTTCGTAATACCGTCGTCGTACTTTCATGTTCTGTCATGACCTGAAACCCCGCCACGTTGATGATGTATGAGGTGTCACCTGGCGCGCTTCAGGTGCAACCCGTGATGATGAAAAAGGTTGTCAAATTGTTAAGCAACTTAGGGTCGGATGTTGTATTTGGCAAGCACAGGGGGGTGGAAACTGGTCAGATCACGGTGAAATAAGCAGCGTTGGGTGCTTTTCCATGACGTCTGTACAATACAATGTTTTGTAAGGCTGGAAATCAAAAGCATAATAGGCAGGTGCAACCTGATGATATTTGGATGTTTCTGGTTATTTCAGAAAAACGATAAATTCGGCGATTCAACAACATGAGGAGTTGACCATGGTTCAGCCCCATTTTCCCATTCTGGCGGATGCCACGCTGGCGGCCATCAATACTGTCGGCGCATGGCTGGCGCAGGACGACCTGAGCGAGACCCGTCAGCCCCCGGCGGTCGATGTGGTGATTCTGGCTGGCAACGCGGTGATCCCGACCATTGACGCGGCCTGCCGTGTTGCCTTTCAGAAAAACGTGCCGCTTCTGATCAGCGGCGGCATCGGCCATTCGACCACGTTTTTATATGAAGCGATCCGCAACCACCCGCGTTATCACACTCTATCGGTCGCGGGGCGGGCGGAAGCAAGCATTCTTGCCGACGTTGCGCGGGAGTTCTGGCAGATCCCCGATGAGCGCCTGTGGGTTGAAGATCGCTCCACTAACTGCGGTGAGAACGCGCGTTTTAGCTGGAACATGCTGAAGCAACGCCAGCGGACAAGCGGGCGGGTGCTGGTGGTGCAGGACCCGACGATGCAGCGCCGCACGATGGCAACCTTTGCCCGCGTGTGCCGCGATGAGCCCGCGCCACCGCAGTGGATAAGCCATCCCGGATTTACGCCGATGCTGCAAAACGGAAAAGAGGGCGTGGAATTTAGCGAGGACACCGCCGGGCTGTGGCCCGTTGACCGCTATCTTTCACTGGTTCTGGGTGAACTGCCGCGGCTGTATGATGACGTTAACGGCTATGGCCCGGCCGGGCGTGATTATATCGCTCACGTTGAGTTCCCAGAGGTCGTCACCGCCGCATGGAGACGGTTACAACAGGACCCGATCCTGAAGGGCGCACGTAAAATAATCTGAGCACGGAACAATCCCCTCGCCCCTTTGGGGAGAGGGTTAGGATGAGGGGTAGGGTTGGAAATTCACAGCGCCGCAAACTTATCCAGCGTGCGCACCAGCTGGGTCACAAAACCATATTCGTTGTCATACCAGGCCACGGCTTTCACCAGCTGCAGATCTCCCGCTTCTGACACTTCCGTCTGCGTGGCGTCGAAGACCGAACCATAGTGCGAGCCAATCACATCGGACGAGACAATCTCCTCATCCGTATACCCAAACGATTTATTCCCCTGGGTCGCCTTTTTCAGCGCGGCGTTGATCTCCTCGACCGTCACCTTTTTACCCAGAATCGCTACCAGCTCGGTAACGGAGCCGGTTTTCACCGGCACGCGCTGGGCGTGGCCTTTCAGTTTGCCGCTGAGCGCGGGGATCACCAGACCGATGGCTTTCGCCGCACCGGTGGTATGCGGAATAATATTTTCTGCCGCCGCCCGCGAGGCGCGGAGGTCTTTCCCGCGCGGCCCATCCACCAGCGCCTGGGTGCCGGTGTAGGCATGAATGGTGGTCATGGTGCCCACTTTAATTTCAAACGCGTCGTTCAGGGCTTTTGCCAGCGGAGCGAGGCAGTTGGTGGTGCAGGACGCGACGGAAATAATGGTATCGCTGGCGTCAATGGTGTCGTCATTCACGCTGTAGACGATGGTTTTCATCTCACCCGCAGGTGCCGAGATCAGCACTTTCTTCGCTCCGGCGTCCAGGTGCGCCCGCGATTTCTCTTCTGAGGTATAAAAGCCGGTGCACTCCACGACGATATCCACGCCCGCGGCTTTCCACGGAATGTGCTTTGCCTCTTTTTCGGCGTACACCGCGATGGTTTTACCGTCGACGATCAGCGCATCCTCGGTGAAGTCCACACTCCACGGGAAGCCACCGTAGTTGGAATCATGCCTGAGCAGGTAGGCCAGGACTTTCGGGGAGGTAAGGTCGTTGATGGCGACGACGGTATTGCTGTCCTGGGTTTCAAGAAGGCGGCGCAGCACAAGGCGTCCAATGCGTCCAAATCCGTTAATGCCAATTTTACTCATGATGTTCTCCTGTGAACGTGTCGATACGACAGTTTGAACTCATCCAGGCTTAGACCATCACGGGCAGGGCGGCAATTGAAGATACTTCATACGACGGGAAGTATTTGAAAAACCATACAGAAAAGTTAATGAATTTTTAAGGAAAGGAGATTATGTTGGCGCGGTGACTGTTTTTTTTCAGGAAATCCCATGCGCACTAAATATACAAGCCTGCAAATCACGATTCACTGGCTGGTGTTTTTGTTAATCGCCGTCGCATACAGCGCGATGGAATTCAGAGGCTTTTTCCCGCGTACTGACCGTCCGCTTATAAACATGATCCACGTTTCCTGCGGGATCTCGGTTCTGGTGCTGATGGTGGCGCGATTGTTGATCCGCCTCAAGTTTCCCGCACCGCCCATTCAGCCGAAACCCAAAGCGATGATCACCGGTATGTCCCACCTTGGGCATCTGATTGTCTATCTGCTGTTTATTGCGCTGCCGCTGATTGGCATTGTGATGATGTATAACCGCGGAAACGACTGGTTCGCCTTCGGTCTGGCGATGCCGCACGCGGCGGAGGGGAATTTTGACCTGGTGGATGTGCTGAAGGAGTGGCATGAGACGCTGGCAAACCTGGGCTATTTCGTGATTGGTCTGCACGCGGCGGCGGCGCTGATGCATCACTATTTCTGGAAAGATAATACTCTTCTGCGCATGATGCCGAAAAAGCGTCAGTAGTGCTGAAACATTGTCGCCGCCTTTCTTGCCCGGCGGCGCTTCGCTTGCACGGGCCTACAAACGGCTCTGAATCGTAGGCCGGGATCGCTACGCGTCACCCGGCTTGTTTTTTAACCCAGCAGCGCGCGCTCTTCATCAGTTAACGCCAGCGTCTGCGTTGACCCCGTCTCTGACGATATCACCGCCGCTTCCAGAACAGCCATGACCGCTAACGCCTCGACAGGATGAACAGGATTGGTGATTTTCCCGAGCAGTGCATCACGTACGTTGACGTAATACTGGCGCTGATCGCCTTTCGGGGTCGGGATCGCCTGCGGTTCGCCGTCAGCCCCAAAGAACACCAGGCTGTCGTCGTCTTCGCCCCAGGCGTCGCTGCCGGGGATCACGCCAGCAAGCAGCTGCGCTTCCTGCTGGTCGATTCTGGCTTTCACCACGCTGCCTTTGTCGCCATGGACGGTAAAGCGCGCCGTACCTCCAGCCACCAGCATGCTGGCGTGCAGAACCACCTTATGTTCCGGGTAATTTAAGACCACGTGCGCCCAGTCGTTAATCTCTGCGCCGTCGCGCAGCGTTGCGATATTTCCCTGCACAGAATCTGGCAGGCCAAACAGCTGAAGCGTCTGGTCGATCAGGTGCGGCCCCAGGTCAAACCACAGCCCGCTGCCGGGCACGTTCTGCTCGCGCCAGCGCACGCGCACTTCCGGGCGGAAGCGGTCAATATGCGACTCCAGATGCTTAACCTTGCCGAGCGTACCCTGCTCGATAATTTGCTTAATGCCGAGGAAATCGCTGTCCCAGCGACGGTTGTGGAAAACGGAGAGCAGAAGCTGCTTTTCATCCGCCAGGGCAATCAGGTCCCGGGCTTCCTGCATATCAAGAGTGAAAGGCTTATCCACGACCACGTGTTTACCCGAGTTCAGGGCCAGCGTCGCCAGCGGCGCGTGGGTGGCGTTAGGGGAGGCAATCACCACCAGGTCGATATCGGGATGCTGAATGGCCTCTTCCGGGGTTGCCACCACCTGTACGTCCGGCAGATCGCGTTTAACCTTCTCTTCATCACGGGAAGAGACCACCGCCAGCTTAAGCCCGTCCACGGACTGGATCAGCGGGGCATGGAACGTTTTCCCCACAAATCCATACCCGATCAGCGCAATGTTGATTGTTTGAACTTTACTCATGACCTTCTCCACGTTAATTCACGCACACCGTGACCTGCAATGCGCCTGGGTCCCCAAGTTCAGGCCAGGGACGATCTAAAAAGAGTTGATGAATGTCGGTTAACCCGGAGACCAGATACGGTTCGCAGCGGTTAACCTTCAGGTGATCGGCGACAATCCAGCCAGCATGGCTGGCGGCGAGCATCGCGCGTTTTACCTCGGCATCTGCTTCTTTACCGGCGCTTAAACCGAGTTCGGCATGAAGGGCGCACGCCCCAAGAATGGCGATATCTGCCCGATAGCGGGACAGCAGGGACAAGGTGGCGCTTCCGGCAAACAGGCGCTGCTTCCGGTCCCAGTTTCCGCCGAGCAGAACAAGCTCTATGTCCTCCCGGTCACTAAAATGCTGGGCGATATCCAGCGAGGTAGTGATCACGGTGTGAGGCCCCTGTAGAAAAGTGGCCACGGCCATCACCGTGCTGCCGGCATCCAGAAACAGGGTGGAACCCGGCGGAACCGCCTGCGCAACCCGTTTCCCGAGGCGCTGCTTGGTTTCCGGCAGCAGGGTATTGCGGCCCTGACGATTCATGGCCGAAAGATTGAGTGCAATTGCCCCGCCGTGATTCTTCTGGGCAAGGCCCTGATTTTCCAGATCGGTTAGATCCCGACGAATAGTATCCGCTGAAACCTGCAGCTTTTCTGCCAGTTCGGTGATGCTGGCCTGACCTTGTTCACTGAGAATATCAAGGACATAGCGCTGACGTGCGGTTTTGTGCATGGCAGTAATCCTGCAAAATGTCGCAATAGTTTGCATAATACAGCATTTTAAAGCAGAGGGAAGGGTGAGAATGGAAATGCAATGACGACGAGAGAAATCGTTCAGATAGGTGATTATTGAAATTATATTAAACAGATATCATTAAGCCGTTCTGAATGTTAACGAGAGTGTTACTGTTTTGTTTTTATTAATGATTTGGATTATGTAACCAGTGCGCAACCCTTAATAGAATTAATATTCTGATAAAAACAATATTGATAGCATTTAATTTCTTACATTAGTTTTTTAATGGAATTTAATGTCAACATAAGTGTGTTGGTTACTTAAATTGACACTTCTTTGAAAATCTTTGTGTCTGACCCGCCGAGAAATTAACGCAAAAATGTACGCAGAGGAGATTAAGAATTTTCCTTAAATAACAGAGGGTTTTGATGTTTCATCTGAAAGGCCATTTTCGGAGTTTTGTCCAGAAACCCCATGTTTTTTCTTATTTGTAACACCACATTAACATTACGGGTGTAGTGGCCTATACCACATTTTGTTATGCTGCAAATCAACTTAAGAAATAAGTAAATTCTTATTTTTAATAAGACGAAGGCGTTTCTCATCTCCAATGGAAATGGGTATGGGACGTTTTACCTGAAATTCAGTGAGGGAGCGAAAAAGATATTTGTCTAATTATCTATACCTCTTTTTGGGTAATTGTTTTGAGTATCACTCAGAGTCAGGGAGATAAAAATGACGATATTGCACAAGCCTGTGTCACGCCAATTTATAGCTGCGCTGGCATTAATTTCACTAGCCATTAATACGGCTTACGCCAATAGTCGCCAGGTGGGTATTGCCCCGGTGGCAACGACAACCTTAAAAGAAAGTATCCTTTTTGCTATCGACCGCGACCCCTCTGTTAGCCAGCAGGCCGCGCAGTTAGGTATTGGTCAGGCACAAATAGATGAGGCGCGCAGCGGCTGGATGCCGCAAATAGCCTTAAACGGGAGCACGGGGCACAGCCAGACCACCGATTCCAGCGGTTCGCTGAAGAATTCTGCGGCCTGGGGGCTGAGCCTTACCCAGCTGATATACGATTTTGGCAAGACCAACAACAGCATCAGCCAGTCTTCCGCCCGGCGCGATAGCTACCGCTATCAGCTCATGAGCACACTTTCTGATGTGGCGGAAAAAACGGCGCTCGGCTACGTGGAGGTTAAACGCTATTCCGACCTGTTACAGGCGGCAAAAGATAACGTTCAGGCGCTGAAAAACGTGGAGCAGCTGGCCAAACTGCGCGCCGATGCGGGCGTGAGTTCCACCTCCGATGAGCTCCAGACCCGCACGCGGATTGCCGGCATGCAGGCGACGGTGGCGCAGTATAACGCCGCGTTGAACAGCGCCCGCGCGCGGCTCGCGGTATTAACCGGGATGCAGGCGGATAACTATTCGCCGGTACCCGCAAACCTTGCGGTTGAGCCGGATTCGCTCAACCGCATTGATTATTCGTTGATACCGGCGGTAATGGCTGCGCAAAACATGGAACGTTCTGCCCAGTATGGCGTTGAAACGGCGAAGTCCCAGCACTGGCCAACCCTGAGCCTGAAAGGGGGACGCACGCGTTACGAATCGGACAACCGTTCCTACTGGGACGACCAGATCCAGCTCAATATCGATGCACCGCTTTATCAGGGCGGCGCGGTATCCGCACGCGTGCGGCAGGCTGAAGGCGCACGGGCGATGGCGTCCTCTCAGGTCGATCAGGCGCGTTTCGACGTGCTGCAAAAGGCCTCCGTCGCACAGGCTGACTGGACCGGCGCACGGGGAAGAATGGAGGCCGGGAAGCGGCAGCTGGAAAACGCGCTGCGGGCCCGCGAGGTTTATAAAAATGAATACACCCTGAGCAAGCGGAGCATTAATGATTTGCTCAGCGTTGAGCAGGATGTCTGGCAGGCCACGTCGGCGAAAATAATTGCCGAGTATGATGGCTGGAGTTCGGCAATTAATTATGCTTCCGCGGTTGATAATTTAATGCCGCTTATTGGAATAGAGAAAAACGCTGCCGCAAAATTACCCGATTTGAGTTAACAAAAGCCACGCATAGCTGCGCGAAATAAGTCTGAAAATAATGGGTGTTTTTTCCCAGGGATAGCTACATCCGTCTGGTGGACATATCCACAGGAATTCGTACACCTGCAAGGAGAAGAATATGAGTAACGTAAAGGTTGTTGATGTCATCATTCGTAAAACGGCGGAGAAAACGAAATTAACCGGCGAAGGAAATCTGTCGGTGTCAATTTCATCGCCGAGCGTGATTGAAATTCAGGGCTCTGCTCAGGACGTGGTGCGTTATGTCCGCCAGGGTAAAGACCTTCTCATTTATATGAAGGACGGCAGCGTTATTCGCTGCAATAACTATTTTGTCGAAGATCCTGACACCCAACATCAGTCAGAGCTGGTGTTCAACGACGGGCAGGAGCTGACTCATATCTCTTTTGCCGATACCGGTGAAGCGTCAGGCGTTGCCGTCACTGAATTATCCGCGCAGGCCACACCCATTAGCAGCATTGAACCCTTCCTGGAGCAGGGAAGCGTCCTGAGCGATGCGCCGTGGGGCTGGATTGCAGGGGCGGCATTAGGCGGTGGTGCTATTGGCGCCCTGCTGGCCCACGGCGGAGATGGCGAAACAAAAACCAAAGTTATTGATAATACGAAGGAAGTAGAAAGCGCCACGCCGACCTTTTTGCTGTCGGACAAGGTGGGCGACAAGCAGGGAGTACTGAGCGCAAACGCGATCACGGACGACAACGCGCCGACCTTTAGCGGTACCGGTCAGCCGGGCGCGACCATCCAGATTAAAGACGGCAGCGGCAGCACCATCGCCAGCGCGATGGTCAGTAAAGACGGTACCTGGACGGTAAAACTTCCGACCCAGGCCGACGGAGAGCACACCTGGTCGGTGGTGCAGATCGACGGCAGTAAAACCACCTCTGCGGGCAGCATCACCGTGACCGTTTCCACGGCTGAGGCCACGCTTGCGCTGGCGACAACGGCGGGGGACAACGTGATTAACGCCAGCGAACAGTCCGCAGGCTTTACGCTCTCCGGCAGCAGCCAGCATCTGGCTGAGGGAACCGACGTTTCCGTGACGCTGAACGGTAAAACCTACACCGCTCAGGTGGGGGCAGACGGCGCGTGGGGCGTTAACGTGCCTGCGGCAGACGCGCAGGCGCTCGGCGACGGCACCTGGACGGTCAACGTCAGCGGCAAAGACGCGGCGGGGAATACCGTGAGCGGAAGCCAGACGATTGGCGTGGATACTGCCGCGCCAACCCTCTCCGTCGATACGCTCGCGCAGGACAACATCATTAATGCCGCCGAGCACAACCAGCCGCTGACGCTGAGTGGTAAAACCAACGCGGAAGCCGGGCAGATTGTGACGGTGACGCTAAACGGCAAAAATTATAACACCACGGTGGGCAGCGACGGCACCTGGTCCGTCACGCTGGCGGCCAGCGAGGTGCAGGCCCTTAATGAGGGAAACCATACCCTGACGGTGAACGTCAGTGACAAAGCGGGCAACGGCTCGTCCGTGACTGCAGATTTCACGGTGGATACCACCGCGCCGGTCGTCACCATCAATACTGTCGCGGGTGACGACATTCTGAACACCGGCGAGCAGGGCCAGGCGCAGATTATTTCCGGGCAGGCGAGCGGCGCGGCGGCAGGGGATGTCGTCACCGTGACCGTTGGCGGCCAGATCTTCACCGGCGTAGTACAGGCAGACGGCAGCTGGAGCGTGGGCGTTCCTGCCTCCGTCATCGGCGCGCTGGGTGAGGGCAACCACACCATTGCCGTCTCCGTCACTGATGCGGCGGGGAATACCGGTAGCGCCACGCACGGCATTTCGCTGAGCGGCAACCCGCCGGAATTCACGATTGACGCCATCAGCCAGGACAACGTGCTGAATGCCCGGGAGGCGATGCAGCCGCTGAGCCTGACCGGAACCAGCAACCTGCCGGACGGCAGCGCCGTCACCGTGACGCTGAACAACGTCAACTATCACGCTACCGTCGAAAACGGTATCTGGGCGGTCCAGGTGCCGGTGTCCGACGTCCTGAATCTGGCGAACACCCTTTACACCGTCAGCGTCAGCGGCACCGACAGCGTGGGCAACAGCGGCTCTGCCGGGGCGACGCTGCTGGTGGATACCGTGCTTCCGCAGGTTATTATCAACACCTTTGCGGGCGACAACCTGGTCAATAACGCCGAAGCGGGCGTGGACCAAACCCTCAGCGGCCGCGTTACCGGCGCGGCGGCGGGCGATACGGTGTCTGTTACCGTGGGCGGCAAGAGCTACAGCGCCACGGTGGGCAGCGATCTGACCTGGAGCGTGAAAATCCCGTCAGCGGATCTTCAGGCGTTTGGCGACGGTGATTTAACCTTCACCGCATCGGTGACCAATTCGCACGGTAATACCGGCACCGGCGAGCGCGATATCAATATCAACGCGGAACTGCCGGGGCTGCGCGTAAACACCATTTCCGGCGATGACGTTATCAACGCCATCGAGCAGCAGCAGGACCTGACCGTCACCGGCGCCAGCACCCACCTGGCCGCGGGCACGACGATCGTCGTCACCATTAACAACGTCGAATATAACGCCGTGGTTACTGCCAGCGGCGGCTGGAGCATTGGTGTTCCTGCTGCGGACCTGCAGGCCTGGACGGCGGGAGAGGTGACGGTTAGCGTCAGCGCAAAAGATGCCTGGGGCAATACCGTTGCGGCTGAACACCCGATTGAACTCGATCTCAACGCCGTGGCGGTCACCATTGATACCGTCTCCGGCGATGACCTGCTGAATGCGGCTGAAAAAGGCAGTGATTTAACCCTTTCCGGCCAGACGCAGGGCGTGGAGGCGGGGCAAACCGTGGTGGTGAAATTTGCCGACCAGACCTTTACCGCGCAGGTGCAGCAGGATGGCTCCTGGAGCCTGACCGTGCCCGCCAGCGCCATGGAAACGCTGATTGACGGGCGCGCGCAGGTGAGCGTCAGCGTCACTAACATCAGCGGCAACAGCGCGGACGCCGCGCGCGTGGTCACGGTGGATACGCAGCCTCCGGCGATTACGCTCGATAACCTGACCGACGACAACATTATCAACGCGGCGGAAGCGCAGCAGGATTTAGCGTTAAGCGGCAGCAGCACGGCGGAACCTGGCCAGACGGTCACCGTGACGCTGAACGGCAAAAACTATCAGACCACCGTCCAGGCGGACGGAACCTGGCAACTGAGCGTGCCCGCGGCCGACGTGGGCGCGCTGGCAGACGGCATTGTTACCGTGAAGGCAACCGTCAGCGACGTGGCGGGCAACACCAGCAGCGCCGATCGCGTGGGTCTGGTGGACGCAACCGTACCGCAGGTAACCATTAACGAGTTTGTCACCGCCACCAACACCGTTAATCAGCTCGCCCATTCACAGGCGCAGATCCTGAGCGGCTCCGTCACCGGCGCGGCAGCGGGCGATCTTGTGACTGTCACCATTAACAGCGTGGATTACACCACCGTGGTGGACGCGGCGGGCAACTGGAGCCTCGGCCTGCCCGCGTCCGTCGTGCAGGGGCTGGCGGACGGCACCTGGACCATTAACGTCTCCGTGACCGACCAGTCCGGAAATACCGGCAGCAGCTCACTGGACGTGGTGGTGAATACCGTGACGCCAGCTATCGGCATTAACACGCTGGCGGCGGACGATGTGATCAATGCGAAGGAGAAAGGCGAAGATCTGCAGATCTCCGGCTCCAGCAACCAGCCGGAAGGCACGACCATTACCGTGACCCTGAACGGTATCCACTATACGGCCACCGCTGACGCCAGCGGCAACTGGAGCGTGACCGTGCCTGCGGCCGCGGTCAGCGCGCTGGGCGAAGCGAATTACACCGTGACGGCGAGCGTCACCGATAGCGTGGGCAACAGCGCCTCAACCTCACACGACGTGCTGGTGGACAGCTCGCTGCCGGTTGTAACGATCGACGCGCTGGCGGGTGACAATGTCGTTAACGCGGCGGAAGTGGCTGCAGGGCAAACCCTGACCGGCAAGGTGACGAATGCGGCGCCAGGTGACACTGTCACGATTACTCTTGGCGGCCAGACATACACTGCAACCGTGCAGGACGATCTCTCCTGGAGCCTGCCGTTAACCCAGAGCCAGCTAACCGCGCTTGGCAACGGCGATTTGACCGTATCCGCCAGCGTTACCAACGCGCACGGCAATACCGGTTCGTCTTCGCTGGACTTCACCATCGACGCCCAGCTGCCGGGACTGCGTATTGATACCGTCGCAGGTGACGACGTGATCAACGTGATTGAACACGCTCAGAACCTGATTGTGTCCGGCACCAGCACCGATCTGGCGGCGGGCAGCACAGTGACCGTGACCATCAACGGCAATGCCTATTCCGCCACCGTGCTGGCGGACGGCACCTGGAAGGCCGCGGTACCAGCAGCGGACGTGTCCCAGTGGGCGGACGGTTCGCTCACCATCAGCGCCAGCGCAAAGGATGCCTCCGGCAACCCGGTGACCATCGGCACCGTCGTGGACGTCGATCTCGCGCCTGTCGCCATCACCATCAGCAGCGTGACCGACGATAACGTGCTCAACGCGGCGGAAAAAGGCCAGGACCTGGTGCTTTCCGGCTCCACGTCCAACGTTGAAGCGGGTCAGACCGTAACCATCACCTTCGCCGGTAAAACCTATACCACGACGGTGGATGCCAACGGCGACTGGACGTACACCGTTCCGGCAGCCGATCTGAGTGGACTGAAAGACGGCGACGCCAGCGTGCAGGTGAGCGTCACTAACGTCAACGGCAACGCGGCTTCGTCTGCGCAGGAATTCAGCGTCGATACCGCCGCGCCGATGGTCACGATTAACACCATCAGCGGCGATAACATGCTGAACGCGGCAGAGGCGGCGCAGGATCTGACCCTGAGCGGGACCTCTACTGCCGAGGTGGGCCAGACGGTCACCGTGAACTTCAACGGCAAGCAGTACAGCGCGCAGGTTCAGGCGGACGGCAGCTGGACGCTGGACGTGCCGGCAGCCGATCTGGTGGGTATTTCCGACGGCAGCGCCACGGTCACCGCTTCCGTTTCCGATAAAGCCGGCAACCCGGCCAGCGCGGATGCTTCCGTGCTGGTGGATACCACCGTACCGCAGATTAGCTTCAACATCGTCGCGGGCGACGACATCGTGAATATTGCCGAGCACGGCCAGGCGCTGATCGTCTCCGGTAAGGTGACGGGCGCGCAGGCGGGCGACGTGATTACCGTCACCCTGAACGGCAAAGACTACACCGCCATGCTGGACGCGTCCGGAAGCTGGAGCGTGGGCGTTCCGGCGACGGACGTGGGCGCGCTGACAAACGGCGACCAGACGATTTCCGCGACCCTCACCGATAAAGCCGGTAACAGCACCACCGCGACGCACGAGTTTGACGTCTCCCTGACCGCGCCGGTGGTTGCCATCAATACCCTGGCGGGTGATGACGTGATCAATGCGGTAGAGAAAGGTCAGGATCTGCAGGTGTCCGGTACCAGCAACCAGCCTGAGGGTACCACCATTACGGTGACCCTGAACGGCATCAATTACACCGCTACTACCGACGCCAGCGGCAGCTGGAGCGTCACCGTTCCGGCGGTAAACGTATCTGCGCTGGGCGAAGCGAACTATGCCGTGACGGCAGCAGTGACCGACGCGGCGGGCAACAGCGCAAGCGCCAGCCATGACGTGCTGGTCGACAGCGCGCTGCCGCAGGTGTCCATCAACCCTGTTGCCACGGACGATGTCATTAACGCAGCGGAAGTGGCTGCCGGGCAGACTCTGAGTGGCAAAGTGAGCGGTGCGGCGAGCGGTGACACTGTCACTATTTCAATCGGCGGCAATACGTATACTGCCACCGTTCAGGACGATCTGAGCTGGTCGGTCAACGTGCCGTCCACGGTCTTAACCGCCATCGGTAACGGCGATCTGACGGTGTCAGCCAGCGTCACCAACGGCCACGGCAACACCGGCTCCGGCGAGCGCGACATCACCATTGATGCCAACCTGCCGGGCCTGCGCGTCGATACCGTGGCGGGCGACGATGTCATCAACAGCATTGAGCACGCTCAGAACCTGATTATCACCGGCTCCAGCGACGGCCTGGCAGCGGGCGCGGCGTTAACAGTCACCGTCAACGGCAAAACCTACGCCGCAACGGTGCTGGCGGACGGCACCTGGACGGCGGCCATTCCGGCGGCAGACGTCAGCGCGCTCGGTGCAGGCACGGTCACCGTGAAGGTCGAGGGGAATAGCGCGGCGGGCAACCCGGTCTCCATCAGCCATGACGTGACGGTGGATCTGGCGGCGGTCGCCATCAGCATTGACGCGATTGCCACCGACGACGTGATTAACGCGGCGGAGAAAGGCGCGGACCTGGTGCTGTCCGGCTCCACCACCAACGTAGAAGAAAACCAGACCGTCACCATCACCTTCGGCGGCAAGTCGTACACCGCGACCGTGGATGCCAGCGGCAACTGGACGGCGACCGTACCGTCTGCCGATTTGGGCAGCCTGAAGGACGGCGATGCCAGCGTGCAGGTGAGCGTCACCAACGTGAACGGCAACAGCGCGTCGGCAGGCCGCGAGTACAGCGTGGACGCCACCGCGCCGACGGTGTCTATCGAGATCGTCAGCGACAACAACATCATCAATGCGGCCGAGGCGCAGCAGGATCTGGTCGTTAACGGCGTAACTAACGCCGAAGCGGGCCAGACCGTCACCGTGACGCTGAACGGTGTGAACTACATCACCACCGTACAGGCAAACGGCAGCTGGAGCGTGACCGTGCCTTCCGCGGATGTCGGCGCGATTACCGACGGTAACTACACCATTAGCGCGGCGGTCTCCGATAAGGCGGGCAACCCGGCCTCTGCGGATCGCGACGTGCTGGTCGATACCACCGTCCCGCAGCTGACCATTAACACCGTTTCCGACGACGACGTGATCAACAGCGCCGAGCACGCTCAGGCCCTGATTGTCACCGGTTCCGTGACCGGCGCGGCTGCGGGCGACGTGGTCACCGTTACCCTCAATAACAAATCGTACACCGCCACCCTGGACGCCTCCGGCAACTGGAGCGTGGGCGTACCTGCAGCAGACGTTACCGCTCTCACCGCCGGGGACTACACCATCACCGCGGCGCTGACCGATAAGGCGGGCAACAGCAACAGCGCCACGCACGGCGTGGAGGTGAACCTGACCGCGCCGGTGCTGACCATTGACACCGTTTCCGGTGACGATGTGATCAACAATACCGAGAAAACCCAGGAACTGACGATCTCCGGTACGGCCTCCGGCCTGGCGACGGGCGCGGTGGTGACCGTGATGCTGAACGGCAAAGCGTACAGCGCGCAGGTAGACAGCAACGGAAAATGGACCACCACCGTTCCGGCTAGCGAGGTAGGTCAACTGGGCGAGGCGCTTTACACCGTCACCGCATCGGCGACGGACAGCGTTGGCAACAGCACCAGCGCGTCGCACGCCGTGATCGTCGAGTCCGTTCTGCCGGGGATTATCATCAACACCGTCGCGGGTGATGACGTTATTAACGCGGCGGAGCTGGCAGCCGGCCAGACCATCAGCGGTAAGGTGGTGAACGCTGAGGCGGGCAACACCGTGACTGTGACGATTGGCGGCAACAGCTACACCGCAACGGTGCAGAGCGATCTCACCTGGTCCGTGAACGTGCCGTCCGACGTGCTGACCGCGCTGGGTAACGGCGATCTGACCGTGTCAGCCAGCGTTACCAACGACGTGGGCAATAGCGGAACGGGCGAGCGCGAAATCGTTATAGACGCTAACCTGCCGGGCCTGCGCGTGGATACCGTGGCGGGTGACGACGTGATCAACAGCATCGAACGTACTCAAAACCTGATTATCACCGGCTCCAGCGACGGCCTTGCAGCGGGCGCGACGCTGACCGTGGCCGTAAACGGCAAAACCTATCCGGCGACCGTGCTGGCCGACGGCACCTGGAGCGCGGCTATTCCGGCGGCAGACGTCAGCGCGCTGAACGCAGGCACAGTCACCGTGACCGTCACGGGCCAGAGCAGCGCGGGTAACCCGGTTTCCATCAGCCACGATGTGACGGTGGATCTGGCAAGCGTCGCCATCAGCATTGACGCCATCGCCACCGATGATGTGATTAACGCGGCCGAGAAGGGCGCGGATCTGCTGCTCTCCGGCACCACAAGCAATGTGGAAGAAAACCAGACCGTCACCATCATCTTCGGCGGCAAGAGCTACACTGCGACCGTAGGCGCCAACGGCAAGTGGACCGCCACGGTGCCATCAGCCGATCTGGCGGGCCTGAAAGACGGCGACGCCAGCGTGCAGGTGAGCGTCACCAACGTCAACGGCAACAGCGCCTCGGCGGGCCGCGAGTACAGCGTGGATGCGACCGCGCCGTCCGTGACCATAAACACCCTGGCGACGGACGACATTCTGAACGCGACGGAGGCGAAAGCCGATCTGACCGTGTCAGGCACCAGCACCGCCGAAGCGGGCCAGACGGTCACCGTCTCGCTGAACGGTAAAGACTACACCTCAACCGTCAGCGCAGACGGCAGCTGGACGCTGAACGTTCCGGCGGCGGACCTGGCAGGATTAACCGACGGCAGCGTGACTGTCACCGCATCGGTAAGCGATAAAGCGGGTAACCCGGCGTCCGTGGATCACAACCTGGCGGTAGATATCACCGCGCCTGCGGTGACCATCAACACCGTGGCGGGCGACGATGTCATTAACATTGCAGAGCACGGCCAGGCGCAAATCATCAGCGGTACCGCCACCGGCGCGGCAGCGGGTGATAAGGTCACCGTCACGATTGGCGGCCAGACTTACACCACCGTGCTGGATGCGGCGGGTAACTGGAGCGTGGGCGTACCGGCGAACGTGATTTCCGGCCTCAGCGACGGCACCGTGACCGTCACGGCGTCAGTCACCGACGCGGCGGGCAACACCGGCACCGGCACGCATAACGTGACCGTCGATACCGGGCTGCCATCGGTGGCCTTCAACGCCATCAGCGACGATAACGTTCTGAACGCGGCAGAAAAAGGTCAGGATCTGAACGTCAGCGGCACCAGCGCCAACCTTGCGGAAGGCACCGTGGTGACCGTAACCCTCAACGGTAAAAACTACACGGCGACAACGGCGGCAGACGGCACCTGGAGCCTGACGGTTCCGGCCGCCGATCTGGCCGGCCTCGGCCAGGCTAACTACACCCTGAACGCGACCGCCACCAACGGCGTGGGCAACAGCGTGAGCAACACCGCGAACCTGCTGGTGGACACCGCGCTGCCGACCGTCACCATCAACACCGTGGCGGGCGATAACGTCATCAACGCGGCGGAAGTGGCGGCAGGCCAGACCCTGAGCGGCACCGTGGCGAATGCCGAAGCGGGTAACGCCGTGACCGTCACCCTCGGCGGAAACACGTACACCGCAACGGTGCAGGACGATCTGACCTGGTCCGTGAACGTGCCGTCTGACGTGCTGGCAGCCCTGGGCAACGGCAGCCTGAGCGTGACGGCGACCGTCACCAACGGCCACGGCAACACCGGTTCCGGCGAGCGCGACATTGCCATTGACGCTAACCTGCCGGGCCTGCGCGTCAATACCGTGGCGGGCGACAATGTCGTCAACAGCATTGAGCACGCGCAGAACCTGATTGTCACCGGTTCCAGCGACGGGCTGGCATCGGGCACGGCGCTGACGGTGACCGTCAACGGTAAAGACTATGTGGCGACGGTGCTGGCGGACGGCACCTGGAGTGCGGCGATCCCGTCCACCGACGTGAACGCGTGGCCGGAAGGCACCGTCAAAATTAGCGTTACCGGCGACAGCTCGGCGGGCAACCCGATTACCATCAGCCACGACGTGACGGTGGATCTGGCGACCGTTGCCATCAGCATCAATTCCATCGCTACCGACGACGTGATTAACGCGGCGGAGAAGGGCGCGGATCTGGTGCTGTCCGGTGCGACCACCAACGTGGAAGCCGGGCAGACCGTGACCATCAGCCTGAACGGCAAAATCTATAGCGCGACAGTAGACGACAGCGGTAACTGGACCTGGACCGTGCCGTCTGCGGATCTGGTACACCTCAAGGATGGCGACGCCAGCGTGCAGGTGAGCGTCACTAACGTGAACGGCAACAGCGCCTCGGCGGGCCGCGAGTACAGCGTGGATGCCACCGCGCCGTCCGTGACCATCAATACCCTGGCATCCGACGATATTCTGAATGCCGCAGAAGCGCAGTCCGATCTGACCATTTCCGGCACCACCACCGCCGAAGCGGGCCAGACCGTGACCGTGACGCTGAACGGCAAAGACTACACCACAACCGCAGGCGCGGACGGCAGCTGGACGCTGAACGTTCCGGCGGCGGATCTGGCATCGCTCGGCGACGGCAGCGTCACCGTGACGGCGAGCGTCAGCGACAAGGCGGGCAACCCGGCGTCGGTTGATCACACTCTGACGGTGGACGTGACCGTGCCTGCGGTGACCATCAACACCGTGGCGGGAGACGACGTGATTAACATCGCTGAGCACGCTCAGGCGCAGATCGTCAGCGGCACCGCCACCGGCGCGGCAGCGGGCGATAAGGTCACCGTCACCATCGGCGGCCAGACCTACACCACCGTGCTGGACGCGGCGGGCAACTGGAGCGTCGGCGTACCGGCCAGCGTCATTTCCGGCCTCAGCGACGGCACCGTAACCGTCACTGCGTCAGTCACCGACGCGGCGGGCAACACCGGCACCGGCACGCATAACGTGACCGTCGATACTGGCCTGCCGTCCGTGGCGTTCAACGCCATCAGCGGCGACAACGTGCTGAACGCGGTGGAGAAAGGCCAGGACCTGAGCGTCAGCGGCACCAGCGCCAACCTGGCGGAAGGCACCGTGGTGACCGTGACCCTGAACGGTAAAAACTACGCGGCGACGACAGCGGCAGACGGCACCTGGAGCCTGACCGTTCCGGCAGCGGACCTTGCGGGGCTGGGCGAAGCGAACTACACCCTGAGCGTCGCCGCCACCAACGGCGTGGGCAACAGCATCAGCAATACGGCGACCCTTCTGGTGGACACCGCGCTGCCAACCGTCACCATCAACACCGTGGCGGGCGATAACGTCATCAACGCGGCGGAAGTGGCGGCAGGCCAGACCATCAGCGGTAAGGTAGCGAACGCGGAAGCGGGCAACACGGTAACCGTGACTGTCGGCGGCAACAGCTATACCGCAACGGTGCAGAGCGATCTGACCTGGTCCGTGAGCGTGCCGGAATCCGTCCTGACAGCGCTGGGCAACGGCGATTTGACCGTGTCGGCGACCGTCACCAACGGCCACGGCAACACCGGCGCGGGCGAGCGCGAAATCGTTATAGACGCCAGCCTGCCGGGTCTGCGCATTGATACCGTGGCGGGCGACGATGTGATCAACAGCATCGAGCACGGTCAGAACCTGATTGTCACCGGCTCCAGCGACGGGCTGGCGGCGGGCACCACGCTCACCGTGACCGTCAATGGCAAAACCTATGCGGCCTCCGTGCTGGCAGATGGCAGCTGGAGCGCGGCGATCCCGGCGGCAGACGTTGGTGCCCTTGCTGCGGGCACGGTCACCGTGACCGTTGCTGGCCAGAGCGCGGCGGGCAACCCGGTGACCATCAGCCACGATGTCACCGTCGATCTGTCTGTCGTTGCCGTCAGTATCGATGTGATTGCCACCGACGACGTGATTAACGCGGCGGAGAAAGGCGCGGATCTGGTGCTCTCGGGCAGCACCTCGAACGTGGAGGAAAACCAGACCGTTACCGTTAACTTCGGCGGCAAGACGTACGCCACGAAAGTGGACGCCGACGGTAACTGGACGGCAACCGTACCGTCTGCGGATCTCGCGGGCCTGAAAGAGGGCGATGCCAGCGTGCAGGTGAACGTCACCAACGCGCACGGCAACAGCGCCTCGGCGGGCCGCGAGTACAGCGTGGATACGACCGCGCCTGCCGTGACCATTGATACGGTGGCCGGTGATAACGTGATTAACGCCAGTGAAGCGGCTGCGGGCGTGACCGTCTCCGGTACCACCACGGCGGAAGCCGGGCAGACGGTCACCGTGACGTTGGGCGGTAAGAGCTATACCGCGCAGGTGCAGCAGGGCGGCATCTGGAGCGTGAACGTGCCGGGTACAGACCTGTCCGCACTGGCGGATAACGGCTACACCGTGCAGGCCAGCGTGAGCGACGCCGCGGGTAACCCGGGCAGCGCGGGCAAGACGATTACGCTTGATACCACGCCGCCGACCGTCAGCTTTAACGCTGTCGCGGGCGATAACGTCATCAACAGCGTGGAGCACGGGCAGGCGCAGATTGTCAGCGGCACGGCAACCGGCGCGAGCGTCGGCGATAAGCTGGTCATCACCATCGGTTCGAACCAGTACACCACCACCGTTGACGCCAGCGGTAACTGGAGCGTGGGCGTTCCGGCCAGCTTGATTTCCGCGCTGACCGACGGCACCGTGACCCTCAGCGCGACGATTACCGACAGCGCGGGCAACAGCAGCACCCGCACCCACGATGTGGAGGTCAATACTGCATCGGTCGTGCTGACAGTTAACACCATCAGCGGCGATGACGTCATTAACGCGGCAGAAGCGGGCAGCTCACTGGTGATTAACGGCTCCAGCGCCCAGTTCGCCAGCGGAACCCAGATCACCGTGACCCTGAACGGCAAGAGCTATACGGCCACCATCCAGAGCGACGGCAGCTGGACGACCACCGTTCCGGCCGCAGACGTGGGCGCCCTGGCCGATGGCGCGAGCTATCAGGTGTCTGTGTCGGCGCAGGACAGCGCGGGCAACAGCGCGTCGGCGACGCACGGCATCAGCGTGGATACCACCGCGCCGGTCGTGAGCATTGCGACGCTGTCCGGCGACGACATGCTGAACGCGCTTGAAACGCAGCAGCCGCTGACCGTGCACGGCTCCTCCAGCGCGGAGGCGGGCCAGAGCGTCACCGTTTCCCTGGGCGGTAAGACCTACACCGCCACCGTGGCAAACGACGGCACCTGGACGCTCGACGTGCCGGCGGCAGATCTGGCCGCCCTGAGCCAGGGCGCGCTGACGGTCACCGCATCGGTCAACGACAAAGCCGGCAACGGCGGCCAGACCACGCATACCTTAACGGTAGACACCGTCGCGCCAACCGTGACCATCAGCACTGTCGCGGATGACGATATCGTCAACAACGCGGAGCAGCTGGCGGGCCAGACGATCCGTGGTACCACCACGGCGGAACAGGGCCAGACGGTGACCGTCTCCTTCAACGGACACAGCTATCAGGCAACCGTTGGGGCGGACGGATCGTGGTCGGTCTTCGTGCCGGGCCGCGATTTCCTCGGCCTGAGCGACGGGGATTACACCATCACCGCTTCAGTAAGCGACAGGGCGGGCAACCCGGGCAGCGCAACGCACGACGTGACGCTGAACGGCGATGTCCCAACCATCACCATTAACACCTTTGCGCAGGACGATATCGTCAACGCCGCCGAGCACGGAACGCCGCTGATTATCAGCGGCACCACCGACGCCCCGGCGGGCCAGACGGTGACCATCACCCTGAACGGTAAAACCTATACGGCGACCGTGCAAAATGACGGCTCCTGGAGCTACACGCTGGGCAGCGCAGACGTGGCCGCGCTGGCGGACGGCGGTTCGTACGTGATTAACGCGCAGGTCAGCAACGCCATCGGCAACAGCGCCAGCGATAACCACACCGTCACGGTGGATCTCACCGCGCCGTCGATGGGCATCAGCATTGATTCGCTGCAAAACGACACCGGCCTGAGCGCGAGTGATTTCATCACCAACGACGCTCAGGTGGTGGTCAACGGCTCGCTGACCTCGCAGCTCGGCAATAACGAAAAGGCGCAGATCAGCCTTGACGGCGGCACCACCTGGATTGACCTGACCGTGACCGGCACCAGCTGGCGCTACACCGATGGTCGCACCCTGACGGACGGTACGTACCAGTACCAGGTGCGCGTTATCGATAACGCGGGCAACGTCGGGGCGACGGACAGCCAGGACGTGGTGATTGACCTGACGAAGCCTGTGGCAACGACGATTACGGTCGATTCCATCACCCAGGATACCGGCCTGTCCGGCAGCGACTTTATCACCAGCGACAACCAGATCAGCCTGAAAGGGACGCTCGGCGCGGCGCTGGGCAGCGGCGACCACGCGCAGATCAGTCTGGACGGCGGCGTTACCTGGATCGACGTCAGCGTCAGCGGCCTGAGCTGGACGTACGTTGATGGCCGCACGCTGGCCGACGGGGATTACAACTACCAGCTGCGCGTGATTGACGACGCGGGCAATATCAGCGCCACCGCCAGCCAGGTGGTGACCATTGATACGGTTGCACCGGACGCCAGTAAAACTATCGCCATCGACAGCATCAGCGACGATACCGGTCTGAGCGGCAGCGACTTTATCACTAACGATACGTCCCTGACCCTGCACGGCTCGCTCGGCGCGACGCTGGCGGACGGTGAGTATGCCCAGATCAGCATCGACGGTGGCGTTACCTGGCAGAACGTGATTGTTACAGGCAACAGCTGGTACTACGTGGACGGTCGCACGCTGGGTAACCAGACCTATGACTACTACGTTCGCGTTGTGGATGCGGCGGGCAACGTGGGCGCCAGCGCCCATCAGCAGGTGACCGTTGATACGGTCGCGCCGGATGCAGCGATTACGGTGACCGTGGATAACATCACCGTGGATACCGGGTTCGACAATAACGA
The DNA here is from genome assembly GCF_034106185.1 of Enterobacter sp. 296B2. Taxonomy (NCBI): domain Bacteria; kingdom Pseudomonadati; phylum Pseudomonadota; class Gammaproteobacteria; order Enterobacterales; family Enterobacteriaceae; genus Enterobacter; species Enterobacter sp. 296B2. Next base: position 145,013 of record NZ_JAWNCA010000001.1, on the reverse strand, counting down.
CTTCCTGACCAGTTCGACCTCGTACACGCTGCACGGAACGCTCGGCGCAGAACTCGGCGCGGGTGAATTCGTGCAGGTGAGCGTGGACGGCGGCAGCACCTGGGTGTACGCCACCGTAAGCGGTACGCAGTGGAGCTACAGCGACACCCGTACCCTGACCGACGGTAGCCATAACTATCAGGTGCGGGTCGTTGACCAGGCAGGCAACGTTGGGGCAACCACCTCGCAGGCGGTGACGGTTGATACCCAGGCGCCGCAGTACGGCATCACCATCGACAGCATCAGCGAAGATACCGGACAGTCCGGCAGTGATTTCATCACCATGGACACCACGCTGACCATCAATGGTTCGCTGGGCAGCGCGCTGGCAAACGACGAGCGCGTACAGATCAGCCTGGACGGCGGGAATACCTGGTCAGACGCCACGGTCACCAACCAGCGCTGGAGCTACACCGATATCCGCGATCTGCCTGACGGGGACTACACCTACCAGGTGCGGATTATCGACCAGGCGGGCAACGTTGGCTCCACCGCGTCGCAGGTGGTGACGGTGGACACCACGCCGCCTACCACGGTCGGCAGCGTAGTGAGCTATACCGACGGCGAAGGCGAGCGTCAGGGCACCTTTGGCAGTGCGGTGGCAACGGACGATAACTCGCCGCTGATCAACGGGACGCTTAACCGCGCCCCGGATGACGGTGAAATTGTTCAGCTCTACCGTGACGGCGTTCTGCTCGGCCAGGTGACCATGAATGGCAGCGCAAGCTGGTCCTTCCAGGACAACGGCCTGAGCGATGGCAACCACATCTACATTGTGCGCGTCACCGACAGGGCCGGTAACTACACGGAATCCGATGGCTTCGTGCTGAACGTGGATACCAGCATCCCGACCACCACAGCGGCGATTACCGCGCAGACTACGTCGGACACCACGCCGATCGTCAGCGGTACCGTCTCCGCTGACCTGGTGAACGGTGAATACCTGGTGGTAACGGTGAACGGAAAAACCTACACCTCCCAGACCGGCGGCGCGGTGGTGGTCGACCCGGATCATAACACCTGGTATCTGCAGATCCCGGATGGCGACGCCCTGAGCGTGGCGAGCTACAGCGTGACGGCGCAGGTGAAGAGCAGCGCGGGTAACGGCAATACCACCGGTACGGCGACGGGCAGCCTGGTGATTGATACCACCTCGGTGAATACCGACTGGGCGACCACGGCGGGGAACAGCAACAACTCGACCATGACCTTCGGCATCAACAGCAGCGGTCTGTGGAATATCATCGCTAACGGTCAGTCTTACTCCAGCAGCGATAGCTCGACCTATGCCGGCAATACGCTGACCAATACCCGTAACTACTACGTGGTGAGCCAGACCGCCGCCGACTTTGACCGTAACGGCACGCAGGATATCTTCGCGACGGAGACCACCTACTCGGGCTCTACGCAGGTGATGTGGACCTATGATGGCAGCACCTATAACGCCAGCCAGTTGGCAATGGGCACCACCATCTGGTACGGCGGCGTGATTGCGTACGATAAAACCGGCGATGGCTATCTGGATCTGGCGTACGGTGACTCAGGCGCGGACTCCATCACCTATTTGATCAACAACAACGGAGTACTCTCGCCTGACGGCACCTACGGCGGCGCGGGTTTCTGGGGACAGTTCACCACCATGCGTGAAATCTCCGGCGTCGATATTAACAATGACGGCACCGTGGATGTGGTTCAGCACACCAACCGCAGCGGCGCGAACTCGTTAACCGTGATCAACAACAACGGCAACGGCACGCTATCCATCGGCCAGAACCTGACCAACGTGTTTGTAGGGAACGCCTCGAATACCACCACGGCGGCGTCGATGACGTGGGCGGACTTCAACGGCGATGGCTACATGGATCTGTACCTGGGCAGCAGCTACAACAACAATGGCGGGGTAATCTACTACAACGACGGTACCGGGAAGCTCTCTGCCACCAAGAGCGCGGTGGAAGCCTCTAACGCCACGGCGGGGTATTTGTCGGTGGCGGTGGACTGGAACGGGGACGGGCAGATGGACATCATCAAGCTCAGCACCTACGGCGGTTCACAGACGGCGACGCTGTTCACTAACAACGGTTACGGTTCTACCTGGACCTCAAGCCAGCTGGCGTCCGGTATTGCCTACGCCACCGGTGTGGCGGCATTGGACTACAACTGGGACGGCGCGAAGGATCTGCTGGTGTCGCAGCAGAACGGCAAGGTGGTGCTGGTGCAAAACAGCGCCAAAATTGCTGACGGTACCGCGATGCACCTGCACATTGTCGACAGCGAGGGCATCAACGCCTACTACGGCAACACGGTCAATCTGTACAACGCCGCGGGCGTGCTGGTGGCCTCGCAGATCATCAACGCCCAGTCCGGTATCGGTTCGAACGATACCTCTGCGCTGGTGAGCTTCTACGGGCTGGATCCGAATGAAACCTATTCGGCCGAGATCCTGAAGATCACCAACGGCGTATCGGATAACGTCACATGGAGCGGCCTGGAGGCGGGCAATGGCAAAGAGGGCTATGTCCTGACGGCCGAAGCCGCCACCGGGGGCCACAGCGGGACCATTACCGGAACCGGGTATAACGACACCTTTATTGCAGAGGATGGCACCTATACCTACAACGGCTCCGGCGGCTGGAATACCCATTCCGACTACGACACCTGGAGCAACACTAGTGGGATGGACGTGGTGGATTACCGCAATGCGACCTCCGGCGTGACCGTTGACCTGCGCCTTTCAACCGCGCAGGACACCGGGTTCGGTACGTCACGACTGCTCAACATTGAGGGGATCAACGGCTCGAACTTCGACGACGTCATTACCGGCAACAGCGGTGATAACCAGTTCGAAGGCCGCGGCGGGAACGACACCTTCAATATCGGCAGCGGCGGTCACGATACGTTGCTCTACAAGCTGATCAACGCCTCGGATGCGACGGGCGGTAACGGTCACGACGTGGTGAACGGCTTTACGGTCGGCACCTGGGAAGGGACCGCGGACACGGATCGCATCGACCTGCGCGATCTGCTCTCCGGCAGCGGCTATACCGGCACGGGCTCGGCGAGCTACGTGAACGGCGTGGCCACGCTGGACAGCAGCGCGGGCAATATCAGCGATTACATCCGCGTGGTGCAAAACGGCAGCAATACCGAGATCCAGGTTGACCTGGACGGTACCGGCGGTCAGTTCTCGCCAACCACCCTGGTGACCCTGAACGGCGTGCAGACGGATCTGGCAACGCTGCTGGCTAACCATCAGCTGTTAATTGCGTAAAACAACGCCGCGGGGAGCGATCCTCGCGGTCTTTTGCGTTTCTTTACATGAATAGCCATAACCCTATATTTCACAAGATTATTTTGCGGGCTCGTTTAAAGAGTGTTCGAATTTTAATCACCCCGTAAAGGTATCATTTCAGGGCGAAATTATCGCCCTGGACAGGACGTAGCATTATGAAGACACATCCACAGTACGAACCCTGGCTGCAGGGCATGCTCATCATCGCGAAGCACTACCGGCTGGACTTTTCCGCGGAGCATGTTCGGGTCACGATTAACCATGAAAGCCAGTCTCCGCGCCAGCTGGTGCTGGAGGAAATGGCGCGCCAGCTTGGGCTGGGGATGCGTGTGGTGGCGGCCGAGGCGGTCTCTCTCGATCCATGGCGCCTGCCGCTTCTCGCGGAATTCACTGGCGGACAAATCGCGGTCATTAACCGCATGGACAACGATGGCAACGTCAGCCTGCAGTTCAGCGGCGACGGTGGGCTGGAGACGACGCTGACGCGTGACGAACTCGGGGCACGGTTAAAGGGGCTGATGGTGTTGCGCCCCCTCGAATCCACGCCGGATGCCCGCGTGGACGACTACATCAAACCGTATGAGAAAAACTGGTTCTGGCAGCTGGCGCTGAAGGACTGGCGACGCTACAGCGACATTATGCTGGTGGCGCTGGTGGCTAACGTGCTGGCGCTCTCCGGCATGGTCTTCTCCATGCAGGTCTATGACAGGGTGGTACCGTCCCAGTCGGAAGCCACGTTGTGGGTGCTGTTTGGCGGCGTGATGATTGCCATCGTGTTCGAATTCATCATGCGCATGCTGCGGGTGCATATTTCTGACGTGGTGGGGAAGCGCGCCGACCTGCGCATCTCTGAACGCGTTTTTGCCCACGCGCTGCGGATTAAAAACGGCGCGCGCTCGAAATCAACCGGATCCTTTATCGCCCAGATCCGCGAGCTGGAGTCGGTGCGCGAGCTGATCACCTCGACCACCATTGCGGCGATTTCCGATCTGCCGTTTTTCCTGCTGTTCGTCTTTATTCTGTGGATGATTGGCGGTCCGCTGGTGCTGGTGGTTCTGCTCGCCGTGCCGCTGTTGCTCATCCCCGGCCTGCTGGTGCAGCGCCCGCTGGGGAAGCTCTCCAGCGAAGGGATGCGCGAATCCGCCATCCGTAACGCCACGCTGGTGGAGGCGGTGCAGGGCATTGAAGACATCAAGCTAATGCGCGCCGAGCAGCGTTTCCAGAACCAGTGGAACAACACCAACGACGTGGCCGCCAGCGTCGGCATGAAGCAGCGCTGGCTGACGGGCCTGCTGCTCACCTGGACGCAGGAGGTGCAGTCCATCGTCTATGCGGTGGTGCTGCTGGTGGGCTGCTACCTGGTCATCAGCGGCGACATGACCACCGGCGCGCTGGTCGGGACCTCGATTCTGGCGTCGCGCACCATCGCGCCGCTGTCGCAGATTTCAGGCGTGCTCTCGCGCTGGCAGTCGGCAAAAGTGGCCCGCAAGGGGCTGGACGACCTGATGCAACGCCCGATTGACGATCCGCAACACGGCAAGAAGGTGCACAAAGCGCACCTGCGAGGCGACTATGCGCTTGAAGACGTCGGGTTCTATTACGACGAGGAAGAGAAACTTACCGTGCTCAACATCAGCAAGCTGCAGATCCGCGCCGGGGAGCGCGTGGCGGTGCTCGGGCGTAACGGCTCCGGCAAAAGCACGCTGCTGCAGCTTCTTGCTGGCATGCAGGAGCCGCAGCAGGGGAGCATTCTGCTGGACGATATTGCTCTCAATCACCTGGACCCGGCCGACCTGCGTCGCGACATGCAGCTGCTTAGCCAGCAGGCCCGGCTGTTCTTTGGCTCCGTGCGGGACAACATCCTGATGGGGAATCCGCTCGCCACCGACGATGAAATTCATCAGGCGCTGGTCAACAGCGGCGCGCTGGAGTTTGTGCGCAAGCAGAAAATGGGGCTGAACTATATCATCAACGAAGGCGGGGCTGGCCTGTCGGGCGGCCAGCGTCAGGCGCTGCTGCTGGCGCGCGCGCTGATCACTTCCCCTAATATCCTGCTGCTGGATGAGCCTACCGCCTGGCTGGATGAGATGAGCGAGAAGCAGTTTATTCAGCATCTTCACAAATGGCTGGGCAAGCGCCGGACGCTGGTGGTGGCAACCCATCGCCTGCCGATTCTGGACCTGGTCGACCGCATCATCGTGCTGGAAAACGGCAAAGTGGTGATGGACGGCCCGCGCGACGCGATCCTGCATCAGCACGGGCTGGCGCCGCAGAAAGCAGCGCAGCGTACTGTTACCATGAAAACGGAGGGCGTGGCATGAACGATTTCTCCCGTTTTAACAGCCGTCTGAAAGAGCCTCGCCTGCCGCGATCGTCACTGGTGGCATGGTCGCTGTTCGCCCTGATGGCGGTGTTTATCGCCTGGGCGAGCTTGTTCCAGCTGGATGAAGTCACGACCGGCAGCGGCAAGGTGATACCGTCTTCCCACGAGCAGGTGATTCAGTCCCTGGAAGGGGGGATTATTCACAGCCTGATGGTGCGCGAAGGTGACATTGTGGAACGCGGTCAGCAGCTGGCACAGCTTGACCGGACCAAAACCGAGTCCAGCGTGCTGGAGAGCGAGTCTCGTCTGAACGCGGCGCTGGCAACGGCTGCGCGTCTGAAGGCCGAAGTCAACGACACGGAGCTCGCGTTTCCCGAGGAGCTGGACGATGATGTTGAGCTGGTTAAACAGGAAACAGCGCTTTATCAGTCCCGTCGCGAGAGCCTTGAAAAAGGGCTGGCCGGCTTACGTCAGGGCGCCGAACTGGTCCAGCGCGAGCTGTCGCTGACCCGTCCGCTGGTCACCCAGGGGGCGGCCAGCAAGGTTGAGGTGTTACGTCTTGAGCGTCAAAAAAATGAGCTTGAGAACAAAATTACCGAGATGAAAAACCAGTATTACGTCCGCGCCCGCGAAGAGCTGGCGAAAGCCAACGCGGAGATTGAAGCCCAGCGTTCGGTGATGAAAGGGCGTGAGGACTCCCTGACCCGGCTGACCTTCAACGCGCCGGTGCGCGGGATCGTGAAGGATATTGACGTTACGACCGTGGGCGGCGTTATCCCTCCGAACGGCAAGCTGATGAGCCTGGTGCCGCTGGACGACCAGATGGTGGTTGAGGCGAAAATCTCGCCGCGTGATGTTGCGTTTATCCACCCCGGCCAGAAAGCGCTGGTGAAAATTACGGCCTATGACTACTCCATTTACGGCGGGCTGGAGGGCGAGGTGACCATGATTTCACCGGACACGTTGCAGGACGAGGTGAAAAGAGATGTCTACTACTACCGCGTCTACATCCGTACCGACAGTAACCATCTGACCAATAAGCAGGGCAAAGCCTTTCCGGTCTTTCCGGGCATGATTGCTACCGTTGATATCAAAACCGGCAGCAAAACTATCCTGGATTATCTGCTGAAACCGCTGAACAAGGCAAAAGAGGCGCTGCGCGAGAGATAAGGGTTGGCGTTCGGGATACCGAACGCCATCTGCATTATACCGTTGACGTTACGATGTTTGGGTGGCGTCGCTCCTTCGGCACCACGTTAATGTAATGTGTGACGTAGGCGAAATATAATCCGGCATAGTTTTCGACCAGTTCGAAAAACGCCGGATACACCGACAGGCGACCGTCACCGCGATCTTTCAGATAGCCTGCCTCTTGCGCCGATTTGATAATTCGGTTGACGTGGATCCGGGAGACAAAGAATTCTTTCGCGAGCGTGCTGGCGGAATAGTCAATAACCGCGCCATGGGCAGATTTGTTTTTTATGGCCTGCAGGTAAAGATACAGCATAATCATGCGGCCTCCGTCCTTATCTATAAATAACCCTACCTCCGGTAAAACTTTTCTGAACGTTAATCCACGAAAGAGATATTCCGCCGCGCGGCGGAAGAAATTATTTCTCAACGTGTCATTATCGAGCAGGTTTACATCAATATTAAACGTCGGGTAAAGAGTGCTGACGGGCAAAAATGCACCGGACATATAGCGCTTGAGTTCATTCAATCCTTTTTCTGTTGGGGCAATTCTTGTTTTACGCCGATCTTCCGTACAGCGCCAGGTCCTGATGCGCCCCGTGGTTCGAAGTATTGTAATGATCGCAATTACGCTGTTGGGGCTGGCTATTTTATAGCGGGAACATAACTCTTTAATCTCTGATACAGATTCGGCCTGATTGCCAAATATAAAACAACACATGGAGAGGATAATGTTAAACCGTGATTCCTGAAGCATTGTCTTATAGAACAAAGGTTGTTTTTTGTAGATGGCGTCATTGATTGTGTAGTGCTCTAATATTGCCTCACTAAATCGCGGGTTGCTCTTTATAACATCCCTTCGATGTAGCAAGGCCCTGGATGAGATGTGATTATCCATAGCATTTTTCTCGTATTTGATAAGCCGATAGATGAAGTATCCAGCCTTCTTTTTCGGAATTTTCATTATACCTGAGAAAAAGTGGCTTGCGGTCGTTATTTTAAAAGAAACATATATTTATATCGGTGCGTGGAAAAGGGTGATTAACGCAAAGATGTTCCGGTGCGTGGCGTTGATAACAGTATCTTAACCTGGAGGTGTATTGTAAAATTATTATACACACCGCTGTTGGTTTACATATTCATAATAATAATGGCGCTTTCGTGCCCAGGAGCAGGTTATGACCCATAAAATTTCACTCAGTAATGTCGCGAGCAATGAGCAAAGATTTGTCATTTCAACCTGCGGTTTTACGTTTCAGGGGTATCGCCTGCTGCTCAAAAAGTACGGAATAGAGGCTGCGCATATTCATTTTGATGGAGATGAGCTATCTCAACTGGACAAGGAAAATATCCTTATTCATCAGAATGCTCACATCGTAGTGTTCCTGGGAAAAGGTACGGTAACTCTGCTGGAGAGCCTGACGCGACTGGCTTCCGTACTCAATGCACTTCCTGTTATTCGTTGTGTAACCCTGTATGGTGATATACCCGACAGCTGGCTCTATCGAACTCTGGGTAGCCTTTTAAATAACAGCTATCAATTATCACTGATTCGTATAGCCAGCGTTTCTGATGTAATAACCTGCTTCCACACCCACAATAATGGGTTTAGAGACCGCTCGCGCTTATTACGCGATTACTATCTGGATTGCTCGTCGCGTGAAAACCTTAAATGGCTGACAAGAAGAGAGGTTGATGTTTTATTAAATTTCTATCGCGGCATGTCCATAAAAGATATGTGCGACAGACTGAGGCTTTCTAATAAAACGGTTTATACCCATCGTAAAGAAGGTTTGCAGAAATTACATTATATTAAACGATGGTTGAATGAACCGCACACATTCAAAGTGGAAAAGCGGATTAAAAGCCAAAGTCAAAGAGTGGACTTCACGGATAAAGAAGCGGAGGTTTTTAATGCGCTGGTAAAAAGGGAAATATTCCCCGCTTATCAAATTATTACCGATTGTGACAAAAAAGGAGTGGGGTTTGAGATACTCATTCGCTGGAATAAAAACGGAAAAATAGTCAAGCCCGCCCGTTTTTTGAATGATATCGATAATTATGAAGTATGGCTAAAAATTACGGCATTGGTGATTCATGCCGCCGTTTCCGGGATTAATAAATATAATGGTAAGTTCTATTTTTCAGTGAATATACCGCCTCGCCTGGCGTCCGGGAATGCACTGCCAGAGATGGCCAGGAAAGCCATCGGCATGCTGCTCAACCCCCAGTGGGCGGAAAAGCTGGTCTTTGAATTCGCGGAAGATATTGATGTGACGAAAGACAAAAATATCCCTGAAACCATGCGCCATCTGCGTAATACGGGGTGCAGACTGTTTCTTGACGACTGCTTCTCAAGCCATCACGCCATGTTCCCCGTCAGGCAGGTGCATTTTGATGGGCTGAAACTGGACCGGGACATCGTCGATCATTTTGTGGCGAACGATAACGATTATAATCTGATTAAAGCGATACAGATTTACAGCGACATGACCGGAACGGCTTGCATTGCAGAGGGCGTTGACAGTGAAGAGAAATTTGAAAAATTAGTTGAGCTGGGTGTGAAAAACTTTCAGGGATATTATCTTTCGCGCGCCGTGAAAGAGGAGGAGTTAGACCGTATGGTGAGATTGTTCAGCTAAAAAATAAAGCCCCGAAGGGCCTTGATTATTTACGTCCCAGCAACAGGCCAAGCACAATACCGACGGCACCCGCTGCGATGAGACCGGTCAGCGGATTATTTCTGACCGCTTCAGTCACGTCAGAGACGGCATCGCTGGCCTGAGCCGCATATTTTTTCGCAGCGCCTTTTACCTGGTGTTTTGGTGAATCAACAAATTCACCGAACTGCTGCTGGGCTGAACCTGCAAGCTCATCAAATTTATTTTTTGCTTTGTCTTCAGCAAACTGGGTGTTTTTATCAGTACCGAAATCAGACATTTTTGCCTCCTTTTGTTGATAGTTAAAGGATAGCCTCTCTTTGAAAAGATGAGAGGCGTAACGCTAAATTTCGGAGGGAATTGACCTGTTTTCGGATATATCTACACGAGATGAGAGCGTTATTTTTCGTTCTCATCCTGGCCGTAATACAGTTTTCCAATCCGGATAAGCGGGCGGCCCTGAGACTTGCGGTGCAGGTTGCTGTCCCGAAGGGAATACACGCAGCCGCAATATTCCTGCTGGTAAAACTGTTCCCGCTTGCTGATCTCAATCATGCGTGATGAGCCGCCCTGTTTGCGCCAGTTGTAGTCCCAGTAGACCATCCCCGGATAGCGCGCTGCCGCACGCTGGCCGCAGTCGTTTATCTGCTGCATATTCTTCCAGCGGGAAATCCCCAGCGAACTGCTGATAACGCTAAAACCATTTTCTGCCGCATAAAGCGCTGTGCGCTCGAAACGCATATCGAAGCACATGGTGCAGCGAACGCCGCGCTCGGGTTCCCACTCCATGCCTTTCGCGCGTTCAAACCAGTTATCGGTTTCGTAATCGGCATCGACAAACGGCACGCCGTGTTTTTCCGCAAAACGAATATTCTCCTCCTTGCGGATGAGGTATTCCTTTTGCGGATGGATATTGGGGTTATAGAAGAAAATGGTGTAATCAATACCCGAGGCCTGAATGGCTTCCATTACTTCACCGGAGCAGGGGGCGCAGCAGGAGTGCAGCAGAAGTTTATCAGCCCCGTTGGGCAGGGTGAGTTGCGGGCGGATGAAGGGAGTCGTACTCATGTTGCTCTACAATATGTTAATGAAATTTATGGAATTGTAGCACAAGTTATTAATCTCTTCAGACTGTACTGATGAGCTGAGGGATCCTCATAAATAAACGCAAGCAGCGAACAATCCCCTCGCCCCTTTGGGGAGAGGGTTAGGGTGAGGGGAACATACGGCTCAGGTGGTCATTATTCGGCAAATTTGAGCAGCGCTTCGCCGTCAAGACGGTAGCGCACCCATTCGGACTGCGGCAGCGCGCCAATGCTCAGATAAAAATCGATGGCGGGTTGGTTCCAGTCCAGCACGCTCCATTCAAGGCGGCCACACTGCCGTTTTACCGCGAGCTGCGCGATATGTTTCAGCAGCGCTCTGCCCGCGCCTTTACCGCGATAGTCCGGGGAAATATAGAGGTCTTCCATATAAATACCATTGCGTCCAAGCCAGGTCGAATAGCTGGTGAAGAACACGGCATAGCCGGCGATCCTGCCGTCAAACTCAGCGATCAACGCCTCGGTTTTACTGCCCGCGCCAAAGAGGGTTTCCCGGATCTCGTCCTGCGTGGTTACGACCTCTTCGGGCGCTTTTTCATATACCGCCAGCTCATAGATCATGGCGTAAATGGCCGCGGCATCTTCGGGACGGGCCTGACGAAGGGTTATGCTCATTGTTTTTCCTGTTTTTTTGCATGGTTCGCGATTGATGGCGTTAAGCATACGGAGTATTGTCCGAAGAATTAAGTGCAATGAAATCAACAAATGATGAATATTATGCATCCGGCTCTGAGACGTCTTGATTTAAACCTGCTGCCCGTTTTTGACGCCATTTACCGCCACCGTTCCGTTCGCCTCGCAGCCGACGAGCTGGCGATGAGCACCTCGGCGCTAAGCCATGCGCTGTCGCGTCTGCGCATGACCCTTAACGATCCGCTCTTTTTTCGGGAAGGGCATCGTATGTCCCCCAGCGTGTATGCTTCTCAGCTCGCGCCTTCCATTGCTTCCGCATTGTCATTTCTTAATCAGGAGCTGACCCCGCAGCCGGAGTTTGACGCGGCCAGCAGTACCGAAAGCGTACAAATTGGGATTACTGACTTTACCGCGCTGTGCATTTTTCCCGCCCTGATGCACAAGCTGCAGCTTGCTGCCCCGGGGCTGCGTTTCGAATTGCGCTATCTGCCGCACAGCCCGGCGCTGACGGAACTGCTGGCGGGTGAAGTGGATCTGGCACTCGGTTTCAGCACGCCGGATGATATCCGCCATCCGGAACTGGAGGAGATCGGCTGGTTTGAAGATGAGTATGTGGTCATCAGCAACGCGCGCCGGACGCGGCTGACGCTGGAGGATTATCTCGCTGCCCGACACCTGGTGGTGACGCCGTGGAACGAGAAGCAGGGCGTTCTGGATTTACGGCTTGAGCAACTGGGCTATACGCGGCACATTGCGATCAAAACGCCGTCGATGCTGAGCGCACCGTTTATCGTTGCGGAAAGCGACCTGCTGATGGCGATCCCTCGTTTTGCCGCTGAGAAGCTGACGACGGCAGCGGACCTGAGGATTTTTCCTTTACCGTTTTCGATACACACGTTTGAAGTGAAAATATACTCGCATAAACGCAGCGGCCAGCGGGGCGCGACCCGATGGCTTAAGGAGGAGCTGCAAACGCTGGCGCAGGCTGGCAGGGGACTGTAGGCCGGGCAAGCGCTGTGCCGCCCGGCAGAAATGGCGGTCAATAAGGGATAGTCACTTTAACGGCAGGTAGATATCCGTTTGCAGCGCATGTTCTGGCACCTCGTGAATAAAATTGAGGTAATGGAAAAACACCGGGGCATCGCGCAGCGTTTCGCCGCTGGCCGGTAGCCAGTCGCGAAACATTGCCCACACCGTGGCGGAAATGGTATCCAGCGAACCGGTGTGACGCCCGACGGCGTAGCGTCCGCCGTCAATTTCACCACTGGAAACGCCAAATTCATTCTCTGGTATCGGTTCCGAGATACTGCCGCAGATATCGAAACGAAAGGCGTCTGCGGGTGTGGTTGCCGGGTCATCCCAGGCAATGCCAAACGTGCTGCTTTCGTGTACTGGCGATAGGCCCGTGCTTTTACGCCAGGCAATAAATTTCGCCGCGCTGTCATTAACCCGATCCGGGCTGCCACGGTGCTGCAGCATTGCCACCTGGGTCTGTGGGAAATCGACAATCTTAACTTCCATCGTTTTTTGCTCCTGAAAGGTCATTTTCGGTACGCGCTGGTGCCAGTTCAGCCAGTCCGGCTGCTGCCGAAACTGACGCGGGCTTTTTCCAAACGCGTTTCTGAAGGCGCGACTGAACGATTCAGGGCTCTGGAACCCGGCATCGAGCGCAATATCAATCACCTTATCCTGAGGATTAAACGCCAGTCGCCAGGAAGCATGACGCAGACGCAGCCACTGGATATAGCGATACAGAGGCTGACCGCTAAATGCCAGAAACTGTCGGTGAAAATGATAAGGCGAACAGCAGGCTAACGCGCTGAGCTTCTCCAGCGTAAGCGGTTCATCGAGATGGTTGGCGATATAGTCGCACACCATCGTGAAACGCTCGCGGTAGGCCGTTTTGATTGCATCGTTCATTGCATCCTCCTGATGACCCACTTTGCCTCACCGAATGGATATAATCCTGACCGATCTTGCTGACTAGTTTCATCGTTGACAAAGTTTTTTCCTGTGAGGGCCATATTGTTCTGGCTTTAACCCGCGTCATTAAGCAGGTGCGGGGAAGGAATCTGGGACACGAATGCCAGGTTGATCCCCTGGCATTACAATATTTTCGACGCTATCAACGCTGAATGGACTGAGGGATGAAGTTAAATCTGTCCTCCGAAAAAGGTGGACTATTTGTCAGCGATCAGCCCTAACAACTTACAGTGCTCGTCAATTGCTTCCCATATCATGTCCTGCTCATCACCGTCCCATTCTTCAGCCATCGCAAGCTCTGAGCGGAACTGTTTGAGCCTGATATGGATAGCGGCTATCTCATTGCGACCACATTGCTTTGCCATTTTTATCAATAAGGATTCGGGCGTTTTTTCGTAGGGGGACAGCCCAGCGCGCGCTTTAATGTAGAGTGTTGTTAGTTTGTCCATAGAAGCTTAGGTCGTGAAGGTTCTATCAATCCAGTAACGGTTTGCGACTTTCTTTCGCCGGCTCTGGCTTGAGTTCTTCAACGGGAATACTGCACATGCTTTCAGCTATTATCCCAAAAAGAGAGCCTTTCGGGAAACTTTCCCATTGCCCCACATCCTGTGACACATGTATGACATCGCCTTCCGCGAACGGTTTGGAAAAATAGGTTCGCGCCATAATGGCACGCTCGTTTTTGTCGCAATTAATCACGTCGATTGCCCGGGAACTCGCTACGTAGACGGGAGGATTTTTTATGATGAGTTCCTGCTCGGCGTAGTTATTGATGAAATAAAAGCGGCGCAAGTGGTCGTTACCCTGATAAGTTGAAATCACCCGAAGATCGATATATGAAGTGACTTTTTGATCTTCAAGAATTTTTATGACGCCAGCCGGTGGCTTGGGCGTAGACTGCAGCAGGGGTTTACCTATCCCGGTACAACCTGTCAGCATAAGTAATACCAGCCATGTTAGCTTTTTCATTTCGCACCCCCTGCGGATAAATCAGGTCGTAATGTCGTCAGCATGTCAGGCGTTACATTCCCCTGAACGGTACAGAGCAATAATGTCCCGTCTTTACCTTTGCTGAGCATTAACAGCTTTTCGGTACTTTCTTTTGCCGGAGCAATACCTGACACCGCCTGCGCGTTGTCTTCCCAGTCACTGTTTGGGTTGATTTTAATCATCGTCTGAGAAACATAATCGTCTCCCGCCTTTTTCCAGGATAAACGATCGAGTTTGGACATTACTTCTTCCGGTGACTCTTTGAAAATTAGTCCCCAGTAATAGTACTTACCGTAATTGATTTCATCGAGATTGCTGGTTTGTATATAATATCCCGATACCGTCAGATTTAATTCATGCAGTGGTTGGGTAAACCAGACGTTGCGATTGCCGTCTTCAGGGGCTTTGAACCAGGCCTGCGAATGCTTGTTAAGCGTTAAGGGGGCTAAGCGGCTGAGTTTGGCTCGCTGATGATAAATCTCGCTGAAAAAGGTTGAGTCGCAACGGGTCAAACTTTGTGTCAACGTGCTGGCGTGAACTGCGGGTGAGGCTGCAGCCATACCCGCTATGAGCCCAATGGAGGAGATGAGTTTACGCATGTAATTTCCCTATAATAAAAAAGACCCTGTTTTTATCGGCTCATCAGGATGAGACTTTACGCTTTTTATTTTACTACATTATCAGGCGTATTGAATGCCTAACCTACAGTCAGTTAATCCTGCTCATCGAGCGTCTAGCGATGGGTTATTGCCTTCGTTTAAAAACCTGCGAAGTTTTAGTATCCATGAAAGAAGTAGCGAATCTTCAGGCCGATAAACTTCAATACAGGCCAGACATAATGCTGAATTAAATATAAGACAGGTGGCACAACTAATGTCGCACCAGTTGCGCAGATTGCGTATGCCGCCGAATCCTTTGCAATTAATTCATAGTTTAGGTTAAGTGTTTCAAGATTAATTGCATTGGCTGTACTCGAACCTACAAATCCAGAACTAAAAACTACCAGGAACACATAAAGTGATGCTGTTATGAGTTTTAAAATTAGCCAAAAAAATTTCACGATGACCACCTGCTGATTGATGTCACCATTTAACACAAAAATGTCCTGCTTAGCTAGTTTATGGTTTGCGTTTTTCTGAATAGTATTCAGATCTTGACACATCCTCATTTTCCCTGACTGTCGCCGGGTATTTAATTCAGGCAGCAGAAAATCATTTTCAGATACCTCTTCGCTTTTTATCTAATATCACGAATAGGGCAGGGAGAATAAGAGTTGCGTACCGAAACTTTTAACATGTTAAGAAACCGGCTAATAACCATATAAAACTTAATGTTTACATAAAGTTGCTTTAAAAGATACAATACCCCCCTATAGTATCAGGAGGGCGTATGCCGCATTCACCCGAAGATAAAAAACGTATTCTTACTCGCGTTCGTCGCATTCGGGGCCAGGTTGATGCCCTTGAACGCGCGCTGGAGTCGGGCGACCCCTGTCTGGCCATCCTGCAGCAAATTGCCGCCGTGCGCGGCGCTGCCAATGGTCTGATGGGCGAAATGGTTGAAATTCATCTCAAAGACGAGCTGGTGACGGGAGACACAACGCCGGATCAGCGAGCCGTACGCATGGCGGAAGTCGGCCATTTGCTGCGCTCTTATCTAAAATAAACCCACACACCTCACAATAAGGGACGTCACTATGAAATCTCGCGCTGCTGTCGCATTTGGCCCCGGCCAGCCGCTGAAAATCGTCGAAATCGACGTAGCACCGCCGAAAAAAGGCGAAGTGCTGATCAAAATCACCCATACCGGCGTGTGCCATACCGATGCGTTTACCCTCTCCGGTGACGATCCTGAAGGCGTCTTCCCGGCGGTGCTGGGTCATGAAGGCGGCGGGATTGTGGTGGAAGTGGGCGAGGGCGTGACCAGCCTGAAGCCTGGCGATCACGTTATCCCGCTGTATACCGCAGAATGCGGCGAGTGTAAGTTTTGTAAATCCGGCAAAACTAACCTCTGCCAGGCCGTTCGCGCTACCCAGGGGAAAGGGCTGATGCCGGACGGCACTACCCGTTTCTCCTACAACGGTGAGCCAATCTATCACTACATGGGTACCAGTACCTTCAGCGAATACACCGTTTGCGCGGAGATCTCCCTGGCGAAGGTGAACCCTCAGGCGCCGCTGGATAAAGTCTGCCTGCTGGGCTGCGGCGTAACCACTGGCATTGGCGCGGTGCATAACACGGCAAAAGTCAAAGAGGGCGACACCGTGGCGGTGTTTGGTCTTGGCGGCATTGGTCTGGCGGTGATTCAGGGCGCAGTCCAGGCGAAGGCCGGTCGTATCATCGCGGTCGATACCAACCCGGAAAAATTCAAGCTGGCGGGCGAAATGGGCGCGACCGATTTTGTGAACCCGAAAGATCACGAGAAACCGATTCAGGAGGTCATCGTAGAGATGACCGACGGCGGCGTGGACTTCAGCTTCGAGTGTATCGGCAACGTGAACGTGATGCGTTCCGCGCTGGAGTGCTGCCATAAAGGCTGGGGCGAGAGCATCATCATCGGCGTGGCCGGGGCGGGCCAGGAGATCAAAACCCGTCCATTCCAGCTGGTCACCGGACGCGTCTGGCGCGGCTCCGCCTTTGGCGGCGTGAAGGGGCGTACCCAGCTTCCTGGCATGGTGGAGGATGCGATGGTCGGTAAAATTCAGCTCGACCCGTTCATTACCCACCGTTTGCCGCTGGAGCAGATCAACGACGCGTTCGATCTGATGCACGAAGGAAAATCCATCCGCACCGTCATTCATTTCGGCGACAAGTAACTCTTCTGCCAGCGGTTTTTAGCCGCTGGCATTTCTTTAATAATCTTCTCTAAAGTGTGACCAGTGCGGCGTTTTTAGCCGTAATCTAAATCCCCACCGTGCCGATGACTATTTAACACGCATGTTTTTACGCATCTTCCCTACAAGAGAGTCGACGGTCATGGACAACACTACTTCGATGCAGGCGCAGCGCAAGCTGGGCTTCCTGCATCACATCAGGCTGGTTCCGCTGTTTTCCTCCATTCTCGGTGGCATTATTCTGCTGTTTGCCTTAAGCTCAGGGCTGGCGGGGTATTTCCTGCTGCAGGCCGATAACGATCAGCAGGACGTTACATCTGAAATTCAGGTGCGTATGGGGCTGTCGAACAGCTCAAACCATCTGCGAACCGCGCGTATCAATATGATCCACGCCGGGGCGGCAAGCCGTATCGCGGAGATGGAAGCGATGAAGCAGAACATCCGCGAGGCGGAAACGCGAATTAAGCAGTCCCAGGATAGCTTTACCGCCTATATGAATCGTTCCGTGCGTAGCCCGGCGGACGAAGCGCTGGATGCGGACCTGAAGGCACGCTACGACGCCTATATCGCGGGCCTGCAGCCGATGGTCAAATTTGCCAAAAACGGCATGTTCGAGGCGATCATCAACCACGAAAATGAAACCGCCCGCCCGCTGGATGACGCTTATAACGCCGTTCTGCTGAAGGCGATTAAGATCCGTACCGACCGCGCCAATGCGCTGACGGCACAGGCGCACAGCCGCACGCAGCTGGGCCTGATGTTTATGGTGGGGGCGTTTGCGCTGGCGCTGGTGCTGACCGCCATGACCTTCGTTGTGCTGCGCCGCACCGTCATTAATCCGCTGCAGCGTGCAGCGAAACGTATCGAGAATATCGCCAAAGGCGACCTGACGATGCCGGACGACGTGGCCGGACGCAGCGAAATTGGCCGCCTGACGCGCGATCTGCAAACCATGCAGCACTCCCTTGAAACAACGGTCGGCACCGTCCGTCAGGGGGCGGAGGAGATCTACCGGGGTACCAGCGAGATTTCAGCCGGTAACACCGATCTCTCTTCGCGCACCGAGCAGCAGGCCGCGGCCATTGAGCAGACAGCCGCGAGCATGGAGCAACTGACCGCGACGGTGAAGCAGAACGCCGATAACGCGCATCATGCCAGCAAGCTGGCGGAGGATGCCTCCGGAAAAGCCAGCCGCGGCGGCCAGATGGTCTCCGGCGTGGTGAAAACCATGGGCAATATTTCGACCAGTTCGAAGAAAATCTCTGAGATTACCGCGGTGATCAACAGTATTGCCTTCCAGACCAATATCCTGGCGCTTAACGCGGCGGTAGAAGCGGCGCGCGCGGGCGAGCAGGGGCGCGGGTTCGCCGTGGTGGCCAGCGAAGTCCGAACTCTGGCCAGCCGCAGCGCCAACGCCGCAAAAGAGATCGAAAGCCTGATCAACGAATCGGTGTCGCTGATTGACCAGGGTTCCGGTGAGGTCGTTGCCGCAGGCAACACCATGAATGAGATCGTCGAAGCGGTTAAGCGCGTGACCGACATCATGCTGGAAATTGCCGCCGCATCTGACGAGCAGAGCCGCGGTATCGTGCAGGTAAGCCAGGCCATTTCGGAGATGGATAAAGTGACCCAGCAGAACGCCTCGCTGGTGGAAGAAGCCTCCGCGGCGGCGGCGTCGCTGGAAGAACAGGGGGCGCGTCTGACCGAGGCGGTCGGGGCGTTTCGTCTGAGCGGTGCGAAGCCGAACCGCGCGGTGGCGTCAGCGCCAGTGGCGACGAGCGCGCCGTTGCGCCCGGCGGCGACGGTTTCGGGGGATAACTGGGAGACGTTCTGAGTCGTGTGTTTTGTCGGGTGGCGGCTTCGCCTTACCCGACTTACTTGTATTTGTCGGCCCGTGTAAGCGTAGCGCCACCGGGAAAAAAAAGGGACCTTTCGGTCCCTTTTTCATTTGTTACTGCTTATCGGGTAACGCGTACGCGATAACGTAATCACCGCGATCCGGCGACTGGCGGGCGCCCCCGGCGTTAATCACGATGTACTGCTTACCGGTTTTCGGCGAGACGTAGGTCATCGGGCCGGACTGGCTGCCGACCGGCAGACGGTCCTTCCAGATCTCTTTCCCGGTGGCGGTATCAAACGCGCGCAGGTAGAAATCCTGGGTGCCGGCGAAGAACAGCAGACCGGACTGGGTTGACAGTGACGCGCCCAGCGTCGGCATACCGATCGGGATTGGCATGTGCATGCGAATGCCCAGAGGGCCGGTATCTTCCACCGTGCCGACAGGGACCTGCCACACCAGCTTGCCGGTTTTCAGGTCAACGGCCGACATGGTGCCGAACGGCGGCTTCTGGCACGGAATGCCCAGCGGCGACAGAAAACGTTCGCGCATCGCGCCGAACGGCGTACCGTCCATCGGGACAATCCCCATCTCAATGCCGCTGGCGTTTTTCGCCACGTTCGCGCGCGGCACCATGTAGTTTGCCAGGCCCAGGCGCATATCGTTGACGAACATCAGGCTGTTGTTCGGGTCAACGGAGACGCTGCCCCAGTTCATTCCGCCGAGCGAGCCGGGGAACTGCAGGGAACGGTCGAGACCCGGCGGGGTGAAGACGCCCTGATGACGCATCTCTTTAAACTGAATGCGGCACAGCAGCAGGTCAACAGGCGTCGCCCCCCACATGTCGGACTCGGTCAGCGTCTGGTTGCCAATCATCGGCATGCCCACGGAATACGGCTGGGTCGGAGAGTAGCGTTCACCTTCAACGTTACCCGCCGGAACGGGACGTTCCTCTACCTTCGCCACCGGCTTGCCGGTTTCGCGGTTAAGCATGAAGATCATGCCCTGCTTGCTGGTCTGGACGAGCACAGGTGTGGTGCCGCCTTTGCCGTCCGGCAGGTCGTACAGCAGGGGCTGGGAAGGCAGGTCAAAGTCCCACAGATCGTGGTGGGTGGTCTGGAAATGCCAGCGGACCTGTCCGGTGGCGGCGTCAACGGCGACGATGGAAGAGCTGTATTTATCGTCCAGCGCGGTGCGCTCACCCGCCCAGAAGTCCGGAGTGGCGTTGCCGGTTGGCAGATAGATCAGGTTTAGCTTAGCGTCGTAAGACATCGCTGACCAGACGTTCGGCGTGCCGAGCGTGTAGGTCTGGCCTTCCGGTGGCAGGCCGGTCAGGTTCGGATTACCCGGATCCCACGCCCACGCCAGTTTACCGGTGTGAACGTCGTAGGCGCGCACCACGCCCGGCGGTTCGCCGGTGGAGAAGTTATCCGCGACGCGGCCGCCGACGACAACGACATTGCCGGCAACCAGCGGCGTGGAGGTCTGCTGATAATACCCGGGCTTGATCTCGCCCATGCCGACGCTCAGATCAACGGTGCCATGGTCGCCGAAGTCTTCGCAGACCTTGCCGGTATCCGCATTGATGGCAATCAGGCGGGCATCGGTGGTCGGCAGGAACAGACGGCGAGGGCAGGCCGCAGGCGATGTGTCTGTTTGTGACGTTGTCACGCTTGCGCGATCTTCAAAATAGCCCAGGCCACGGCAGCGCTGCCAGTTCGGGGCTGTGGCTTTGGAATCATAACGCCATTTCTCTTTACCGGAATCCACGTCCAGCGCCAGTACTTTACTGTACGGGGTACAGACATATAGCGTGTCGCCAACCTGCAGCGGCGTGTTCTGATCTTCCGCGCCGGAGCCATTGCTTTGCGGAATATCGCCAGTGTGCGCAACCCAGGCAACTTTTAGATCGCTGACGTTTTGCTTGTTGATCTGGTCCAGCGCGGCGAAACGGTCGCCGTGGGTGGTATTGCCCCAGTGCTCCCAGTTCTTTTGCTGCTCGCCGGGTGCGACGGGTTTAACCGGAACGGGCTCGTTCGCGGCCACGAGGGTTTGTGGTTTAAACATCCAGCCGAGGCTGACCAGCATCGCCAGCGCGAGCACGACCGCGACGCCAAAAGCGGGCGCCTTGTTCGCGGCGCTGTGGTTCGCAGCACGCAGGAAAGGCCAGACGATGGCGCAGAGGAAGGCCAGTACGGCAAAGGTGAACAGGCGAGAGAAGAGCGGCCAGAAATCCCAGCCCGCATCGCTTACAGCCCAGAACAGCGAGGCAATAAACGCGATGCCGTAAAGCAGGATCCCGCTGCTGCGATTGAGGAAAATCAGGAGCGCGGCAACGACCATCACCACGCCCATTATCAGGAAGTAAAAACTTCCGCCTACGGTGGCGAGCTTAAAGCCCAACCCGCCGACCGCCAGACCGATGAGCATCATCAGTCCGACAAGAAGCCACTGCAGAATACGAGGTACCCCGCGCGGCGCGCTGCCAAATGCCATTTCTGTCTCCTTTAAATCCCCCGCCGTGCCGGATGTGTACCATTTGGATAAAAAATGCGGGGAACACAATGATTAACACGAGTGAATTCGTATTTATAAAATGATATGCGAACCATTTGGTGAATTCGTGGCTATGATAAAACTGTTAAATTGTTTTGCGCAATTGTTAATGAATCATTCCGCATTATTTGATTAACGCACAGGCCAGTTCCCTCTCCCCTAAGGGGAGAGGGTTAGGGTGAGGGGTAAGAGTTCAGACAGGCATGGATTTGCGAATGGCGCTCAGCAGCGTTTGTGCGCCCGTGGAAAGTGGGGTATCCACCCGGGTCAGAATGCCGATGGGTTCGCCCGCACCGGGGGAGGTGATCGGCAGGGCGGTCAGCGTCCCCTGTCGCAAATCGTCTTTTACCGCACCGGAAGGCACGAACCAGACGTAGTCATAATCCAGGGTGAGCTGACGCGAAAGGGAGGCCGAAAGCGTTTCGATACACCCTGAAGACAGCGTACACCCCTGCATCTGCAGCAAAGTTTCAGCGGCCTGGCGCGGAACGGTCCCTTTTGGGCAAACCACTACCGGCCACTCCATCACCCGGCTTAACGTCACGGTGTCCTGAAGCAGGGGGTGATCGGGACGAACCACCAGCTTCAGGGATTCCAGAAACAGCAGTTCATAATTGAGGCCGCCCATCAGTTCAGGGTCGGACATTCGACCGATACCAAGATCCAGTTCACCGGATTTAAGCCCCGCGAGCAGCATGGTGTTATTCATGGTAGCAACCTGAATAGTGGTATTGCGCTGCTGCTTGTGGAACTGACCAATAACAGGCGGCAGAATCCCCAGCGCCGCGGTTGGCAAGGCGCCGACGCGAACCACCTCGCTGGAGAGCTCTTCTTTTCGGTGCAGGGACTGGCCGGCGGTGTTGAGCGCATCCAGCACCTTTACGGCGTGCGTCAGGAACTGTTCGCCTACCAGAGTCAGCTGTGCCCCAAGCCGACCGCGATCAAATAGCCGGGCGCCGGTCAGCTGTTCCAGCTCGTTGAGGGTTTTCGAGAGCGCAGGCTGGCTCAGGTTAAGAGTTTCAGCCGCACGCCCCAGCGTTCCCTGTTGAGCGACGGCCACAAATGTATGCAAATGGCGCAAGCGTATGCGCTGACTGAACAGACCATTTTTTTCCATAGGCGATGTTAAAAACAGAGCGATGCGGGTGACAAGTTAAGTTGTTTAATTTTGATAACCTGATAGCAAAATATTTTTAACATTTGATCTGTTTGAGTTACAACATGTTTTTCAGGCAAGGCGGGTGATGAACGTCCTTGTTCATTTATTGCTCACTGCGAGGAAGGGAGAAAAGGGTAACGCATTTTTAAATCACGCCGTCGCCGCCGTCAGAACACCACACCTGACCGGAGGTAAAGGAACATTCGTCGGAGGCCAGCGTGACGTACAGCGGAGCAATCTCGACGGGCTGCCCCGGACGACCCAGCGGGGTATCACCGCCGAACTCCTTCACTTTATCCATCGGCTGCCCGCCGCTGGACTGCAGTACCGTCCAGTACGGGCCGGGGGCGACCGCGTTGACGCGAATCCCTTTCGGACCCAGCTGTTTGGCTAAGGATTTGGTAAACACCGCCAGACAGGCTTTCGTCTGGGCATAGTCAAGCAAAACAGGGCTGGGCTTCACCGCCTGAACGGAAGAGGTGTTAATGATCACGGACGACGCTTTCAGGTGGCGCAGAGCCGCCTTGGTGATCCAGAAGGGGGCGTAAACGTTGGTTTTAAACGTCGCGTCAAAATCTTCGGTGGTCAGCTCTTCAAGGGATTCCCGGTATTGCTGACGGCCTGCGTTGTTGATCAGAATATCCAGCCCGCCCAGCTTCGAGACGGCTTCTTCGACCAGATTCTGACAGAAGGTTTCGTCCCGGACGTCTCCGGGCAGCGCGATGGCCTTACGACCTTCCGCTTTGATCAGATCGATCACCTCGGCGGCATCTTTCTCTTCTTCAGGCAGATAGTTGATCGCAACGTCAGCGCCTTCACGCGCAAAGGCGATAGCGACCGCGCGACCGATACCGGAGTCACCACCGGTAATCAGCGCTTTTTTGCCGGCAAGGCGGCCATGTCCTTTGTAGCTTGTTTCCCCGTGGTCGGGTACCGGCTGCATTTCGGATGCCAGTCCCGGCGGCGTTTGCGGCTGTTCCGGGAACGGGGGCTGCGGGTAAGCGTTCGTACGTTGTGTTGTATCACTCATAGCTGACTCCTTAAGCCAAGGGGTGAGATTTGATGGATAGCTGCAGCGTTAACGCTTCGCTGAATTATTTCTGCAAACGATCAACACGAACGACGGCAGGAGATGATTTTTTATCAAGCGAACCGTTGATACTGATCATCTGATCGGGTTTTACCGTTCTGCCGTCGAAGACTGCCTGGGGAATAATAACGTCGATTTTTCCGGTTTTATCCTGGAATACAAACTTATCGCCGCTACCGTCAATAAGATTACCGCGCAATGAAATTGTCGCACCATCGTGCATTTGTTTTGCCTGTTCGATGGTCATAATACGCGCGTCGTCGGCTCCACGATATCCGCTGTCCAGCGCGTGGGGTGGCGGCGGTGCTTCACCTTTTTGTAACCCGCCGTTATTATCAGCCCATGCGGCTGGAACCAGAAATATCAAAAAAGCGGAAATAAGTGATAATTTCATCTGATATCCTTCATTTTTGAGTGTCTTGACATATTAAGTATTGTTGCTATTCCTTTATGTGGCAAATGTGATAAGTCTTAAAAACATTCTCTTTTGAAATCAAAACTATCATTAAATAAGCGAAACGGTGACGACGGCCATGAAGCGTGAAAATGAAAAGTTACCCGGGATAGATGAGAGTTATCGCTTGCTGAGGTTCGAATATACATTTCGGCAGGTGGGTTTAGTGGTCCTCCTGGTTATTATCATCGCAGCGGTTGCCGGTCTTTTTTCCAGCGGAATGGTGAGCGAGACGGCCAAAACCAATTCCGCTAACTCATTGAGCATAAACTATGAACGTTTTGGCAGGCGGGAGACGGAGTCAAGAATGCAGTTCACGTTCCCGGTGAAAACGGAGGGCAGCTATACCCTCAGCCTGACCAGCGACAGCAGCGACGTGTACAAGCCCGGCAGCGTCTGGCCGCAGCCGGACAAAATGTATAGCCATGAAAAAACCCTCTATTTGGTCTATGACAACCTGCAAAAATCAGACAATTTCTCTGTTTTATACTTCACGACGCCTTCCAGAGCCGGTAAATGGAACACCGTCATCCGCGTCAACAACGAGCCAGAGATAAATATCTGGCAATTTATTTATCCGTAGGAGGCTGATATGGATATGGTCTTTCGCGCGCTGGCGATTTATCTGTTTCTCGTGGTGGTATTTAAAGTGGCGGGGCGTCGCGCGCTGCTGCAGATGACCAGCTTTGATTTCATCCTCCTCTTGATTATTAGTGAGGCGACGCAACAGGCGCTTCTGGGTCAGGATTTCTCCGTCACCGGCGCGATGATTACCATTACCACACTGGTGGTAGTTGACATTATATTTGGGCTTATGAAGAAGTATTTTTCACCGGTGGAGAATATTCTGGATGGTACGCCGGTAATTCTGGTTGAAAACGGCGTGCCGCTCGCGGATAAGCTAAAAAAAGTCGACGTGTCCTGTGATGATATTCTGGTGTCAGCGCGACAGAATAATGGCATTACAGAAATGAGTGGAATTAAATATGCCATACTTGAGCGCAATGGTCATATTTCAATCATTCCTTTTGAGAAATAAGAGGCGGAAAGATGAGCAATCTTTTACACGACAGTCATTTTACCGTGAGTGAACTCACCAAAAAGCTGGCGAGTAAATTAACCGATGCCGGGCTGCGCTTAACCACGGCGGAATCCTGCACGGGAGGAAAGCTCTCGGTGGCGCTGTGTGCAGAGGAAAACACGGCCGATTTTTATGATGTCGGGCTGGTTGTGTTCAGCGATGAAGCCAAATCGCGGATCCTCGGCGTGCGTCCTGAGACGCTGGCGCGCTACACCGCCGTCAGTGAACAGACGGTGACCGAGATGGCCGCCAGCATCCGCGACATTGCCCGGGCGGATATCAGCATCGCTATCAGCGGCTATGCGGGCCCGGAAGGGGGCGATGACGGCACCGCGGCGGGTACGGTCTGCTTTGCCTGGAATGTGCGCGGCGAGACGGAAACCCGCACCGTCCTTTTCTCCGGCGACTGTGAGGATGTGGTGAAGAAAGCGGTGCACTACTCGCTCGCGGAACTGGTAACAAAACTGTCGGACGGCAATAACGGCTAAATTCACGCGGAGGTTCTATGGCGGTCATAGTGATTACCGGCGGGACGGCGGGCGTGGGAAAAGCCACGGCGCTGCACTTTGCAAAGGCAGGTTACAATGTGGGGATTATCGCCCGCGATGAAGCCAGCCTGCACTCAACCCAGGAAGAGCTGCGCCGCTTTGGTGTTAATGCCCATGCGGTGCAGGCGGACGTCGTCGACAGCCAGGCGGTGGTGGATGCGGCTAATGAGATCGAGTATCGCCTCGGGGCGATTGATGTCTGGGTCAACAATGCGATGGGGGCCGTGCTGGCACCGTTTCGTACCCTGACGCCGGATGAGTTTCGTCGCGTGACGGATGTTACCTACCTCGGGTTTGTCAACGGCACCCGCGCCGCGCTGGAGCTGATGGTGCCTCGCGACAGGGGCGTGATTATTCAGGTGGGTTCCGCGCTGGCCTACCGTTCCATCCCTTTGCAGTCGGCCTACTGCGGAGCCAAAGCGGCGATCCGCGGGTTCACCGATGCGGTGCGAACTGAGCTAATGCACGAGAACAGCCGGGTACAGCTTTCGATGGTTCAAATGCCGGGCCTCAATACGCCGCAGTTCGAATGGGCGAGGAATAAGTTTGCCTGGGCTATGCGCCCGGTGCCGCCGGTCTTTGAGCCTGAAGTCGCCGCCAGGGCCATCTTTAAAGTTGCACAGAAACCGGTGCGCGAGCTGTGGGTGGGCAGCAGCACCATCCAGTCCATCGTCGGGCAATTCCTCTTCCCAGGCTACCTTGACCGGCTGATGGTGAAAAAGGCCTGGGAAGGCCAGATGACCGACGATCTGAACGCAGCGGATCGCCGGGACTATCTCGACCAGCCGGTTAACGACCTGCACAAAATCCATGGGCGTTTTACGGACGAAGCAAAAGACCGCGCCCCGTCCGTCACCTCCGGTATGCCGGGTAAGGTGGCGCTGGGGGCGCTCGCGGTGGCGGGGATTATGCTGACCCGTCTGATCGCCCGGCGGAAACGCTAATCAGCGCAGCGCGCTGCGGTGCGTCCAGAACCATCGGTAGCCGTAGCCGCTAATACTGAGCTCGACGGTTTTGCCGCAAACCAGCGCGTCGTCGTAGCGTTTGTCCTCAAGGCAGGCGGTCCAGGTGGCGTTGCGGATCCCCTTTGCGGTGAACTGAACGGGCTGGTCGCTGAAGTTAACGAATGTCAGGATGCTGCGCTCGTCGGTCTCGTAATAGATCCCCAGCACCGCGTCATGATCGAGGGTGATGAGGCGAAAGGGCGCCACGGCAATTTCGGGGAACTCCGAGCGGGTATTGGCAATATCGATTATCCGGTGCAGGAGCGAGTTGCGGTGAAGCAGCGAATCGGCGACGTTGATTTTCTGATAGCGATAGGGTCCGTGGTCGATTATCGGCGCAATAAATTTTTCAGGATCGGCCGCCGAAAAACCGCCGCCCTGCGAACCTGCCCACTGCATCGGGGTGCGAACGGCGTAGCGTTCCTCCAGCTCCAGGTCATCACCCATGCCGATCTCATCTCCGTAGCGCATCACCGGCACGCCCGGCAGGGAGAAGAGCACCGCGTGGCAGAACGCCAGCCGCTTTTGATCGCCATTCAGCATCGGCGCCAGGCGTCTGCGGATCCCGCGCTGATAGACGTTCATCTCCTCGTCAGGGGCGAAGGTGTCGAGGACAAACTGTTTATCTTTCTGACTAATCCCTTCCAGATCCAGCTCGTCATGGTTGCGCAGCCAGTTGGCAAAGCAGCATGAATCGGGCGGGACGATCATTTTCTTCACCGCGTTGCGCAGTGGGCGAGCGCTTTTCCTGGCCAGGCTGACGTAGAAATACTTGTTGAGCCAGAAATTAAGCACCAGATGCAGGCGGTCGTTATTGCCGAAGTAGTCTTTATAGGTCTCAACGTCCACGTCCACTTCACCGAGCAGGATGGCGTCCGGATTACGCTCCTGGATTAGACGGCGCATATGCTCCAGGATCCACAGGCCCTTTTTTTCATCACCGTTTCCTGCCTGCGTGGTGAGGTGGGATGCTGCATCGAGGCGAAACCCGGACACGCCCAGCTTGAGCCAGAAGAGGATAATATTCTCAATCTCTTTAAGCACAGCGGGCGAGGTCAGGTTCAGATCCGGCTCGTGACGATAAAACATATGCCGGTAATACTGTCCCGCCTCGTCATCCCAGGTCCAGATGCTCTTTTCCACGCCGGGGAACATGGGTGGCGTGTCGTCGTCGTCGTTATCCGACCAGAGATAGTAGTCGCGATACGGTGAGGTGGGGCTGCGGCGAGCCTGCTGGAACCAGGGATGGGCGTCGGAGGTGTGCTGGATCAGCAGCTCAATAATGACCTGCATGCCCAGCTCCCGGGCTTGTTCGATAAAGGCGATGATATCGGCCAGTTTTCCGAAGCGGGGATCCACCTGCAGATGGTCGCTGACGTCGTAGCCTTCATCCAGAAAGGGCGTGAGGTAAAACGGGGTGATCCAGATAACCGTCGCCCCCATGCGGCGAATATAGCGCAGCTTGGCCGCTATCCCGGCGATATCCCCGCAGCCATCGCCGTTCATATCGTAAAAAAGCGCGGTATCAATCTGGTAGATAATGGCTCGTGTATGCCAGTCCGTCATAGCGTTCCTCAGTGATAGCCTTCAGTATCCGACACTTTTCCCCGGAAGACATAGTAGCTCCAGGCGGTGTACACCAGAATCACCGGAATAATCAGCAGGGTCCCGACCAGCATAAACAGCTGGCTGGCGGGGGGCGCTGCGGCTTCCCACAGAGTGATGCGCGGTGGAATAATGTTCGGCCACAGGCTGATACCCAGGCCGCTAAAGCCGAGGAAAATCAGCCCCAGCGTCAGCAGGAAGGGACGCGAGTGGCTGCTCGGGTTGTGGGTCAGGCGCCAGATCAGCACGCTGAAAAGCCCGACCAGCAGCGGAACTGGCAGGAACCAGAAGAAGTTGGGCAGGGTAAACCAGCGGTCGGCTACGTACTGCCAGCCGAGCGGCGTCCAGACGCTGACGACCGCGATTACCACCACCAGGGCCAGCAGCACGCGGCGGGTCAGCTCGCGCATGCGGTGCTGCAATGCGCCTTCACTTTTCATGATAAGCCAGGTGGTGCCCAGCAGCGTGTAGGCGACGACCAGCCCGATACCGCAGAAAAGGTTAAAGGGCGTCAGCCAGTCAAGCGGCGAGCCCACAAATCGTCTGCCCTCAACCTCAAAGCCGTTGATCACCGCCCCCACGACGATCCCCTGGCTGAAGGTCGCGAGCAGGGAGCCACCGGCGAAAGAGTAGTCCCAGAATTTGCGGTGCGAAGGCGTCGCTTTAAAGCGAAACTCAAAGGCTACCCCACGAAAGATGAGGCCGATCAGCATCGCAGTAAGGGGGATGGTGAGCGCATCAATAATGACCGCATAAGCCAGCGGGAACGCGCCGAACAGCCCGGCGCCGCCGAGCACCAGCCAGGTCTCGTTGCCGTCCCACACGGGTGCTACGCTGTTGACCATCACATCCCGCTCTTTCGCATCGCCCACGAAGTTAAACAGCAGGCCGATGCCCAAATCAAAGCCATCCATAATGATGTACATCAGCGTGGCAAAGACGATGATGGCAAACCAGATAACAGAGATATCGACGCCCATCAGTTTCTCTCCTGTTCCGGAACAGACTCCGCGGCAGACAGCGGACGGGCGGGGGTGCCCGACGTGTTTGAGGTCAGCGTATCGACAGGCTGCGGGCCTTTCTTAATCAGCCGGATGAGGTAAACATAGCCCACGCCAAACACCGACGAGTAGACAACGAAGAACGCCAGCAGGCTGATGCTCATCTGCAGGGTGCTGTGCAGGGAGACCGCATCAATTGTGCGCAGATAACCGTAGACGACCCACGGCTGGCGGCCCACTTCGGTGGTTACCCAGCCGGCGAGCAGCGCCACCAGACCCGCGGGCCCCATGCAGAGGGCAAACCACTGGAACGGGCGCGAGTGATAGAGCCTGTGGCGATAGCGTAGCCAGAGGCTGACCAGGCCGAGGGTAATCATCAGCAGGCCCATCCCGACCATGATGCGGAACGACCAGAAGACGATGGTTGAGTTTGGGCGATCCTCTTTCGGGAAGTCTTTCAGCGCCGGCACCTGCTTATCCAGGCTGTGCGTCAGGATAAGGCTGCCGAGGGCGGGGATCTCCAGACCGTATTTGGTGCGCTCCTCGTCCATATCCGGCAGGCCAAACAGCAGCAGCGGCGTGGCCTCACCGGGCGGATTTTCCCAGTGCCCCTCAATGGCGGCAATTTTGGCAGGCTGATGCTCAAGCGTGTTCAGGCCATGCATGTCGCCCACCACGGCCTGGATGGGGGCGACCAGCAGCGCCATCCACATCGCCATGGAGAACATGGTGCGTATGGCAGGGGTATCATTTCCGCGCAGCAGGTGCCATGCGCCCGACGCGCCGACGAACAGCGCGCTGCTCAGAAACGCGGCGATGGCCATATGAATAAGGCGGTAAGGGAAGGAGGGGTTAAAGATAATCGCCAGCCAGTCCTGCGGAATGACCTGTCCGTTTTCAATCGTAAAACCCTGCGGGGTGTGCATCCAGCTGTTGGAGGCGAGGATCCAGAAGGTCGACATCAGCGTGCCGAGCGCCACCATGCAGGTTGAAAAGAAGTGCAGCCCGGGGCCGACCTTGTTCCAGCCGAACATCATAACGCCAAGAAAGCCGGCTTCCAGGAAGAAGGCGGTTAACACCTCGTAAGTCAGCAGGGGGCCGGTAATGCTGCCCGCGAACTGGGAGAACCCGCTCCAGTTGGTACCGAACTGATACGCCATGACCAGCCCGGAAACCACCCCCATCCCGAAGTTAACGGCAAATATCTTGAGCCAGAAGTGGTAAAGCGAACGCCAGACGTCGTTTTTGGTGCGCAGCCACATGCCCTCCAGCACGACAAGATAGCTGGCAAGACCAATGGTAATCGCCGGGAAAAGAATGTGAAACGAGACGGTAAAAGCGAACTGAATTCTGGCGAGATGGAATGCATCAAGTTCGAACATTGTCCGTACCTCTGAAGCGATGGGGCACGAGAATTACCGGTAGCGCAGGGCTACCGGCAAAACCGATTACGGTTTAGTCTTTCCGGCGCCCAGCTCGGCACCGGTCAGCGGGTCGGAATGTGGATCGGACTTCGTGCGGGCAGACATCGCCTTAACCAGGGTTGCCTGTTCGGTTGTGAGCGTCACGCTGGCGCTGCCGTCACCGCCATCCACCGCAGGCTGGGGGGACTCAACGTAATCAAAGTGCTTATCGCTGTTCCAGCTTCCGCGAACCTCTCCACCTTCTGACATATTGTAGTACTTGTTGGTGAATTCCTCGATTGGCGGCAGTTTCCCCGGCGGGAAATTATTACGAATGGACTGCAACGCTTTTTCAAAGGAGAGCTGATGCGCCGCCTCACGCGTCATCAAAAACGCCAGCGCATCTTTTACTCCGGGATCGTCAGTGACGTTTATCAGCCGTTCGTAGATGATCTTCGCCCTGGCCTCTGCCGCCACGTTAGAGCGCAGATCCGCCGTCGGCTCACCGATGGTATCGACGTAGGCCGCCGTCCAGGGCACGCCCGCCGAGTTAGTGAGCGGTGTGCCGCCGCCGTAGAGCAGGGAAGTGATGTGGCTGTCGTTCCCGTTTTCGGTCATGGACCGATAGAGCTCAGCCTCATTTTCCACCCCTTCCGCCAGCGCGCCTTTGGCACCTTTATTCAGCATGCCGACCAACGTACCGATGATTTCGAGGTGGCTTAACTCCTCGGTTGCAATGTCCATCAGCATATCCTTACGGCCAGGATCGTCATCGCTCAACCCTTGCGTAAAGTAGCGGCAGGCGGCCGCCAGTTCGCCCTGCGGCCCGCCAAACTGTTCCAGGAGTAGATTGGCGAGACCCGGGTTCGGTTCAGCAACGCGAACCGTGTATTGCAGCTGTTTAACGTGTCGAAACATATAGACTCTCCTGAGTTATTTTTTCGCTTCGACACCCGATGCGTCTGAACGCAGCAGGAACTGTTCCGTCGTCTGCGGGATGTGGCGAATCAGCCAGTCGGCCATCTCGCGCTCTTCCGCCAGGATCGTCTCAATGGCGGGCACGGAGGCGGTATCGCCCGCTTTTTTTGCGGCGGCGAGCAGGGAGGTGTAGCAGGCGATTTCAAACTGTTCGAAAACATAGCCGCTGATTGAGCCCTTAACGATTTCATCAGACGGGAACATGCCGCCGATGGACTGACCCAGCGCCGCCATTTTGCTCATCGAGTCTTTTAAAACCGAACGAGAAATATCATTACGGTCGAGGATTTCCTCCAGCAATGTAATTTGCCGTTTTGTCTCATTAATATGCTGTTCAATTCTGGCGCGAACATCGGGATAATTATCGATGCGGCTGGCCATGGATTCCAGCATTGACTCGGCTTGCTTTTCCATCGCATGGGCATCGCGTAGCCAGTCATGGTAGTGTTCTACGTGATTCATCATTGTATCCTCATTAGGGGTTCGCTTATTTGGTCTCACTCTCAGCAGCCTGATCGGCACGCGCGGCACTGTAGCCAGATAAATGGCCGACAATATTGGCGTAAATGCTGATGATAATGACCCATAGCACGCTGTTCTTCCACCATATTACGGAAGGGATAGCGAGAATGAACCATATTATAGCTGCCGTTAAATGGCACCGTTTAATTGTCCTGGGACTGATGCTCATTTTATTTAACCTGTATTATTGCGTCATTTCTGCGCTTTTTGGTTAATATTTCCAACGGCCAGATCGGTGAGTTTAAGGTCGGTCTCTTTTTCTTCTTCCAGCGTTTCGGCAAGAAGCTTAACGGCTTTTTTATAGCCAAGTTGTTCTGCAAGCGTTGCTAGAGTACCGTAACTGGCAATTTCGTAATGCTCTACTTTTTGCGCAGCGGCAATTAGGGCAGCATCACGGACTTCATTTTTTTCCGTGCTTTCGATGACTTCGTTGGCTTCTTCAATTAAGCCTTCCATCGCCACGCATTTCATGCGCTTGAGTTTGATACCGTCTTCTTGTTCGACGATCTGGTCGATACGCTCGATCTGGCCCTGCGTCTCTTCAAGGTGTGCGGTAAAGGCCGCGCTCAGTTTCTCGCTGGAAGCGGCACGGGCAAGCTTACTCAGCGCGCGGGTAAGCTGTTTTTCCGCACTGTAGGTATCCGAGAGAAGATGAATAAATACATCCTCAACATTTTTCATATTCATAATTATTACGCTCCGGTAAAATAAGGAGAGGGTACTGCGAGCTTTTCAGCCCGCAGCATGCTCTCTGGTTTTATTAAAAGAGTACTAAATAAGATCAGGAGTTATCAGATTTACGGCCTCCGCCGTGACTGTTCTGTCCCCCTTTCTTACCCGCTTCAGATGCGCGTTGCGGATCGTTTTTAAAATTACCACCGCTGTGCTGGCCA
Source organism: Enterobacter sp. 296B2 (assembly GCF_034106185.1). Classification (NCBI taxonomy): domain Bacteria; kingdom Pseudomonadati; phylum Pseudomonadota; class Gammaproteobacteria; order Enterobacterales; family Enterobacteriaceae; genus Enterobacter; species Enterobacter sp. 296B2. The sequence goes on along the minus strand of NZ_JAWNCA010000001.1, from coordinate 111,835 downwards.
CCTTTACGTCCAGCTTCTGATGCTTTTTCACGGTCTTCAGCGAAATTACCGGAACCACCACGATGCTCTGCCATATTAAACCTCATATTCATATATTGGTTATGTCAGTACGATACGAAAATATTCCGTATCACTCGTCGTTCGATTAATAACTTTAGTCGCTATGGGGCATTCGTCAAATGCGTCTTGCTATTTGCGGTTGCGTTATTTTTGAATATTGAACGCTTTGCGCTTCGCCTGACGGGAAAATATTGAGAAGTGGGAGGGACTTGTAAACGTTAGCTAAGATTAGTCCTAAGTTTCGACTAAAAAGTTGAAAGGTGAAGATAAAATAAAGGGCGTGCCATGACTGATTATTTTGCAATCGGCACCGTGCGAAAAATTAATACTTTATAGCTAGAAAACTGAGCCATAAATAATTATAAGGAAAATCCTGGAAAAAGATGACGAGGCGAAAAGCGCGTTTCGGCAGGGAGCGTCAGCGACCGGTAGCACACGGTTTGACCACTGTCGTCTTAAGATCACAAATCAGAAATTCTTCCCCCCGGAAGGAACGGGTTTCTCTACACTCCAGGTAATATTCACTGGAGGCATGACATCATGGCGAACACCATCACGGCTGATGATATTCGGGAACATTTTTCGCAGGCTATGTCGGCGATGTACCAGCAGGAAGTTCCGCAGTACGGCACGTTGCTTGAACTGGTTGCGGACGTAAACCTGGCGGTTCTGGAAAATAACCCACTCTTACATGAACAACTGGCGAATGCCGACGAGCTGGCGCGCCTTAACGTGGAGCGTCACGGGGCGATCCGCGTCGGGACGGCACAAGAGCTTTCCACCCTGCGCCGTATGTTTGCCATTATGGGCATGTATCCGGTCAGCTATTACGATCTCTCCCAGGCGGGGGTACCGGTCCACTCTACGGCGTTTCGTCCGGTTGATGATGCGGCGCTGTGCCGCAATCCGTTTCGTATCTTTACCTCTCTGCTGCGCCTTGAGCTGATTGAAAACCTGGCGTTACGCGAGCGGGCGGCAGAAATTCTCTCTCACCGAAACATCTTTACGCCACGCTGTCTGGAACTTATTGATCTCCACGAGTTGGAAGGGGGCTTTACCGAAACGCAGGCGCACGAGTTTGTACAGGAAGCGTTAGAAACCTTCCGCTGGCACCGTCATGCAACGGTCGACCAGGAGACCTACCTGGCGTTGAGTCACGAGCACCGTCTGATTGCCGACGTGGTCTGCTTCCCCGGGTGCCATATCAACCACCTCACGCCGCGCACGCTGGACATTGACCGTGTGCAGGAGCTGATGCCGAAGTATGGCATTGAGCCAAAAATTCTGATCGAAGGGCCGCCGCGTCGTGAAGTGCCGATCCTGCTGCGTCAGACCAGCTTCAAGGCGCTGGAAGAGCCGGTGCTTTTCGCCGGTGAACACAAAGGCACCCACACCGCGCGCTTCGGTGAAATTGAACAGCGCGGCGTGGCGCTGACTCCGAAAGGCCGGGAACTGTACGATAGCCTGCTGGCCCAGGCCGGAACCGGTAAAGATAACCTCACGCACCAGCTGCATTTGCAGGAGATTTTCAGCGCCTTCCCGGACAGCGAAATGTTCCTGCGCCGTCAGGAGCTTGCCTATTTTCGCTATCGCCTGACCCCGGCGGGAGAAGCCCATCGCCACGCGTTTCGTCCGGGAGACGATCCGCAACCGCTGATCGAGCGCGGGTGGGTGGTTGCTCAGCCGATCACCTACGAGGATTTCCTCCCGGTCAGCGCGGCGGGGATTTTCCAGTCCAATCTCGGGAACGAAACCCAGGCCCGCAGCCACGGTAATGCCAGCCGCAATGCGTTTGAAGCCGCGCTCGGCTGCCCGGTGTATGACGAGTTTACGCTCTACGAGGAGGCGGAAACGCGCAGCAAACAGCGTTGCGGTTTGCTCTGAAATCGTTAATCTTCAGGGGTGTGATGGAAAAAATAAGGTTGTTATGCAAAATCCTTCCGCCCCTGTGGTTGAAACGCGCCAGGGCGCACTGTCTGGTTTAACCGATGAAAACGTTCACCGCTGGTGCGGTATTCCCTATGCCGCGCCGCCCGTTGGCGAGTGGCGCTGGCGCTCGCCGCGGCCTCCGGAACGCTGGGACGGCGTGCGTGAAGCCACCGCCTTTTCGCCCTCAAGCTGGCAAAGCAGTGAATATTGTCAGGAGCTGGGCGGGGGCGATCCCGGCCAGTTTTCTGAAGATTGCCTCTATCTTAACGTCTGGTCCCCCGTTGACCGTACCGGGCCGCTGCCTGTCATGGTCTGGCTGCACGGGGGCGGGTTTACGATCGGCGCCGGTGGCCTGCCGCCGTACAACGGCAAAGCCCTGGCATCACGCGGGGTGGTTGTCGTCACGATTAACTACCGTCTCGGCCATCTCGGCTTTTTCGCCCATCCCGCGCTGGAGGGGGAAGAAGAGCGGGTGGTGCATAATTTTGCCCTGCTGGACCAGATCGCCGCGCTCGAATGGGTGAGGGAGAATATCGCCGCGTTTGGCGGCGACCCCAATAACGTCACCCTGTTTGGCGAATCCGCCGGCGCGCGCAGCGTGCTTTCTCTGCTGGCCTCGCCGCTGGCAGCAGGATTGTTCCATAAGGCGATAGTGCAAAGCGGATACACCTTGCCGGACACGCCGCGCGAGCAGGCCCTGCAAAAAGGGGAAGCGCTGGCCGCCCATTTTGGTCTGGAGAACGCGACGGCAGAGCAGCTGCGCGCCATTCCGCCCGAGGCGTTCTGGCCGCTGACCGCGCCGCTGAACGTCGCCCCGGCGCCCATCTTCGGGGATTGCGTTCTGCCGGAGGCGATGCTGGACGTCTTTTTCGCCGCCCGCCAGCATCCCGTGCCGGTGATGATTGGCTCCAACAGCGATGAAGCCAGCGTGATGGCGGTGTTTGGGGTCGACCTCGCCGGGCAAATCCAGAAGCTTCGCCGGGAGCGCCGCTTCGGTCTGGGGCTCATCAAGCTGCTTTATCCGGGCGTGAAGGGCGATGAGGAGCTCGGCAGGCAGGTATGCCGCGACATGGCCTTCACCACCATGGGCTACGTGGTGATGCAGGCCCAGCAGCGCGTCGGCGGGCTTTGCTGGCGTTACTGGTTTGACTATGTGGCCGAAGCGGAACATGGCACGTATATCAACGGCGCCTGGCACGGCAACGAAGTTCCCTATGTCTTCGATACCCTCGGCCAGGTGGAGCCTTCACGTCAGTATGTCAATGAGCGGGATCTACAGTTTGCCGCCCAGGTGGCTGATTACTGGGTAAGCTTTGCGCGCGATGCCGGAACGCATGACTGCCTTCACGGGCCGACGCGCTGGCCAGCCTGCCGCAAAGGGCGGGACGTGCTGTTACGTATTGGCGTGAATAAACATGCAGGTTTCAGGCTTGAAAACCGCTTTATGCGCGCCCGCATGAGCCTCTTCAAACGCGTGATGAAGCACCACGTCAGCCTCGATTAAGCAAACAGGCGCGAAACGCCGACAGACCATTTTCCTGACAAGGCGTTGCGCGCAGCACCAGCCGGTAGCTCGCGCCGGTTTTTACACTTGCTTCATAGGGGCGCATCAGCCTTCCGGCGCGGACATCTTCTGCCACCAGCGTTTCGTCGGCGATGGCAACACCAAGCCCCTGAATGGCGGCGGTGATGGCGAGATCCATCGTATCGAAGTGTTGATTTTTGTGCATAGCAAAGCCCGGACCTTCCTGATTCGCCAGCCACAGTGACCAGTCTGTCTTATCCCTTGTCGGGTGCAGAAACGTCAGCGAACCCAGTGCGGCACCCGCCCTGACGGGGCTGAATACCGGGGTTAGCGCCTCTTCGAACAGCAGATCGCCTGCGCTCATGTGCGTGCCGAAGACGATGGCCGCATCGTAAGATTCGGTTTTGAAATTGACGTTATGATCGGTGGTGGTGGTGAGCGCGATCTGCAGGTCCGGCTGCTCGCGCTCTACCTCCAGCAGACGCGGCACCAGCCAGCGCATGGCGCAGGTAGGCGCCTTAAGCCGGATCACCGTGTGCAGGCTGCGAGCCTGGTCGGCTACGGTCAGCAGCTGCCCGAAAGCGGACTGCAGCTCAGGCAGCAGTGCGCTGCCATGGGGCGAGAGGCGCAGCCCGCGCGCGTGGCGCTCAAAGAGCGGAAAACCAAACCACGTCTCAAGAGAAGAAATCTTGCGGCTCACGGCCCCCTGCGTCAGACACAACTCTGCGGCGGCGTGGGTCAGATTCAGGTGACGCGCGGTGACTAAAAATGCGTCGATGGCATTGAGCGGGAGCGAACGGCGCGACATGAAAACACCTCAGCTATGCATTTTTCTCATGGTTATTATGACAACAATTCGATTGTCCCGGCAACGCACTTGTTGTTTGAATAGTTATGCAATGTCCATGAGAAGGGAAAGAGGATGACTTTACGAACGCCGGTGCAAACGCGCTCCAAGCTGCCAGACGTGGGAACCACCATTTTTACCGTTATTGGCCAGCTTTCGGCCCAGCATAATGCCATTAACCTTTCTCAGGGCGCGCCGAATTTTTCCTGCGACCCGAAGCTGATCGCCGGCGTCACCCGCGCGATGGAGGCAGGGCATAACCAGTATGCGGCAATGACCGGCTTGCAGCCGCTCAAGGAACGTATTGTTGATAAAATTGCCGCCCTCTACGGCACGCAGTATGACCCTGCCAGCGAGGTGCTGGTGACCGCCAGTGCCAGCGAAGGGCTCTATTCAGCGATAAGCGGGCTGGTGCACCCGGGCGATGAGGTGATCTACTTTGAGCCGTCGTTTGACAGCTATGCGCCCATTGTTCGCCTGCAGGGGGCAACGCCTGTCGCCATCAAGCTCACGGTCCCGGATTTTGCCGTCAACTGGGACGAGGTCCGTGCCGCCATCACCCCGCGCACGCGCATGATCATCATCAATACGCCGCACAACCCGAGCGGCCAGGTCTTCACGGCCAATGACCTGCAGCAGCTGGCGGCGCTGACGCGCAATACCGACATCATTATTTTGTCTGACGAAGTGTACGAACACGTCGTGTTCGATGGAGAACCGCACCACGGGATGGCCACGCACCCGCAGCTGGCGGAACGCAGCGTGATTATTTCTTCTTTCGGAAAAACCTATCACGTCACCGGCTGGCGCGTGGGTTATTGTGTGGCACCCGCAGAGCTGATGGACGAGATATGTAAAGTCCATCAATTTTTGATGTTCTCTGCCGATACGCCAATGCAGCACGCGTTTGCAGAACACATGACCGATCCGCAAACCTGGCTGTCGCTGTCGGCGTTTTACCAGCGCAAGCGCGATCTGCTGCACGGCCTGCTGGCCGATTCGCCGTTTACCCTGCTGCCGAGCGCCGGATCGTTCTTTATGCTGGCGGACTACAGCCGGTTCAGCGACGAGCGGGACAGCGAGCTGGTGAAACGGCTGATCGTTGAATACGGTGTTGCCACCATTCCGCTGTCGGCGTTTTATGCGGACGGCACGGATAATAAATTGATTCGTCTCTCTTTTGCGAAAGATGAGGCGACGTTACGGGCAGGTGCTCAAGCCCTGTGTCGGGTTAAACCACGCTGAGCCTATCCCATTAGGCTATTTTATTCGCCATTTTGGCACCGGGCAGTGCTCGAAATCCTCACGTACTACATGTACGTTCCGGTTTCTGTGCGCTGTCTGGTACCAAACTGTCTTCAACAATTACGCCTACTGGGATAGGCTCTGAGGAGTTTGAAATGAAATTACGCGCGTTAGTTGTCGGCATGGGATTGCTGTGTACCTTTTCGTCCTTCGCTGCCACCGAGTTGCGATACGGTCTGGAAGCGGAGTACCCGCCGTTTGAGAGCCGCAATGCCTCAGGCGAGCTTGAAGGGTTTGACGTTGAGCTGGGTAACGCCATCTGCAAAGCGGCTGCGCTGAAGTGCAGTTGGGTGGAAACCTCGTTTGACGCGCTGATCCCGGGGCTGGTGGCGAAGAAGTTTGACGCCATCAACTCGGCGATGAATATCACCGAACAGCGCCGCAAGAGCATTGATTTCACCCAGCCGATCTACCGTATTCCGTCTCAGCTGGTCGGCAAGGCCGGGACGGCGGTTGAGGCGACGCCTGAAGGGCTGAAGGGGAAAACCATCGGCGTGCTGCAGGGCTCCATCCAGGAAACCTATGCCAAAGAGCACTGGGAAAAGCAGGGTGTCACCGTGGTGTCTTATAAAGATCAGAATATGGCCTGGGGCGATCTGCTGAATGGCCGTATCGACGCCTCGCTGGTCATGTCCGCGGCCGGGCAGGCAGGTTTCCTCAGCAAGCCGCAGGGGAAAGGGTTTGGCTTCATCGGCAAACCGGTGTCTGACGACACTATCCTCGGCAGTGGGATCGGTTTTGGGCTGCGTAAAGGGGACGAGGCCACCAAAAAGCAGCTTGATGCCGCGATTGATAAAGTACGTGCCGACGGCACGATCGCTAAACTCGCTGATAAGTACTTCCCGGGTATCGATGTCAGCGTAAAATAACCGCCTCATTTGCCCCGTCAGCTGATGTCCTGACGGGGCATTTTTATACACATTTTCCAGGCTTTCTTTACACCACTTTCGGGCCGTTCTGGTCGACAGAAAATATTTCTCACTTTGTTCAGATAATCACCAGCCAACAATTGGATTCTTAACCATTTTTGTTTAGGCTGTGCGTTCTTTCTTGCCGTCATTTCGCCGAGCGCGAAACACATTCACACGACCATAAGGACGTTTTTCCAGGCATGAATCGCAGACGTTTTCTAAAAGGCTCGCTGGCAGTGGCAGCCCTGAGCGGTACCTCTGGCCTTGCTTCCCTGTTTTCCAAAGCGGCATACGCGGCCGACTCTGACATTGCTGACGGCCAGAGCCGTCGTTTTGACTTCTCCGTACTGCAATCCATGGCGCATGACCTGGCGAAAACCCCGTGGGGGGGTGCGCCGCGTCCGCTGCCGGAGACGCTGGCGACCATGACGCCGCAGGCGTACAACGCCATCCGCTACGATGAAAAGCAGTCACTGTGGAACAACATTGAAGGGCGTCAGCTGGACGTGCAGTTCTTCCATATGGGAATGGGGTTCCGCCGCCGCGTGCGGATGTTCTCGCTGGACCAGTCGACCTCGATGGCGCGCGAGATCCACTTCCGTCCTGAGCTGTTCAGCTACGGCGAAACGGGTGTGGATACCAAACAGCTGGAAGGGCAAAGCGATCTCGGCTTTGCGGGCTTCCGCGCCTTTAAAGCGCCAGAGCTGGCGCGTCGCGATATTGTCTCTTTCCTGGGGGCGAGCTATTTCCGCGCGGTGGATGACACCTACCAGTACGGCCTTTCCGCCCGCGGTCTGGCGGTAGATACCTTTACCGACACGCCGGAAGAGTTCCCGGACTTTACCTCTTTCTGGTTTGAAACCGTTAAGCCGGGCGACACTACCTTTACCGTCTACACGCTGCTGGACAGCCCGAGCATCACCGGTGCCTATAAATTCGTGATCCACTGCGAAAAAAGCCAGGTGATCATGGAGGTGGAAAACCATCTCTACGCGCGTAAGGACATCAAGCAGCTCGGCATCGCGCCAATGACCAGCATGTTCAGCTGCGGCAATAACGAACGCCGCATGTGCGACACCATTCACCCGCAAATCCACGACTCTGACCGCCTGGCCATGTGGCGCGGCAACGGGGAGTGGATCTGCCGTCCGCTGAATAACCCGCAGAAGCTGCAGTTCAATGCCTACCTCGACAAAAACCCGAAAGGGTTCGGGCTGCTGCAGCTCGATCGCGATTTCTCGCACTATCAGGACGTGATGGGCTGGTATAACAAGCGCCCGAGCCTGTGGGTTGAACCGCGCAACGACTGGGGTAAAGGATCCATCGCGCTGATGGAGATCCCGACCACCGGTGAAACGCTGGATAATGTGGTCTGCTTCTGGCAGCCGGAAAAACCGGTGAAAGCGGGCGCCGAGCTGGACTTCAAATATCGTCTGTACTGGAGCGCACAGCCGCCGGTGCGCTCCCCGCTGGCGAACGTCTACGCGACCCGCACCGGCATGGGCGGTTTCCCGGAAGGTTGGGCGCCGGGCGAAAATTACCCGAAAGTGTGGGCCCGTCGCTTTGCTATCGACTTCGTCGGCGGCGACCTGAAGGCCGCCGCACCGAAGGGCATCGAGCCGGTGATTACGCTCTCCAGTGGTGAAGCAAAGCAGGTTGAAATCCTTTACGTTGAACCGTTTGACGGCTATCGCATTCTGTTTGACTGGTACCCAACCTCTGACTCTACCGAACCGGTGGATATGCGCCTGTTCCTGCGCTGCCAGGGCGATGCCATCAGCGAAACCTGGCTGTATCAGTATTTCCCGCCAGCGCCGGATAAACGTCATTACGTTGATGACCGGGTAATGCGTTAACGATCGATTCCCTCTCCCTCCGGGAGAGGGTTAGGGTGAGGGGCAATGACCGCAACACAATCCGAAACTATTCCCGTATCTGACGCTCTCGAGCTTCGCGCCGTCGAAGAGCGCTATACCGCCGAACTGCATAACCTCGTCGTCAAAAACAGAGCCTTTCTGCAAACCGCTTTTGACTGGGCGCAGCACGTGGGCAGCGAGGACGATACCCGACGCAACGTGCAGAGTAACCAGATGCTGCACCAGCGCGGCTACGCCAAAATGTTTTTGATCTTCAGGGAGGATGCGCTGGTCGGCGTACTGTCGTTCAATGCGATTGAGCCAGCCAACAAAGCCGGGTACATCGGCTACTGGCTGGATGAAGCACATCAGGGGCAGGGGATCCTCTCGCAGTCGCTGCAGGCGTTTATGCGCTACTACGCTGAGCGCGGTGAGATCCGCCGTTTTGTGATCAAGTGTCGGGTGGCGAATCAGCAGAGCAACAGCGTGGCCCTGCGCAACGGTTTTACGCTGGAAGGGTGCCTGCGGGAAGCGGAATACCTGAATGGCGCCTATGACGATGTGAACATCTACGGCAAAATTTATACCCTATAGCGCCCCCAGCAGCGGCGTACGGGTGATGCGCTGGTCGCCGTTGATCACCTTTTCACCGCGCAGATGAATGCTCTCACCAGCAAAGGCTTCAATCACCGCATCGTCGGTAATTTCAACCCGATGCTCAATCAGCACGTCGCCGCTGATCCGCGCGCGTCCCTGAATCACCACTTTATCATCCAGCATGATTGGCCCGCCGCGCAGCCAGGCCTGGCCGCCGATCAGGACGTGGTGCTTGATGACACAGTTTCCTTCCACCACGGCGTTCTCCGCAATCTGCGAGCTGTAGCGCACCGTCGGGATGGCATCGTCATCAAAGCCGGCAATTACCCGGGCGTTGCCGTACACTTTGGCGCAGTCGCACACCCAGACGTTGTTGAGTTCGTTACCTTCGAGGATCGCGCAGTCGAACACTTCGGCGCGGTGCTCAACAAACGCGTTATTCACCATCGCCTCGCCGTAAATTTGTGCCTGATGCACAATGCGCGACCGGCTTACCGTCGCCCTGTCGTATATTTGCAGGATCTGGTCGTGGTCCGGCGTGAGGCCTTTGGCACCTATGATGACGCTGTTGTGCAGGACGCGCGCGTCGCCGAAGAGATGGCATTCGCCACGCACGCAGGAGTGCTGAACGGTGACGTTGTCACTTATTCGCGCCCCGTGGCTGACCTCTGCTGCGTCCAGCCAGCAGTTACCGCCGATATGCGCGTCGTGGCTGACGGTACACGGCAGGGTCAGGCGCGCGTTGCCGGACACGGTTGCACCGGCAAACACCACGCTGTTTTCATCGTAGATCCAGCAGTCTCCCTCCTGGGACAGGGCACGCTCATCGTCAACCCAACCGCCTTTCGTGCCGGCCGTCACGTCGCTAAAATCTACCGTGGCGATAACCTGCCGCAGCGTCGTTGAGTGGGGTGTTTCGCCGTTTTTCCATTGCCAGAGGCGGGTCTCGTCGCTAAGGCGATATTTGTTCATCTTCAAGTCTCTGATAAGCATCTTCACTAAACGTAGCAAATTTTTCGATTTTCGAACGGCTGGCAACCAGACGGTAAACGCCTTAAAATGGCATGTAAAATGCACTTTCAATTTATGAGAACGCAGGAAAAACAATGACCGTCGATGAGAATTACTTCACAGAGAAATATGGACTCACCCGCACGCATTCAGAAGTGCTGTACAGCGCGGGGATTGTAAAGCCCGGTAAGACGCTGGATCTGGGCTGCGGTAATGGCCGCAACAGCCTTTACCTGGCGGCCAACGGCCACGAGGTGACCGCCTGGGATAAAAACCCGATGAGCGTTGATAACATCGAGCGCATCAAGGCGGCAGAAGGGATTGAGAATCTTCATACCGCCGTCAAAGATCTTAACAGCCTGAGCTTTGACGGCGAGTACGACTTTATTCTTTCCACCGTGGTGCTGATGTTCCTTGAGGCGAAAACCATCCCGGGCCTTATCGCCAACATGCAGCGTTGCACTAAACCTGGCGGCTACAACCTGATCGTTGCCGCCATGGATACGGCAGATTATCCGTGCACCGTTGGCTTCCCGTTTGCGTTCAAAAGCGGTGAACTGAGCAACTACTATGAAGGCTGGGAGCTGCTCAAATACAACGAAGAGGTTGGCGAGCTGCACCGCACCGATGAAAACGGCAACCGCATCAAGCTGCGCTTTGCCACCATGCTGGCGCGCAAGCCCGCCTAACGGGCGGCCAGCAGGCAGATCTGCAGGGCAGTGTTGTAAGACGCCTCGAACGACGACAGCGGCAGAAATTCAAACTTCGAGTGGAAGTTATGCGCGCCGGTGAAGAAGTTCGGGGTGAGTACCCCTTTTGCCGAGAGCGCCGCGCCGTCGGTGCCGCCGCGCATAGGGATCGGTTTTGGGGTGATGCCGAGCGATTCCATCGCCTCAAACATCAGGTCGATGGCGCGCCGGTCTTCACCAATCGCATTGCTGATGTTGCTGTAGGTATCTTCAATGCTAAAGTCGACCTTCGCCGTCGGGTGCTGGGCGGCAATCAGCGCGGCGACGTCCGCGATCTGCTGCTTGCGGGCGGCAAAGCCGGCTTTATCAAAATCACGAATGTTGGCCTTTAGCACGGCGTCGTTCTGTCCGGCCTGAATGCCGTTAAACCAGATGTAGCCCTCGCGACCCTCGGTGCACTCTGGCGTTTGCTGGCGGTCGAAATGGCTGATGAAATCGGTCGCCATCAATAACGGGTTCACCAGTACACCTTTGGCGGACATCGGATGCGCCGTCACGCCGGTGAAGCGGATCTCAGCGGCTGCCGCATTAAAGTTCTCGTAGACAATTTCCCCCAGCTCGCAGCAGTCGATGGTCCAGGCAAAGTCGACGTCGAAGCGCTTAAGATCCAGCGCCTTTGCACCGTTCAGGCCGATCTCTTCATCAGGCACAAACGCGACCACAATGTCGCCATGCTGATGCTCAGCGGTGAGGTTTTCCAGTACGGTCATCACCACGGTTACCGCCGCTTTATTATCTGCGCCCAATACGCTGGTACCATCGCTGAAAATAATCTCTTCATTAGGGTAAGCCAGAATTTCAGGATGCTCTTTCACCCGCAGCCAGATCTCTTTTTCTTTATTCAGACAGAGATCTTCACCGGTAAATGTTAATATTTGCGGATGAATATTCGGTGATAAACCCACGTCAACGGTATCAATATGGGTAATAAAGCCAATGCGCGGCGCGCCGGGCACGTTGCCTTTTTTTACCGCCGTCACGGTAGCGAACTCGTCAATCACGATGTCGTCTAAACCCAGCTGCGCCAGCTCCTGCGCCAGTTCTCGCGCCATGTCGTGCTGGCCCGGGGTTGAGGGCAGAGTTTTTACTTTCGGATCGCTCTGGCTGGTAATCGCAAGATAGCGGAAAAAACGGTGCGTTAATTGTCTGGAAAGCGGCGAGCCCATAGTGTTTTCTTCCTTATTTATTTTTCAGGTGTTTGCCACTTCACTTTAATGTTATTTATGAAATGGCAAAAGAATTAATTAGCCGTCGAATTAAAAAGACAGGAATAAATGATGACAAGCAAACGCACAATGTTAACGCTGGCACTCGCTGCGCTCACGGTCAGTTCTACCGTAGCCGCGAAAACGCTGGTGTATTGCTCCGAAGGGTCACCGGAAAACTTTAATCCTCAGTTATACACCTCGGGCACCAGCGTGGACGCCAGCGCCGTGCCGGTCTATAACCGGCTGGTCGATTTCAAACCCGGCACCACGGAGCTGGTGCCGAGCCTGGCTGAGCGCTGGGAGGTGAGCGACGACGGAAAGGTTTACACCTTCCATCTGCGTCAGGGCGTGAAGTTCCAGAGCAATAAATTCTTCACGCCGACCCGTGACTTTAACGCCGATGACGTGATCTTCTCGTTTATGCGCCAGAAGGACGTGAATCATCCGTATCACAATGTCTCTAACGGCAGCTATTCCAACTTCGAAAGCCTGGAGTTTGGTAGTCTGATTACCGCCATTGACAAAGTTGATGACCATACCGTGCGCTTTACCCTGGCACACCCGGAAGCGCCGTTTGTCGCCGACCTGGCATGGTATTTTGCCTCGATCCTCTCCGCGGAATATGCCGATGCGATGCTGAAAGCGGGCACGCCGGAGAAGGTGGATATGCAGCCGATCGGCACCGGGCCGTTTAAGCTGGCGCAGTATCAGAAGGATTCCCGCATTCTGTTCACGGCATTTGCCGACTACTGGCAGGGAAAATCGAAGCTGGACAGGCTGGTCTTCACCATCACCCCGGATCCCTCCGTGCGTTTTGCCAAAATTGAGAAAAACGAATGTCAGGTGATGCCGTTCCCGAACCCGGCGGACCTGCCGCGCATGAAGGCGAACAAAGATATCAACCTGATGAGCAAAGCCGGGCTGAACACCGGTTTCCTGGCGTTTAACACCCAAAAGCCGCCGCTGGATAACGTGAAGGTTCGCCAGGCGCTGGCGATGGCGATCAATAAACCGGCCATTATCGACGCGGTGTTCCACGGTACCGGAACCGCCGCGAAAAACCTGCTGCCGCCGGGCGTCTGGAGCGCTGACAGCGAACTGAAGGATTACGATTACGATCCTGAAAAAGCGAAAGCGTTGCTGAAAGAGGCCGGCCTGGCCAGCGGCATGAGTATCGACCTGTGGGCGATGCCCGTCCAGCGGCCCTATAACCCGAACGCCAGACGGATGGCGGAGATGATTCAGGCCGACTGGGCGAAGGTGGGGGTGCAGACCAAAATTGTCACCTACGAATGGGGCGAATATCTCAAGCGCGTGAAGGGCGGTGAACATCAGGCCGCGCTGATGGGCTGGACGACCGCAACGGGCGACCCGGATAACTTCTTTGGTCCGCTCTTTACCTGCACCTCGGCAAACGGCGGTTCGAATTCGGCGAAGTGGTGCTACAAGCCGTTTGATAAGATCATCGCCGAGGCAAAATCGATAACCGATCGCGATAAACGCGTGGCGCTGTACAAAGAGGCGCAGCAAATCATGCATGACCAGATGCCGGCGGTCATGATTGCGCATTCAACGATCTTCGAACCGGTGCGCAAAGAGGTGACAGGCTACGAAATCGATCCGTTTGGCAAGCATTTATTCTGGCAGGTGGATATTAATCAGTAATTTTTCACTGCCCGGTACGCTGCCGGGCACTCTTTTCGCAATTTGTGCTGTCCGCATCATTTTTTGTCACAACAATCCCACCAGACTTTTGCTATAACTTCAAATGCATACTTGCAGATAACATGGAAAACTATCATGCGTCCTCAAACTTTTTTTAAAGTTGCAGTGCTTACGGGTCTGTTGGCACTGGCGGGCTGTTCTTCAAAAGTCGCCGCGCCAGAACAATATTCAGGCTTTTTAAAAGATTACTCCGGCCTGCAGCAGACGACCTCTGCGACGGGTAAACCCACGCTGCGTTGGGTCGATCCTTCCTACAACGAAGCCAATTACGACAGTATTATCTGGACGCCGATTACCTATTATCCTGCGCCTAAGCCAACCACGCAGATTGGTAAAAGAACGCTTGATGAGCTGTTGAATTACACCAATAACAAAATGAAAACGGCGATTGGTACCCGTAAGCCGATTGTGAGCACGCCGGGTAAACACAGCCTGATTTTCCGCGGTGCAATCACCGGGGTGAGTTCGCAGAAAGAGGGTCTGCAGTTCTATGAAGTGGTGCCGGTCGCGCTGGTGGTTGCGGGGACGCAGATGGCAACCGGCCATCGCACCATGGATACGCATCTCTTCTTTGAAGGTGAGCTGATCGATGCGGCCACCAACAAACCGGTGATGAAGGTGGTTCGTAAAGGCGAAGGTAAAGAGCTGACCAACGAAAGTACGCCAATGACCTTTGCCACGCTGAAGCAGGTTGTTGATGACATGGCGACGGATGCCACCATGTTCGACGTGCATAAAACAGCGAAATAACAGTAAGCGGCCTGCAGTTTGCAGGCCGTTTTTTTATGCTGTCCGCAAGCGCCTGAACCAGGTCTCTGGTTTTGTGAACATCACCATATTCCCGCCCAGAATCAGCAGTAACCCGACGATACCGTTAATGTGCCAGACGTAGCCTTCATACACCGTTGAGATGGAGAGCGCCACCAGCGGGAAGAGCAGCGTACTGTAAGCCGCTTTCCCGGGGCCGATACGTCCCACCAGCGTGAAGTAGGCGCCAAAGGCTATCACCGAGCCGAACAGGGCCAGATAGAGCAGCGCGCCCATGTAGGTGACCGTCCATTCCGGGGTAAAACTGTCGCCTCTGCAAAGCGCAATGCCGCCCATCACCAGCGTGCCGTAAAGCATCGCCCAGGCGTTGGTGGTCATGGTTTCCAGACCTCTGCGCTGATGGCGCATGCTGATCATATTGCCCAGCGAGAACCCATACGTGCCGAGGGCGGAAAGACCAATGCCCGTCAGAAGCGATACGCTCCAGCCGCTGGCCAGCAGGTCATCCCAGAAAAGGGTCACGATCCCCACAAGACCCAGCGCCGCCGCCGTCCAGAAACGCGCGGGCGGGCGCTGTCCGAAGAAAATAAAACAGTTAATGGCGTTGTAGAGCACCGCCATGGAGAAGATCACCGATTCCAGCCCGGTGTTGATGTGCGCGGCCGCGGTATAGAAGCACCAGAAGTTAAAGCAGAAGACGCAGCATCCCTGAAGCATGCAGAACAGGTGATCCCGCAGGGCCAGCTTGCGCAGGCGGCGCAGGGCAAGTAACACCACCATCATCGTGGCGCTGGCCACCGCGAAGCGCCAGAAAATTGACACCGTGGCTGCCACGGGACCCTGCTGCAGGAAAATGGCAATCCAGGTGGTTCCCCAGATGATCACCACCAGTCCGTATAATAATGCGTTCATATTTTTTCTCTTCTCAAACCACGGAAGCCCGCAGTATGGCGCGGAGAGCGACAGGGGACTTTCACCGGCTTGCGGTAGACTTGCAAAATCTTGCGCTTTTTTCTTTTCCGGGGGCTGGCAACGGGGGACAACAGTTCTTAGACTGACAGTTCACTCAATAACGCGCTAACGGTTATGTCTCACGCTTACGATACCTTTGAAACGCTACGCCAGCAGAATGCGGTCCTGCGGGAAACCGTTTCTCTGAATTCCGGCATTCAGCTGGCGGCGTGGTACAACAAGCGCGATACGATAACGGTTAAGAGCAACCATCACACCCTCAGTCTGTACGTCGCCGACGGTTACGAGAGCTATCAAAAGACGCCGGGCGGCTGGAAGAACGGCGGGGGACCGGATCGTTTCTGTTTAATGCCGAAAGAGAGTGAATCGACGTGGGATATCCGCGACGACCTGTCTTTTGTCCATCTCTACTGCACCGACGAACACCTGCGCGATGTGGGCGAAAAAATCTGGGACAAGCGGCCGCTGTCGCTGACGCTGGACGAGCGCATTTTTGGCAGCGACCCGAAGATCACCGCGCTGTACCGCCAGTTTCTTCTCGGCTGCGACTGGCAGCAGCAGGCCAATCAGCTCACCCTGAGTACGGCCTCCACGCTGCTATTGACCCACCTGCTGCAAAACTACGCTAACGTTCAGTGGAAGCTGCCGGTCGTTACCGGCGGGTTATCGCCGTTTGTTCTGCGCAACGTGCTGGCTTTCATTGAAGAAAACCTCGGGCAGCCCCTGACGCTGGCTGAGCTCGCGGCGCAGGCTGCCCTCAGCGAATACCATTTTGCCCGCATGTTCCGCCAGTCGACGGGGCTGGCGCCGCATCAGTACGTCATGCAAAGGCGCATGGAAAAAGCGAAAAACCTGGTACAGCATACCTCGACGCCGCTCACCGATATCGCGCTGGCCTGCGGGTTTAACTCCGCCAGCCACTTCAGTAACCGTTTCCGTAGCGTCATGGGCATCACGCCGTCTCAGCTACGCGCGGCGAGCGCGTGAGAACAGGGCGTAGCACACCCCACCCAGCACCAGCCCCCAGAATGCCGAACCGATGCCGAGGATCGTAACGCCGCTCGCGGTCATCAAAAACGTGACGATGGCCGCGTCGCGCTCCGCTTCATGATTCAGCGCCTGATATAAACTTCCGCTAATGGTACCCAGCAGCGCCAGACCGGCAAGGGTCTGGATCCAGCTGAGCGGCAGTGCTGCCATTATCGCGGTGATAGATCCGCCGAACACCCCCGCCAGCAGATAAAACCCGCCAGCCGCGATGGCCGCCAGCCAGCGTTTAGCGGCATCCGGGTGGGCATCCGGGCTTTGACAGATAGCGGCGGTAATGGCGGCTATGCAGATGGAAAAGACGCCGAAGGGGGACAGCAGCAGCGCGAGCCCGCCCGTAAAAATAATGATCGGTGAGACCGCCAGCGGATAGCCGGACGCTTTCATCGTCGCGAAACCGGGCGCATTTTGCGAGGCCATGGTCACCAGAAAGAAAGGCAAACCGATACTTACCAGACTGGTGAAGGTAAAGGCGGGGGCAATAAACTCAGGCATCACGGGGGAGAGGGTGATTTTATCGGTGACAACGTCACCTCCGGCCCACGCCACGATCCCGCCCACCAGCAGCGTAACGACGATGGCATACCGCGGTGCCAGCGCTTTCGCTACCAGCCACGCCGCAATCATGCTTCCGCACAGCAGAAAGTGCCCGTCCAGATGGGCAAACGCATGCAGCCCAAACTGCAGGAGTACGCCCGCCAGCATGGCGGCCGCAAGCGAATGGGGGATTAGCTTCATCAGACGGGCAAAAAGCCCGGTAACGCCGCAGAGTAAAATGAGCGCGTTGGCGAAGATGAACACGCCGATCGTCTCAGCCAGCGTTACGCCGTGCAGGCTTGTGGCGAGCAGCGCCGCGCCGGGCGTAGACCAGGCGGTCAGCACCGGGGCTTTATACCACCAGGAAAGCGCCAGGGTGCTGACGCCCATTCCTGTCCCCAGCGCGGTCATCCAGCCCGCGATCTGCTGCGCGCTGGCGCCCGCCGCTGCCGCGGCCTGCCAGATAATGGCTGCAGAACTGGCGTAACCGACCAGGACCGAGACAAATCCAGCCAGTGCGGCTGGTACGAGATGAGAGGAAGGGCGCATGGGAACTCCGTTGTGCGTTATAACGTCCGCGATAAGGTAACACTGTGCGTTATAGCGTACAAGTGGTATGCTCATCACCATCAGGAGGGAGCATGGACATTACACAACATCTTGCAGCAACGCTGAAAACGCTGCGCCAGGCCCGCGGCTGGAGTTTGTCGAAGCTGGCGGAAGAAACCGGCGTGTCGAAAGCGATGCTCGGGCAAATCGAGCGCAATGAGTCCAGCCCGACGGTGTCGACGCTGTGGAAAATTGCCACCGGGCTGAACGTTCCGTTTTCCGCGTTCATCACGCCCGAGGCGGACAGGCCGGCGGTGTTTGATTCGCAGCAGCAGGCGATGGTGGTTAAACCGCTCTTTCCCTGGGATGAGACGCTCAGGTTCGATCATTTCTCCATCACGCTGGCACCGGGCGCCCTGAGCGAGTCCACGCCGCACGAGGCGGGGGTGATCGAACACGTGGTGGTGGTTGACGGCGAGCTGGAGATGAACATCGACGGGGAGTGGCAGACGGTTTATGCCGATTCTGGCGTTCGTTTTGCCGGCGATAAAGCACACGCCTACCGCAACAGCACCGACCGGCCGGTGCATTTTCACTCTCTGATCCATTATCCCCGCTGAGGCTACGCAAAACTGTTTCGCTGTCGCATACTTCTGACTACAATAGCCGCCATTTTGACCATAACGGATAACGACGAAGTATGCGCCTGCAATCCCATCATCTTGAACTTTTAAGCCCGGCCCGCGACGCCGCCATTGCCCGTGAAGCAATCCTTCACGGCGCTGACGCCGTCTACATCGGCGGCCCTGGCTTCGGTGCCCGCCATAACGCCAGCAACAGCCTGAGCGATATCGCCGAGCTGGTGCCGTTCGCCCACCGTTTCGGGGCGAAAGTGTTCGTGACCCTGAACACCATTCTTCATGATGATGAGCTGGAGCCCGCGCAGCGTCTGATTACCGATCTCTACCAGACCGGCGTTGATGCCCTGATCGTTCAGGACATGGGCGTTCTGGAGCTGGATATTCCGCCCATTGAGCTGCACGCCAGTACCCAGTGCGATATCCGTACGGTAGAAAAGGCGAAGTTTCTCTCCGACGTCGGCTTTTCGCAGATTGTTCTGGCGCGCGAGCTGAACCTTAATCAGATCCGCGATATTCACCAGGCGACGGACGCGACGATTGAATTCTTTATCCACGGCGCGCTGTGCGTGGCCTATTCCGGCCAGTGCAACATTTCCCACGCCCAGACGGGCCGCAGCGCCAACCGCGGCGACTGCTCTCAGGCCTGCCGTCTGCCGTATACCCTGAAAGACGATCAGGGCCGCGTCGTGGCGTTCGAAAAACACCTGCTCTCCATGAAGGATAACGATCAGACGGCTAACCTGGGCGCGCTGATCGACGCGGGCGTGCGTTCCTTCAAGATTGAAGGGCGCTACAAAGATATGAGCTACGTAAAGAACATCACCGCGCACTATCGCCAGATGCTCGACGCCATCATTGAAGATCGCGGTGACCTGGCGCGCGCGTCAGCCGGGCGTACCGAGCATTTCTTTGTTCCGTCGACGGACAAAACCTTCCACCGCGGCAGCACGGACTATTTCGTGAATGCCCGTAAAGGGGATATCGGCGCGTTTGACTCACCGAAGTTTATCGGCTTACCGGTTGGTGAAGTGCTGAAAGTGGCGAAAGATCACCTTGATGTCGAAGTGACGGAACCGCTGGCGAACGGCGATGGCCTTAACGTGATGATTAAGCGTGAGGTCGTGGGCTTCCGCGCCAACACGGTCGAAAAAACCGGGGAGAACCGCTACCGCGTATGGCCGAATGAAATGCCCGCCGATCTCTACAAGGCAAGGCCGAACGCGGCGCTTAACCGTAACCTGGATCATAACTGGCAGCAGGCGCTGCTTAAAACCTCCAGCGAGCGTCGCATCGCGGTGGATATTGAGCTGGGCGGCTGGGAAGAGCAGCTGATTCTGACCATGACCTGTGAAGACGGCATCAGCGTGACGCATACGCTCGACGGCCTGTTCGAGGTGGCAAACAACGCGGAAAAAGCGCTTAACAGCCTGAAGGATGGCGTGGCGAAGCTGGGCCAGACAATTTACTACGCGCGCGCGATAGAGGTTAATCTGCCGGACGCGCTGTTCGTACCGAACAGCCTGCTTAACCAGTTCCGCCGTGAAACGGCAGAGATGCTGGATGCAGCGCGTCTGGCCCAGTATCCGCGCGGCAGCCGTAAGGCCGAATCTGTTCCTGCGCCCGTGTATCCGGACACCCATCTATCCTTCCTCGCGAACGTTTACAACCACAAAGCGCGTGAATTCTATCATCGTCACGGCGTGCAGTTGATCGACGCAGCCTATGAAGCGCACGAAGAGAAGGGCGATGTGCCGGTGATGATCACCAAGCACTGCCTCCGCTTTGCTTTTAACTTGTGTCCTAAGCAGGCGAAAGGGAATATCAAGAGCTGGAAGGCGACCCCCATGCAGCTGGTTAACGGCGACGAAGTTCTGACCCTGAAGTTTGACTGCCGTCCGTGCGAAATGCACGTTATTGGTAAGATGAAAAACCACATCTTCAAAATGCCGCCGCCGGGCAGCATCGTCGCGTCCGTCAGCCCTGACGATCTGATGAAAACCCTGCCGAAGCGTAAAGGCAGTTAACTACCTTACGTGCGTGTCCGGTTTGCGCGATTTCTGCCACTGGTGGTGTTCGCGCAAACCCTCCGCCGACTCTTCTGCCGCACTGCGTAACTCGTCGCTGTCGGCCTCATGCCGCAGCTGATGTTCAACATTTTTTACCCATACGTATTCATGGCCTTTGTGCCCGGCCATAAGCTGGCCTGAAAACAGAGCACAAATAAGCAGGACGACAGATAACCCTTTTTTTAGCATGGTGTTCACCGCTGAATAACATTGCGGAATAAGCATGCCGATCGTTTCTTCGTGTTATTATTCTTTTATTCAAAGTACGGCAAAGAAAATGTCAAATACTGTTGGATCGGAATTCGTCTTAGGAAATTTCCTAAATATGATTGTGGCGTTGTAAACTACCTGTTCTGGTACTGAAAGAGACGTTTACTTTAAGGATAATCCTATATAATAGAGGTTCTCTGGCTAAGGAATGGGTCTTAATTAATGAAAAAAATAATCGCGCTTGCGCTCCTTGTGGCGGCCGTAGGGGCTACCGCAGGGTTGCGCTATATCGAGAATGGCGAACCAGAATATATTCAG
Source organism: Enterobacter sp. 296B2 (assembly GCF_034106185.1). Lineage (NCBI taxonomy): Bacteria > Pseudomonadati > Pseudomonadota > Gammaproteobacteria > Enterobacterales > Enterobacteriaceae > Enterobacter > Enterobacter sp. 296B2. The sequence goes on along the minus strand of NZ_JAWNCA010000001.1, from coordinate 91,004 downwards.
TCCGCAGAAACCCGCGTTGGTTCCTATTTAACCAGCGACTACGGACGCGTAGCCTGTAATAGCAAAAAAGTAAATGAACAACGCTGGGAATTAGACTGCACGCATCAGGCTGGGGGAAAAACATTCCAGTTCGCGGTGTATCCCTCTGAAAAAGCACCCTATGGTGTCTCGCGATCGTTTTATCTCGAAGCCCTTAACGATGATGCAAAACAGAGCGCTGAGCAGGGTCTGATGCGCTATTTGCAAATCAACACCAGGTCGAGTTAATCCTTAATAAGGCTGTTGAGCTTTCGTTGAGGAAGCCGGTGTTAGTTTGTTCGAGATCCGCTGCCCGACCATGGAGTGTCGGGGACGTAGAGACCAAAATACAAATCTATCCATGCAAGCATTTACCGCCAGAAAATGGCGGTTTTTTTTGCCAACTCGCTTGTGCCATGCCCCTATGATCTCACCTGATAGTGTGACTGTACCAGTCCCGAAGGGAAGCTGCGGCTTGATACCAGGGTTAAATCAATATCCCGGGACAGCGTGCCAAAAAGCGGTTTTCCTGAGCCGAGCAGCACGGGTACGGTAGTGATAACAATATCGGCGACCAGCCCTTCGCGCAGGAAGGACTGTATCACCTGCCCGCCATCGATATAGACGCGATTTACGTTTTGTGCCGCCAGATCGCCGAGAACCTCTTTTGGCGTGTTGCGTGAGAACTGCACTTTGCCCTTCAGCGCCTCGGGCACGGGCGTCCCGGCCAGCTGTCGGGAGAGCACCAGCACGGGCCGGTCATAAGGCCATGCGTCAAAGGTCAGCACCTTTTCGTAGCTACCCCGGCCCATCACGATCCACTCTTTATCGGCGATGAATGCGTCATAGCCATGATCTTCTGTCGGGTCATCGCGCTGCAGCAGCCAGTCGATATCGTCATTTTCTCTGGCGATGTAGCCATCAAGACTGACAGCGATAAAAACGTGTGTGGTGACCATCAGGAGCTCCGTATTCAAACGTAATCGAAAAGACTGACCGTTTAGCGGCCAGCATCAGGGGGCGAAAACTGTTTACGATACTGGGCAGGCGAAAGCGCATACTGCTGGCGAAAATGATGGCGCAGCGTCGATGCCTGACCGAACCCGGTCTGTTCAGCAATGCTGTCGATGCTCAACCGACTGCTTTCCAGATAATCTTTCGCTCTCAGCAGGCGTTCATTGATCAGCCAGCGTGCGGGCGTCATCCCCGTCGCCGCCTCGAAGCGGCGCAGGAAGGTGCGCTGGCTCATACCGACCCGACGCGCCAGCGAGTCGAGGCTGTGCGGCTCGATAAGATGCTGGTGCAGATAGTCAAACAGCTGGCCCAGGCGCTGGCTCTCACGCAGCTGTGCCACCGGGCGGCTCAGCTGCTGCGGCTGCGAACCGTCACGGTGAGGGGGGATCACCAGCCGCCGCGCCACGCTGTTGGCGGTTTCCATACCGTAATCCCGCCGGACGACGTGCAGACAGAGATCGATCCCTGCCGCGCTGCCCGCAGAGGTCAGGATGTCTCCCTCGTCCTGGTAGAGCACGTCCTCAACCACTTCGATTTCAGGGTAGCGGGCCTTAAGCCCGTCAATATAGCGCCAGTGCGTTGTGGCCTTGCGGCCGTTCAGTAGCCCCGTAGCGGCCAGCACGAACACGCCCGAACAGATGGACAGCAGCTGGGATCCGCGCGCGCTGGCCTGGCGCAATGCCTCGCAGAGCGCGTCCGGAACCGGTGCATCCAGCCCACGCCAGCCGGGAACCACGATCAGATCTGCCGACGCAAGCAGGCTCAAATCGCCATCAGTAACCATGCGGATCCCGCCGGTCGCCCGCAGTTCTCCGCTATCCACGCTCGCCACCGCAAAACGATACCAGTCGTCGCCCAGTTCCGGACGCGGCAGGCCAAAAATCTCCACCGCGACGCCAAACTCGAAGGTACACAGTCCGTCATAAGCCAGCACCACCACCTGCGGGCGGGAAATCTGCCTTAAATTTGTCATCTTTTTGCTGTTTTCTGGCATAAGCAAGCGCATTCATGAGCTGAATTTGTGGATAGAGTAGTGTTAACACAAACGCCAAAGATGAGGAAGGATCATGAGCTATGTTACTGAATTTCCGGCTGCCGAGCCGCAGGAAGCCGTTACCCATTTTCTGCGTCGCCTGAGCGTCGAAACCGACTGCGCCGACGTGCATCATGCCATCGCCAATAATGAGCAGGACTTTGTGCTGCTGCACGTGGTGGGGAGCCCGGAACAGTTTGCCCGTCGCCATGTGCCGGGGGCACTGCATATGCCCTGGAGCCAGATTACCGCTGAGCGGATGTCCCAATGGCCGGAAGGGACGCTGTTTGTCGTCTACTGCGCGGGGCCCCACTGTAACGGGGCTGACCGAGCCGCGTTGAAGCTGGCGCGTCTCGGGCTACCGGTCAAAATCATGCTTGGCGGCATTACCGGCTGGGAAGATGAGCACTACGCGTTTGCCAGCCTGGCGTCCGTCGCCGCGCTGTGAATATGAATTTTTTTCAACACCCGTGAAATTTTCTCGTTTGCCGGAAGCGGTGAGGTATGACATCTTTTTTGGACATTTAGACATCCAGAAGTCTAAATATTCAAATGATGAATTATCACTGCCGGCAATTATCGCCGGCAGACTGAGGAGATTTCCATGCAACGACAGCACGCCCCTTACCGCGCCGACGTAGTCGGCAGCTTTTTACGTCCGGATGCCGTTAAACAGGCGCGCCTGAAGTTCGCCAGCGGCGAAATTGATGCCGGACAGCTTCGTGCGGTGGAGGACGAGGCCATTCGCCACGTCGTCGAGCAGCAGTGTGCGTGCGGCCTGCATGTAGTGACCGACGGTGAATTTCGCCGTGCCTGGTGGCACTTCGACTTCTTTGACGGTCTGCAGGGCGTTGAGCGTTACGATTCACAGCAGGGCATTCAGTTCAACGGAGTACAAACCAAGGCCCACGGCGTGCGCGTGACCGGCAAGCTGGGCTTTGGCGACCACCCGATGCTGGAAGATTTCCGCTATCTGAAAAGCATCAGCGGCAATGCCCAGCCGAAGATGACCATTCCCAGCCCAAGCGTGCTCCATTTCCGCGGCGGGCGCAAAGACATCGACGCGACGGTTTACCCGGATCTGAACGACTATTTCGAGGACCTGGCGACCACCTGGCGCGACGCCATCCGCGCATTCTACGACGCGGGCTGCCGTTACCTGCAGCTGGACGACACCGTCTGGGCTTATCTCTGTTCGGACGATCAGCGCCGTCAGATCCGCGAGCGCGGCGATGATGCCGATGAGCTGGCGCAAATCTATGCCCGCGTGCTGAACAAGGCGCTGGAAGGCAAGCCGGAGGATCTGACCATCGGGCTGCACGTCTGCCGCGGCAACTTCCGTTCCACCTGGATTTCCGAAGGCGGCTACGAGCCGGTGGCGGAAGTGCTGTTCGGAACGGTTAACGTTGACGCCTTTTTCCTCGAATACGATAACGACCGCAGCGGGGATTTCGCGCCGCTGCGCTTCGTTCGTCCGGGCAAGCAGCAGGTGGTGCTGGGGCTGATCACCACGAAAAACGGTGAGCTGGAGAACCCGGAAGGCGTCAAGGCGCGTCTGGAAGAGGCAGCGAAGTACGTGGCGAAAGATCAGATTTGCCTCAGCCCGCAGTGCGGTTTTGCCTCGACAGAAGAGGGCAACAGCCTGAGCGAAACCCAGCAGTGGGATAAAGTCCGTCTGGTCACGCAGATTGCCAGCGAAGTCTGGTAAACCTTCCGGCACAGCGCTGCATTATAAAAGTGCAGCGCTGTGCCATTCTGAGTCGTTCTCTTTACATCCTGCACTCTGTTTCCTGTAATAGCGCATTTTTCATTCTGGCATCCTTTTTGCTCCTGCTTCGCTGACACCTTTATTTCCGCGTCCATGCCGTAACGGACGTTTTCGCACAGCGTTCTTTTTCAGGAGTGAAAATATGCAGCGTCGTACCTTATTAAAAGCCTTTGCGTTATCCGCGTCCGTCGCGGCGATGGGAATGAGTTTTGGCGTGCAGGCCGCCGATACCATCAAAGTGGGGATCATGCATTCTCTGTCCGGCACGATGGCCATCTCCGAAACCCCGCTGAAAGACGTCGCGCTGATGACCATCGATGAGATCAACGCCAAAGGCGGCGTGCTGGGTAAGAAACTGGAGCCGGTGGTGGTGGATCCGGCCTCGAACTGGCCGCTGTTTGCCGAGAAGGCGCGTCAGCTGTTGAGCCAGGATAAAGTGGCGGTAGTGTTCGGCTGCTGGACGTCGGTTTCGCGTAAATCGGTGCTGCCGGTCTTCGAAGAGCTGAACGGCCTGTTGTTCTATCCGGTGCAGTATGAGGGCGAAGAGATGTCGCCAAACGTCTTCTATACCGGCGCAGCGCCGAACCAGCAGGCCATTCCGGCGGTGGAATACCTGATGAGCGAAGACGGCGGCGGGGCAAAACGCTTCTTCCTGCTGGGGACCGACTACGTTTACCCGCGCACCACCAACAAGATCCTGCGCGCGTTCCTGCATTCGAAAGGGGTGGCGGATAAGGACATCGAAGAGGTTTACACCCCGTTTGGTCATAGCGACTACCAGACCATCGTCGCCAACATCAAGAAATTCTCCGCAGGCGGCAAAACCGCCGTGGTCTCGACCATCAACGGCGATTCCAACGTGCCGTTCTACAAAGAGCTGGCTAACCAGGGACTGAAGGCGACCGACGTCCCGGTGGTGGCGTTCTCCGTAGGTGAAGAAGAGCTGCGCGGGATCGACACCAAACCGCTGGTCGGCAACCTCGCGGCGTGGAACTACTTTGAATCCGTGGATAACCCGACCAACCAGGCCTTCGTCGCGGATTACAAAGCCTATGCCAAAGCGCACAAGCTGCCGAACGCCGATACCGTAGTGACCAACGACCCGATGGAAGCTACTTACGTGGGGATTCATATGTGGGCGCAGGCGGTGGAAAAAGCGGGCACCACCGACGTGGATAAGGTGCGTGCGGCGATGGCCGGTCAGTCGTTTAAGGCGCCTTCAGGCTTTACGCTCACCATGGATGCCACCAACCATCATCTGCATAAGCCGGTCATGATCGGTGAAATCGAAGGCAACGGCCAGTTCAACGTGGTCTGGCAGACGGAGCAGCCGGTACGTGCCCAGCCGTGGAGCCCGTTCATCGACGGGAATGACAAAAAGCCCGACCAGCCGATGAAAACCGCCAGCAACTAAGCCTTCACCGCAGGGAGAAACGTCATGAACGCCATGCGCATGTTCATCGCTCTTGTATGGCTTTCCGGACTGCTGCCAGGGATGGCGCAGGCATCGGATGCCGATCGTTTTGTTGCCGCCAGCCGCAGCCAGCAGGCGGATTTACTCACGCAGTGGGCCGCCGCGCCGGATGCCGCTCGTCTGCCGCTGCTTCAGTCTCTGCAAAAGGAAAACCTGTATACCGACAGCCAAAAGCACGCCTTTGCGCAGCGCAATGGTCAAATGGTTTCGCTCGGTGAAGCCCGTGTGATCGAAGGGCAAACCAAAGCCGTTCGTCTGACCAACCGGCTGCGCGTGCTGGCCGCTACGGCCATCGCTACACATCAGCTGGTGAGTGACAGTGTCACAGAAAGACGAGCGGCGGCGCGTCAGCTTCAGCGGGATGCCCAGTCGGGGATGCTCGCTTTTCTCGAAAAGCGGGTAAACGATGAAACGGACGCTGTCGCGCGCCAGGCGCTTTTACTGGCGGTGGCGAATCTCCAGCTGGCCAGCCCGCAGGCAGAGGTGCGCCACAAGGCTGTCGAATTATTAGGCCAGTCAGACGATCCGGACGTTCAGTCCAGACTCACCCCGTTCACTCAGGCGCAGACCGAGCCGGACGCCAGCGTGCGCGCGGCCGCGCAGGAGAGTCTTAGCCAGATCCAGCATCGACTGATGTGGGGCGACCTGCTGGGCCAGGCGTTTATGGGGCTGTCCCTGGGATCGGTGCTGCTGCTGGCCGCGCTGGGGCTTGCCATTACCTACGGCCTGCTGGGCGTCATTAATATGGCGCACGGCGAGATGCTGATGCTGGGCGCGTACGCCACGTGGATGGTGCAGCAGGCGATGGCCGGGCTTGCGCCCCAGTGGCTGGCGCTCTATCCCGTTATCGCGCTGCCGGTGGCGTTCTGCCTGACGGCGGGCATCGGGATGGTGCTGGAGCGCACCGTGATCCGTCACCTGTATGGTCGCCCGCTGGAAACGCTGCTGGCAACGTGGGGGATCAGCCTGATGATTATCCAGCTGGTGCGCATGACGTTTGGCGCCCAGAACCTGGAGGTCGCCAACCCGGCATGGCTGTCCGGCGGGGTGCAGGTTTTTGCCAACCTGACGCTGCCGTGGAACCGCATCGTGGTGCTGGGCTTTGTGCTGATGGTGCTGTTCTTTACCTGGCTCATTCTGAATAAAACCCGTCTGGGGCTCAACGTGCGGGCGGTAACGCAGAACCGCAGCATGGCCGCCTGCTGCGGGGTACCGACCGGGCGCGTCGATATGCTGGCGTTTGGGCTGGGCTCAGGGATCGCCGGGCTAGGCGGCGTGGCGTTATCCCAGCTTGGGAACGTCGGGCCGGAGCTCGGTCAGGGTTACATCATCGACTCGTTCCTCGTGGTCGTTCTCGGTGGCGTGGGCCAGCTGGCAGGCAGCGTAGCCGCCGCATTTGGGCTGGGCATTTTCAATAAAATTCTTGAGCCCCAGATGGGGGCCGTACTGGGCAAGATTGTGATTCTGGTAGCGATCGTGCTGTTTATTCAGAAGCGTCCTCAGGGGCTGTTTGCGCTGAAAGGGAGGGTGATTGACTGATGAGCCAGCCGCTAACCTTAACGCTGGCGCGTAAAGCGCCGCGCGTCACGCAGATTGCAGGCAGCCTCCTGGTGGCATGTCTGCTGATATTACCGTTTTTCGCCTTGCTGCCTGCGACGCATCCGCTGGCGCTGTCGACCTGGATGCTGACGCTCATCGGCAAGATCCTCTGCTATGCCATCGTTGCGGTGGCGCTGGATCTGGTGTGGGGCTATGCCGGCATGCTCTCTCTTGGGCACGGCATCTTCTTCGCCCTGGGCGGCTATGCGATGGGGATGTACCTGATGCGTCAGGCGTCAGGGGACGGCCTGCCCGCGTTTATGTCGTTTCTCTCCTGGAGCGAGCTGCCGTGGTTCTGGTGGGGCACCCAGCACTTTGCCTGGGCGCTGGTGCTGATTGTGATGGTGCCGGGCCTGCTGGCGCTGGTGTTTGGCTGGTTTGCCTTCCGCTCAAAGATCAAAGGTGTCTACTTCTCGATTATGACCCAGGCGCTGACCTACGCGGGCATGCTGCTGTTCTTTCGCAACGAAACCGGATTTGGCGGCAATAACGGCTTTACCGGCTTCACTACGCTGCTCGGGTTTTCGGTGACGGAAACGGCCACCCGCATCGCGCTGTTCCTGGCAACCGTGCTGCTGCTGCTCATGGCGTTGGGTACCGGATTTGCGCTGGCGAAGAGCAAGTTTGGCCGCATCCTGACCGCCGTTCGCGACGCCGAAAACCGCCTGACGTTTTGCGGCTACGATCCGCGCGGGTTCAAGCTGCTGGTATGGACGCTCTCTGCCGTGCTGTGCGGCCTGGCGGGGGCGCTGTACGTCCCGCAGGTGGGCATTATCAACCCCGGAGAGATGTCGCCGACCAACTCGATAGAAGCCGCCATCTGGGTGGCGCTGGGCGGGCGCGGCACGCTGGTGGGGCCGGTGATTGGCGCGGCGCTGGTCAACGGAGCGAAGAGCTTTTTCACCGTCGCCATGCCAGAGTACTGGCAGCTTTTTCTGGGACTGATTTTTATTGCCGTCACGCTGTTCCTGCCGCGCGGCGTCTACGGTCTGTTGCGTAAGGGAGAGAAATAATGCAGCCAACGGAAGGATTATTTACCCGCCAGCTGCCCGGCGATCGCTACCGGGAGCAGACTGACCCGGTGCTTCAGCTTGAGGCCATTAACGTCAGTTTCGACGGCTTTCAGGCCCTGTCCGATCTCTCGCTGAATATCGGCGTGGGCGAGCTTCGCTGCGTGATTGGCCCCAACGGGGCCGGTAAAACCACGCTGATGGACGTCATTACCGGCAAAACGCGGCCAAAGAGCGGCAGGGCGATTTACGATCAGTCCATCGACCTGACCGCGCTTGAGCCTGCGGCCATTGCCCGTCAGGGGATTGGTCGAAAATTCCAGAAGCCCACGGTCTTTGAAGCGCTGACGGTGTGGGAAAACCTCGAGATCGCCATGAAAACCGACAAATCCGTCTGGGCGAGCCTGCGGGCAAAACTCAACGGCGAGCAGCGCGACCGGATCGATGAAATGCTGGTGTTGCTGCGCCTTAGCAGCGAGCGCGATCGCCGCGCCGGGCTGCTTTCGCACGGGCAGAAACAGTTCCTGGAGATCGGCATGCTGCTGGTGCAAGACCCGCACCTGCTTCTGCTGGATGAACCCGCCGCCGGGATGACTGACGCAGAAACGGAATACACCGCCGAGCTGTTCAAAACCCTGGCGGGCAAGCACTCCCTGATGGTGGTGGAGCACGATATGGGCTTTGTTGAAACGATTGCCGACCACGTCACGGTGCTGCATCAGGGGCGGGTGCTGGCGGAGGGCTCGCTTCGCGAGGTGCAGGCCAACGAGCAGGTGATTGAGGTCTATCTGGGGCGCTAAGGAGCGATGATGTTACAGGTTAACGAACTGAATCAGTATTACGGCGGCAGCCATATCCTGCGCGGCGTGAGCTTTGAAGCCGTCACCGGCGAAGTCACCTGCCTGCTGGGGCGCAACGGCGTCGGGAAAACCACGCTGCTGAAGTGTCTTATGGGGCTGATCCCGGCGAAAACCGGGGAGGTCATCTGGCAGGGTAAAACGATCACCCACAGCAGGCCGCACCAGCGGGTGCAGTCTGGCGTGGCGTATGTCCCGCAGGGGCGCGAGATTTTTCCGCGCTTAACTGTGGAAGAGAACCTTCTGCTGGGGCTGTCGCGATTTCCCGCCCGCGAGGCGAAGCAGGTGCCTGACGAAATCTGGCAGCTGTTTCCGGTACTTAAAGAGATGAAGCATCGTCGCGGGGGCGATCTCTCGGGTGGGCAACAGCAGCAGCTGGCGATTGGACGCGCGCTGGCGAGCCGTCCGCAGCTGCTGATCCTGGATGAACCCACCGAAGGCATACAGCCATCCGTCATCAAAGAGATTGGCCATGTGATCCGCACCCTGGCAAACAGAGGCGACATGGCGATCCTGCTCGTTGAGCAGTTTTACGACTTTGCCGCAGAGCTGGCCGACAGCTATCTGCTGATGTCCCGCGGCACCATTATTCAGCGCGGGCGGGGTGAAAATATGGAGCAGGAGGGCGTTCGCGGGTTGGTTGCGATCTGAAATGTTATAATATAACATTCTCGTTCTTGTAAAACGGAACGAGGGCGTTACTTTGGCTGCACATATTGGAAAATTTGCCATGACTCTGGGGGCGCTGCTGGTCAGCGGCCAGCTGTTTGCTCACTCGCACGGTCATCAGATGACCGAAGCGGAACAGAAGGCGGCAAACGGCGTGTTTGAGGATAAGGACGTGAAGGACAGAGCACTGTCAGACTGGGACGGGACCTGGCAGTCGGTTTATCCGTTCCTGCTGGACGGCTCGCTGGATCCGGTCTTCAGGCAGAAAGCGCAGAAGGATAAAAGCAAAACCTTTGACGAGGTGAAAGCGTACTACCGCAAGGGATATGCGACGGACGTGGATGCCATCGGCATCGAAAATAACGTGATGGAATTTCATAAAGGCAAAGCGGTCAGCCGCTGTCAGTATGCTTACAGCGGCTACAAAATTCTGACCTATGCGTCAGGTAAGAAAGGCGTTCGCTATCTGTTTGAGTGTAAAGATGCCGACAGCAAGGCGCCTAAATTCGTGCAGTTCAGCGACCACACCATCGGACCGAAGGCCTCTTCGCACTTCCATATTTTCATGGGCAACACCTCCCACGAGGCGCTGCTGAAAGAGATGGATAACTGGCCGACCTATTATCCAAACGAGATGTACAAAGAGCAGGTGGTGGAGGAGATGCTGCACCACTAGGCTGTTGCTTTTGCCGGGTGGTGGCTTCGCCATACCCGGCACACGATTAGGGTTTTGTAGGTCGGGTAAGCGCAGCGCCACCCGACACGCTATCTTCACTTTTCACGCTCATCCCGCGCAAAATCATCAGCCACGCCACAATAATCGCGGCCATCATAATCACAAACAGCGACCAGTGCGGCAGGTTGGTCAGGATAATACCGGTGATCATCGGGTTTGCCGCCGCGCCGAGCCAGCCCAGCGCCTGGGCTGAGAAATAGCTCGCCTTCATCCCCGGCGGGGCGATGTTGTCGATCAGCATGTATTCACCCGGTGCGTAGATAATCTCACCCAGCGTAAAGACGGCGGCGGCGATGCCCCAGTAAATCAGGTTCTCCCCGGAGAGCATAAAGCCCCCCAGCCCCAGGATAAAAAACAGCGTTGCGGCAGTCATTAAAGGCCGAATATTGCTGGCGGAGATCTTGCGCCCCAGCGCATACTGCAGCGTCACCACCACGGCGGCGTTAACGGGCAGCACCACGGCGACCACCTTCTGGGCAAAATCGCTGTCGGCATTGGCGGCCAGAACATACTGCGAAATGCAGCTGGCGAACGATCCGCCCACGTAAGACGCGAGCAGGCCGGAGAGGGTGAACCAGAACAGGGCGCGGTCTTTCAGCAGCACCGACGGCTGCCAGGGCATCTTCTCCTCGGCGGTATCCAGCGCGACGCTTTTCTGCACGAAGAAATGAATAAACCCGAGCGGCAGCGCGGCGCAGAAGGCAGCCAGCCAGAACGGCAGCTGCAGGCTGTACATCACCAGCAGGGTGCCAATGGGCGGCCCGATCGTCCAGCCAATGTTCAGGAAGCTGTAGTTCAGCGAGAAGACTCGCGCTTTCTGGCTTGCGGTGAGCACGTCGGAGAACCAGGCCTTCAGCACCGTCGAAAAGACGGAATAGGCGCAGTTGATCAGGGAAAAGAACAGCACCACCAGCGTGACGTTATCCACCAGCGGGATCGCGACAAAACCGGCGATAAAGGCCACGATCGCGATCAGCATGTAGCGCTTTTTATCAAACTTATCGGCCAGAATGCCAAATCCCAGGCTGAACACTACGCCGACGGTGAGCGCAATCGTCAGGGCATAACCAATATTCTCGACGCTCATATTAAACACGCGCGTGAGATAAATGGTCATGAACGGCAGCGTTGCCCCCCGACCGATGGTTAATAACAATGACGATGCCAGCAGCGCTGCGGTTGAGCGCCTGAGAGATGGTTTCATATTCCTGCCCGACAATTGCTTATGCTTTTTATGTTGTGTCCTAAAAGGAGTATCACGACATAAGGGGCTTGTATAGCTCCCGATTTATCCCTAAGTGCTTCAGCTCCCTGCCAGAAATAATGATCTTCTCGCGACACACTTTTTTCTGTTACCTTGAAGTGTTAACAAATTATTAATAATTCAGGGGCAGGGTATGACGCGTAAAGACGGGCTGCTGGCGTTGCTGGTGGTCGTGGTATGGGGGCTCAATTTTGTGGTCATCAAGCTGGGATTGCACAATATGCCCCCGCTGATGCTGGCCGGTTTGCGTTTTATGCTGGTGGCGTTCCCGGCGCTCTTTTTCGTCGCCCGTCCAAAGATTCCGTTAAAACTGCTTTTGGGCTATGGCCTGACCATCAGCTTTGGCCAGTTCGCGTTTCTCTTCTGCGCCATTAAGTTCGGGATGCCGGCCGGTCTTGCCTCGCTGGTGTTACAGGCGCAGGCGTTCTTTACCATTATTCTCGGCGCGTTCGTGTTTGGCGAACGTTTACAGGGCAAACAGCTGGCGGGGATCGCGCTCGCGGTGTTTGGCGTGCTGGTGCTGATTGAAGCCAGCCTGAACGGTCAGGACGTGGCGCTGCTCGGGTTTATGCTCACGCTGGCGGCGGGGCTGAGCTGGGCCTGCGGCAATATCTTCAACAAGCTGATTATGCAGCATGAAGCGCGCCCACAGGTGATGTCCCTGGTGGTCTGGAGCGCGTTGATCCCGATAATCCCGTTTCTGGCGGCATCGTTTATTCTGGATGGCCCGGAGGTGATGCTGAACAGCCTGGTCGACATCGATCTGACCACGATCCTTTCTCTTATCTATCTGGCGTTTGTCGCCACCATCGTGGGCTACGGGATCTGGGGCTCTCTGCTGGGGCGCTATGAGACCTGGCGCGTCGCGCCGCTGTCTTTGCTGGTTCCGGTGGTGGGGCTTGCCAGTGCGGCGATACTGCTGGATGAAACGTTAAGCGTGCTGCAGCTGCTCGGCGCCGTGCTGATCATGGCCGGTCTGTACATCAACGTGTTTGGTCTGCGTGTACGTCGGGCGGCGCGGGTGAGTGGGAAGGCATAAAAAAGCCCCGCGTATGCGGGGCAAAAACGAATCAGAGGCCGTGCCGATTATAATAAGGCACGCCTAATTCGTCGGATTTGTCGCTACCAGCACCCATATGGTTGAAATCATAAGGTGACTGGTCATGTGCTGACGGCAAAATCATCGTGTCACGATTATTTTGCTGCGTTGCACCTGGGGTTTGCTCCGCGAAGGTCTGGCTGGAAAACAGCACCAGCAAGGCGAGGGCGGCGGAGGCGGTAACGTTCATTTTTTCCTCGGTTACGTCTGTTACAGGCGATGTTTAACTACAGTGTTTTAACGGATACAGATAACGGGATTCACCCGGTACGCTGGTGATTCGGTACTTATGAGGCGGCACGTCAAAGTAGTTCTTGAACGTACGCGTCAGGGTTTGCTGTGATTCAAATCCGTAACGCTCCGCCAGATAAAGGATCGGCTCATTGCTTTCTTTCAGTTTCTGGGCAATTTCCGTCAGTTTGCGGCTGCGAATATATTGACCTAATGAATGACCGGTCTCTTTTTTGAACATCCGTTGCAGGTGCCATTTGGAGTAACCTGAACGCTCAGACACTTTTTCAAGGGAGAGCGGCGATTCCAGGTTATCTTCGATCCAGTCCAAAATGCTATGAATAGTGATAGCGTCAGTATTGCGTCTGGACATCGTCATACCTCTTTTTCTGTTTACGGCAGTATTTTCTTCAGCAAAAGCTCAAGGGTTGCCACTTCATCTGCCGTTAAGTTTTTTGTTAGTTCCTGATGCAGTGTTTGTCCTACTAATTGATGACATTGCTCGCACATAGCCGCGCCATCGCTGGTGAGCCTGACCAGTACGCCGCGTTTGTCATTTGGGTTAGGGCTTCGTTCTACCCATCCTTTGCAGACGAGACGATCGAGCATGCGCGTTAACGCACCCAGATCGACAGAGAGCACCTTTTTCAGCTCAACCGGCGTGATACACCCTTCGCAGCGAATGGAGCACAGCACTTTGAACTGTGTTGCGGTGATATCCAGCGGTGACAGATAGTCATTGAGCAGGCGATCTTTTTTCTGGTTAACCATATGAATAAGACGACCCAGTGGAACAACGTCGTTGAAGATATCACTGGTGTTTTTCACAATGGTTGCCCTGGCAAGTAGTTTAGTCACGGCAGATATTATTGCTCAGGCAAGTATAAGTCAACTGAATGAATCGGCCGATGCCACGAATTGCTAAAACGTTTCATGAACTTTATTTGAAAGCTTGTAAATCATATAGATAACTGCTGGTTATCATTACCTTAAGAAAATAATCGTTACGTTGCGCTGAGGGCTGAGCGTCACACTTTCACCCTATAATTGCGATGTTAAATATGGATAAGGACAACGACGCACTATGTTGGATTTGATTAAAGCAATTGGGCTTGGGCTGGTGGTACTGCTGCCGTTGGCTAACCCGTTAACGACGGTGGCGCTTTTCCTCGGGCTGGCAGGGAACATGAACAGCGCCGAGCGCAATCATCAGTCGATGATGGCTGCCGTGTATGTCTTTGCCATCATGATGGTGGCCTATTACGCCGGGCAGCTGGTGATGAATACCTTCGGGATTTCCATCCCTGGCTTGCGTATCGCCGGGGGGCTGATCGTGGCCTTTATCGGCTTCCGCATGCTGTTCCCGGCGCAAAAGGCGCACGAGTCGCCCGAGGCGGCCAGTAAATCCGAAGAGCTGGAAACCGAACCGAGTGCCAATATCGCCTTTGTACCGATTGCCATGCCGAGCACGGCGGGGCCGGGTACTATCGCGATGATCATCAGCTCCGCGTCGACGGTGCGCGACAGCGCAACCTTCCCGGACTGGGTGCTGACGGTTGCGCCGCCGCTGATTTTTGCGATTATCGGGCTTATCGTCTGGGCGTCGCTGCGCAGCTCTGGCGCCATTATGCGCTGGGTAGGCAAGGGCGGGATTGAAGCCATTTCGCGGCTGATGGGCTTCTTGCTGGTTTGTATGGGCGTGCAGTTTATTATTAACGGCGTGCTGGAGATTATTAAGACCTACCATTGAGTTTATTGCCGGGTAAGGCGAAGCCGCCACCCGGCATAAACAAACCTCACCCGTGCTGCCCCTGTTCCTCCAGCGCCACCGGCCACTTGCGGAAGATGAGTACCGACCAGATCAGCGCCACCAGGGCCGGAATGGCTCCCAGATAGCCAATCGCCGACATCGACACGTGCAGGCTAATCTGATTTCCCACCAGCGCCCCCGCGCCAATCCCCAGATTGAATATCCCCGAGAACAGCGACATCGCCACGTCCGTGGCATCCGGTGCCAGGGCCAGGACTTTCACCTGCATGCCGAGACCAATAATCATAATCGCTACGCCCCAGAAAAGGCTCAGGATCGCCAGATGGCTTTCGCTGCCTGACGCAGGCAGCAGCAGCACCAGGCACGCCAGCAGCAGGCCGATGGCGCTGCTCACAAGCAGGGAGGCATGCTGGTTACCCAGTTTGCCAAACAGCACGCTGCCAATAATGCCCGCGCCGCCAAGGATGAGCAGTAAGAGGGTGGCAAAGTTAGCGCTAAAGCCCGCGACCATCTGCACAAACGGCTCAATGTAGCTGTACGCCGTGTAATGCGCGGTGACCACGATAACGGTGAGCAGGTAGATACTCAGCAGCGCCGGGCGACGCATCAACAGCGGCAGACTTTTCAGCGAGCCGGAATGTTCGCTCGGCAGCGCGGGCAGCAGCTTAATCAGACACACCAGCGTCACCAGCGCGCCCATGCCGATGGCGAAGAAGGTGGTACGCCAGCCGAAGTATTGTCCCACGATGCGGCCAATGGGCAGCCCCAGCACCATTGCCAGCGCGGTACCGGTGGCAATCAGGCTCAAGGCCTGGGCGCGTTTACCCGCCGGCGCGAGTCGAATAGCCAGCGACGCGGTAATCGACCAGAAGACCGCGTGGGCAAAAGCGATGCCGATGCGGCTAATGACCAGCACCGTAAAATTCCACGCCATAAACGACAGGACGTGACTGGCAATGAACAAAGTAAACAGACCGATCAACAGCCTGCGCCGCTCCATCTGGCTGGTCAGCAGCATAAACGGCAGCGACATCAGCGCCACGACCCAGGCGTAGATGGTCAACATAATGCCCACCTGCGCCGTTTCCATCTGGAAGCTTTCGGCTATGTCAGACAACAGCCCAACCGGAACAAATTCTGTGGTGTTAAAAATAAACGCGGCAATGGCCAGCGTGACCACGCGTAGCCACGCAACTCTGCGGGAAACTGTGTTCGTTGTCATAGGGATGTGGAGATACGTTGCTGGAAAGAAGAGGAGACGATCTTAAAACGTTGAACGGCGAAAACTCAACCATTATGTGACGCAGATCTCAATATTTACCTTATGAAAGCGGTAGCCGGAGGCACTGTTTTCATTGAATATAAAAGTACAACACAGCAAAAACAGGCGGTAAGACAATGCAGGAGATTGATTTTTATCTGGTAGATGCGTTCAGCAAAAGTGCTTTTGGCGGCAACCCGGCGGCGGTTTGCCCGCTGAAAGCGTGGTTACCCGATGAGACGCTACTGAAAATGGCGCAGCAGCATAATCAGTCGGAAACCGCATTTTTCGTCTGCACTAAAGGCGGCATTGAGCTACGCTGGTTTACCACGCTCGCCGAAGTCAATCTTTGCGGTCATGCTACCCTTGCCGCCGCGTACGTTCTGTTTAATGAACTGGATTATCCCGACTCACGGATCCATTTTGACACTGCGTCCGGTCGCCTGACGGTCAGCCGGGAGGGAAAGTGGATGACGCTGGACTTCCCGGCGTGTCCAACCTGTGAAGAGACGCCGCCGCCGGAGTTGCTTGCGGCGCTAGGTATCCGCGATTACGTTGAAGCCCGTAAGGGCCGCGCCTGGGTGATTGTGCTGGAAAACCGCCAGCAGGTTGAAGCGCTTGAGCCGCGCTTTTCGGCGATGACGCCGGGCGAGCATAAGGTGAGCGTGACGGCACCGGGCGAAGGGGAGTATGACTTTGTCAGCCGCTTCTTCTCGCCGGGCGTTTCCGTTCCGGAAGATCCGGTCACCGGATCCGCGCACACGATGCTGATCCCCTACTGGAGCGAAAAGCTGGGGAAAACGGCGATGTTTGCCCGTCAGGTCTCGGCCCGCGGCGGGGATGTACGCTGCGAGCTGCGAGGGGAGCGCGTATTGATGAGCGGTCAGGCGTCGTGCTACCTGAAAGGCACTGTGTATCTGCGCTAAAACTGATAACAAGAGAGGAAGAGACAATGCGGGAAATTGATTTTTATCTGGTGGATGCCTTCAGCGACAAAACCTTTGGCGGCAACGCCGCGGCGGTATGTCCTCTGGAAGAGTGGCTGCCCGACGAGACGCTTCTCAAGATGGCGCAGCAGCATAACCAGTCTGAGACTGCCTTTTTTGTGCGAACAGACGGTGGGTTTGAACTGCGCTGGTTTACCACGCTGCATGAAATTAACCTCTGCGGCCATGCGACCCTCGCGGCATCACACGTCATTTTTGAGTATCTGGACTACCCACATACGGAAATTCACTTTACCACGCGCTTCGTGGGCGAGTTGACGGTCAAACGCAGCGGCGACTGGCTGACGCTGAACTTCCCCGCGTGGTCGACGGAAGCCGTCGATAACCCGCCGCCGGCGCTGTTTAGCGCGCTGGGCATCCCGGCGGCGAAAGAGGTGCGCGTCGGGCGAGATTATATGGTGGTGCTGGAGAGCCAACAGCAGGTGGAGGCGTTAACGCCTGATATTGGCGCGATGGTACCGCTGGATAAAATGGTCTGCGTGACCGCGCCTGGCGAGGGTGAATATGACTTCGTCAGCCGCTTCTTCTGCCCGGGCGAAGGGGTACCGGAAGATCCGGTTACCGGGTCCACGCACAGCATGCTGATCCCTTACTGGAGCGAAAGGCTGGGTAAGACGTCGCTGAACGCCCGCCAGGTGTCGTACCGCGGCGGGGATCTTCGCTGTGAACTGAAGGGCGACCGCGTGCTGATTGGCGGCCAGGCAACGCTGTATCTGAAAGGGCGTGTCTTTTTGCGCTAGCCGGACGGCGTATAAGTTAATACTATGATGCACCCAGGCAGGCCTGCGCTATGTTGAAATAAAAACAACAAGGAGCCTGCCATGTATTCCATTACCTCTGAATCTGCCCGCCATCCGGACATTACCAGACTGATCGCGGCGCTTGACCGCTATCAAAGCGAACTCTATCCCGCCGAAAGTAATCATCTGCTCGATCTGGCTGCGCTGCCGGAAACGTCGCTGATCCTGATGATCGTCCGCGACCAGCAGCTTCAGGCCGTCGGCTGCGGCGCCATCGTGCTCAACGGGGACGGAACGGGAGAGATGAAGCGGGTCTATATCGATCCGGCCCATCGGGGCCAGCATCTCGGTGAGACGCTGCTGGCCGCCCTGGAAGACGAGGCCCTGAGCCGTCATTGCCACACGGTGCGGCTGGAAACGGGCATTAAGCAACGCGCTGCGGTTCGTCTCTATGAACAGTGCGGATACGAACTGCGTCCGGCCTTTGCCCCCTACGTTGACGACCCGCTCAGCCTGTTTATGGAGAAGGCGCTGGTTGAAGACGTTCGTTTAGCAGCGCTATAAACGCCTCCAGCTGGCGGGTCATCGCCCCGCGACGCCACACCAGCCAGGTGGTGAGCCAGCGCCAGTTTTCCGCCAGTGGCCAGGCTTCAACCTGATGATGGCCCGGCATACTTTCCAGCATTGAGCGCGGCATCAGGGCAATGCCTGCACCCGCAATGACGCAGGCGAGCATGCCGTGGTAGGACTCCATCTCATGAATGCGGCCGGGCGTGGCTCTGTCCGCATGAAACCAGCTTTCAAGGTGTCGGCGATACGAGCAGTTCGCGCGAAAGGCATAAACGTCGCTGCCGCTCACCTGCGCGGCGCGCGTGACCTCCGCCTGCCCGGCAGGTGTGACCAGCATCATCTCTTCCCTGTAGACCGGCATCCCCTCCAGCTCCGGGTGCGACAGCGGTCCGTCGACAAAAGCGGCGCTCAGGGTTCCCTCCAGTACGCCGTCAATCATCGTCCCGGATGGCCCGGTAGAAAGGGCAAACTGGATGCGCGGGTAGCGCTGGTTAAACTGCGCCAGCGTCTCGGGGATGCGCACGGCGGCGGTGCTCTCCAGCGCGCCGAGGGCAAACAGCCCCTGCGGCTCATCGCCCGCGACGACCATGCGCGCTTCATCCACAAGCGCCAGAATCTGCCTGCTGTAGCGCAGGAAGTTATGCCCGGCGGGAGATAAGCGCAAACGCTGGTTCTCACGAATAAACAACTCAACGCCAAGATCGGCCTCCAGCTGGCGGATGCGGGTCGTCAGGTTCGAGGGAACGCGATGCACCTTCTGTGCCGCCTGGGTGATGCTGCCCGTCTGCGCGACGGCGTTAAACATTTCAAGCTGGGTTAAATCCATAGCATTCTCGTTTCGTGAATAAGGTGGTCAGTATTATTCATTTTTAAGAAATAGCAGAGTGAGCCACACTTAATCAACCGTAATGCGTGGAGAACATCATGAAATATTCATCTGCTACACATGCCCTGTCAGTTAACCCGGCAACGGGCGAAACGCTCGCCGCCTGTCCGTGGGCGACGCAGGAAGAGGTTGAACGTGCCATCGCGCTGGCTGATGCGGGCTTTCGTCAGTGGCGGTGCGAAAGCGTTGCCCACCGGGCGCAGAAGCTGCGCGATCTCGGCGCCGCGCTGCGCGGCCGTGCGGAAGAGATGGCCCTGATGATGTCCCGCGAGATGGGAAAACCCATTCAGCAGGCGCGGGCGGAAGTGGCGAAATCAGCGGGTCTGTGCGACTGGTATGCCGATCATGGCCCGGCGATGCTGCGTGCGGAACCTACGCTTGTGGAAAACCACAACGCGGTCATTGAATACCGTCCGCTGGGACCGATTCTGGCGGTAATGCCGTGGAACTTCCCGCTCTGGCAGGTTCTGCGCGGCGCGGTGCCGATCCTGCTGGCAGGTAATAGCTATCTGCTCAAACACGCGCCGAACGTGCTCGGCTCGGCGGAACTTATCGCGCAGATTTTTGCAGATGCCGGTTTTCCTGAAGGGGTGTTCGGCTGGGTGAATGCCACCAATGACGGCGTAAGCCAGGCAATTAACGATCGCCGCATTGCGGCGGTGACCGTCACCGGCAGCGTGCGCGCCGGGGCCGCCATTGGCGCGCAGGCGGGGGCGGCGCTGAAAAAATGCGTACTTGAGCTGGGTGGCTCCGACCCGTTCATCGTACTCAACGATGCCGATCTGGACCTTGCCGTGAAGGCGGCGGTAGCAGGGCGCTACCAGAATACCGGGCAGGTGTGTGCGGCGGCCAAACGCTTCATTGTGGAAGCGGGTATTGCGGATACCTTTACCCGACGCTTCGTTGACGCCGTCGCCGCGTTAAAGATGGGCGCGCCGGATGAAGAAGAGAACTACCTTGGCCCGATGGCGCGCTATGACCTGCGCGATGAACTGCATCAGCAGGTGCAGGCGAGCCTGGCAGAAGGGGCAACGCTGCTGCTGGGCGGAGAGAAAATCAGCGGCGACGGGAATTATTACGCGCCTACCGTGCTGGCGAACGTCACCCCGTCGATGACAGCCTTCCGCCAGGAGCTGTTTGGTCCGGTTGCGGCCATTACGGTCGCGAAAGATGCGGATCACGCTCTCACGCTTGCCAACGACAGCGACTTTGGTTTGTCTGCGACGGTCTTTACCGCTGACGCAGCGCTTGCGGATAAATTCTCTCGCGAGCTGGAGTGCGGCGGGGTGTTTATCAACGGTTACAGCGCCAGCGACGCGCGCGTGGCCTTTGGTGGCGTGAAGAAGAGCGGTTTTGGCCGCGAGCTTTCTCATTTCGGGCTGCATGAATTCTGTAATGTGCAGACGGTGTGGAAGAACAGAGTGTAATTTATCGCCCGGCGGCGCCGCGCTTGCACCTCAGGCAAGACGGCGTCGCCTGTCATTTTTCTGCAATGGTTCTGTCATTTTCGTTTCGTAGACTCGCACGCGTCTAACGTCTTGTTACTGAAGAAAATTATGAACCTAACGCAAATTTTTCGTCGTATTGCGCAGCGTATTATCCCTCGCCAGTTTGGCCTGCTGACGGGTATCTTCTGCATCATTGGCCTTTTCTCCGCGCTGCAGCTCTCCTCATCCTTTCTGCTTAACGCCTCCCTGAAGGAAGCTCAGCGCAACGAACAGCAAAATCTGCTGGCGTACCAGCAGCAGAACAAGCTGGATCTGGCGCGCGTCTCCCTGCTGGCAGCAAGCGATCTGCTCAACCGCTCCGGCGTCTGGTTTATGCAGGATAAAGAGACCGGCTCGGAAGGAAGCTGGCACAGCCTGATGGAGGAGGCGCAAAAGTCGCTGGCGGTTTCACAGCAGGCGTGGAAGGCCTGGCTGGCGATCAGCCCGCAAAAAGATGAGGCGCTAATTAACAGCTACCA
Source organism: Enterobacter sp. 296B2 (assembly GCF_034106185.1). Classification (NCBI taxonomy): domain Bacteria; kingdom Pseudomonadati; phylum Pseudomonadota; class Gammaproteobacteria; order Enterobacterales; family Enterobacteriaceae; genus Enterobacter; species Enterobacter sp. 296B2. The sequence goes on along the minus strand of NZ_JAWNCA010000001.1, from coordinate 70,031 downwards.
GCTTTTCTACGATGCCATTAAAGAGCAATCGGAAGCGCTTGTCAGAACCAACTCCATTGATGCCTTTTTTGCCGTGCCGGCTCAGGCGTTTCAGACCGACTTTAACGACAACTACGCGCGCTACCAGCAGGCCAGCGAAAAGCAGGCGATGCAGGGGCGTCAGGCCTTGATGGCGCAGCTCTCCGGTCTGCAAACGCTGTTCCTGTTGGCGCCTGTTCTGCTGCTCGCCATCGCCGTAGCGGTCTGGTTCGGCATGTCCCGTTGGGTGATTACGCCGCTGCGTCGCCTGATTGCGCATATTAACCGACTGGCGGCCGGGGATCTCTCCGGCACGCCGCCCGATGTTATGCGTTTTAACCGGGAGACCGGGCAGCTCAGCGACAGCGTTGCCACCATGCAGCGCGGCCTTCAGCAGCTGGTGACCCAGGTCAGCCACGCCACAGCCACGATGGTGGAGAACATTGGCTCCCTCGCAGAGGGAAACCAGAAGCTGTATCAGCAGTCGGCGCGTCAGGCAAAAGAGCTGGAGGAGGTGACAACACATATCGCGGCGCTGGAAACCCACGTGGAAGGCAATACCGGCTATGCCCGGCTCGCCAGCTCGCGTGCGGATGAAGCGCGTCAGGCCGCGGTGGGCGGCGACCAGATGATGTCGACCGTGAATGCGTCCATGCAGGCGATCGTCGAGCGATCTTCAGAGATGCGCGGGATCGTGGCGATGATCGACAGCGTGGCGTTTCAGACTAACATTCTGGCGCTGAACGCCGCCATTGAGGCCGCCCATGCCGGAAACCAGGGGCGAGGGTTTGCCGTTGTCGCGCGGGAAGTCGGGCTTTTGGCCAGAAAAAGCAGCCATTCGACGCAGACCATTCAGGAGCTTATTAACCGCTCGCTGCAGGGCATTGAAGACGGTTCTCGTGCCGTTAACCTGATGGAAGAGAATCTGCAGCAGGTCACTGGGCTTGTGGGGAATTTAAGCAGTTTGCTGAATGAGATCTCAACCGCCACGCTCAGCCAGGGAGAGAGTATTCACCAGATGACGCGCCAGCTTCAGGCGCTGAATCAGGTCTCCCGCCAGACGGATTTGCTGGTTTCTGACGCCTCGGAAGCCTCAGAACGCCTGCAAAAGCAGTCCGATCTTTTATTGCAGGCCGTTTCGCGTTTTCGTCTTAGCGCCTGACGCAATACATTAGCCTCTGTTATACTCGCAGCCCGTTTTAGCCTGAGGGCAAGGAGCAATAAGAGTGGCTGCGGTCATCCATAATGAGATGCTGGACGAGATTCTTGCGCAGGTTCGTCCGTTATTGGGAAAGGGTAAGGTTGCCGACTATATACCGGCCCTTGCCTCGGTGAGCGGGAATAAGCTGGGCATCGCTATCTGTACCATAGACGGACAGCGATACCAGGCCGGCGATGCGACTGAACGTTTCTCCATTCAGTCCATTTCTAAAGTGCTGAGTCTGGTCGCGGCGATGCGCCAGTACGAGGAAGAGGAGATCTGGCAGCGCGTGGGGAAAGATCCGTCCGGCCAGCCTTTTAACTCACTGCTTCAGCTCGAAATCGAGCAGGGTAAACCGCGCAACCCCTTTATCAATGCCGGGGCGCTGGTGGTCTGCGATATGCTGCAAAGCCGCCTCAGCGCACCGCGTCAGCGAATGCTTGAGATCGTGCGTCAGCTCTCGGGCGTGGATGACATTGCCTACGATTCAGTGGTGGCGCGCTCGGAGTTTGAACACTCCGCCCGCAACGCGGCTATTGCCTGGCTGATGAAATCCTTCGGCAATTTCCACAACGATGTGGCGACCGTGCTGCAAAACTACTTCCATTACTGCGCCCTGAAGATGAGCTGCGTTGAGCTGGCCCAGACGTTTCTGTTCCTTGCGTACCAGGGACACGCGCCGCATCTCGATCAGGAGGTGGTTTCCCCGCTTCAGGCGCGTCAGGTTAACGCCCTGATGGCAACCAGCGGCATGTATCAGAACGCCGGCGAGTTTGCCTGGCGGGTTGGCCTTCCGGCCAAATCGGGCGTTGGCGGCGGAGTGGTGGCGATTGTGCCGCATGAAATGGCGATTGCCGTCTGGAGCCCGGAACTGGACGAAACGGGAAATTCACTTGCCGGCGTGGCAGTTCTGGAGAAGCTGACTCAACGTCTTGGACGTTCCGTATACTGATGTCTGACCTGGACCCTCTCTTTTCCCGTCTGGCGCGATCGACGTTTCGCTCGCGCTTTCGACTGGGCAATAAGGAACGGCAGTACTGCTGGGACAAAGGCCCCGAAACCATTGACCAGCATGCCGCCGATTTTGTCGCTAAACGCCTTGCACCGGCGCAGCCCGCAAACGACGGTAAGCAGACGCCCATGCGCGGCCATCCGGTGTTTATCGCCCAGCATGCCACCGCGACCTGCTGTCGGGGTTGTCTGGCAAAATGGCATAGCATTCCCCAGGGCGTGCAGCTGAGCGCGCAGCAGCAGCACTATATCGTCAGCGTTATCCACCACTGGCTGGTGATACAGATGAACGCCCAAAAATGATAATTAATGCGTTCTGCTCTTAACGCCATCGGGCATTCCAGCCTCGCGCCCGGCTGGCGGACGAGCAAATCGTCATAAGGCATTGACGTAAAAATGGATAGCGGCTTAACAGGATGTCGAACACTGACAATGTCTCTGTTTAAGCTACGCTTTGAGTAACGCTTTACGTCAGGAGACATTATGAAAGCACCTGCAACACCTGAAAATGAAATGGACAGACTTAACGCGCTGCGCGAATCGGGTCTGCTTGAGATTGACAGTTCCCCGGCGTTTGACCGCTTAACGCGTCTGGCAAAGCGCTTTTTCCAGGTACCGCTGGCAATGGTCAACCTTATTGATGAGCATACGCTGATCGTTAAGTCGGCTGATGGGCAGGCACCCGGTTCCGTTCCGCGTAATATCTCATTTTGTGGTCATACCATCCTCACCGAAGCACCGCTAATTGTGGGGGATATGCTTCAGGACGATCGTTTTGCAGATAACCCGCTGGTGGCCGGCGAACCTCGCGTGCGGTTTTACGCAGGCTTTCCGCTGCGCCTGCGCAACGGCGCAAGCGTTGGCTCGCTTTGCCTGATTGATTACGCACCGCGGGAGTTCTCAGCGGCCGATCTCGCCGTGCTGGGGGATTTGGGCGCGCTTGCTGAAGACGAGTTTGCAGCAATCAGCGCGGCGACAACCGATGAATTGACCGGATTATTCAACCGACGGGGCTTTAACCAGCTCGTGCGCTTCACGCTCTCCATAGCCCGACGCCGGGCTGAGCCGTTAACGCTCGGCTGGCTGGATCTGGATCGGTTTAAGGATATTAACGATCGCTACGGGCACGAAGAGGGGGATAAGGCTTTAAAAACCATGGCGCAGTTGATGCGCGCCTCTTTCCGCGAAGCGGATCTGCTGGTTCGTTTCGGCGGCGATGAGTTTGCCGTGCTCTTTGCCGATACGGATGAGAAGGGCGCGTGGATTGCCATGCAGTATCTCGCTGAGCAGGTTGAAAACTACAATGCGCGCAAGCTACATCCGTGGTCGCTTATGTTCTCCTGGGGGCTCAGCGAATTCGATCATAACAGCAACGACCTGCAGCAGTGGCTCAAAGATGCCGATGAAAAAATGTATGCCATGAAGCAGCAGCGGCAGCGGGCCAGGTAACATAACAAAACCGTATGGCCGTTTCGTTTGCGTTAATAAAATGTTAAATGCAAAGTGAGGGTATTCAACGTAAGGACTCAACAATGAATACCCCACTGCAAATTAAAAACCTCTCCCGGGACGATATTCTCACCCATCTTGATGCGCTGTCCGAAATCCTCGAAAACTGCGTTAACGGCGGCGCATCCGTCAGCTTCATGCTGCCTTTTAGCCCGGAAAAGGCCCGTTCATTCTGGCTCGGCATAGCTGACAGCGTAGGGCGCAACGAGCGCGTTGTGCTGGCCAGTATCGATCCGCAGGAGGGCGTTATCGGCACGGTGCAATTGATTACCGACCAGCCGGAAAACCAGCCGCACCGTGCGGACGTGGCAAAGCTGCTGGTTCATGAAAAGGCGCGGCGTAAAGGAGCCGCAATGGCGCTGATGGAAGCGCTGGAGGCTGAGGCCCGGTCAAGAAACATTTCGGTTCTGGTGCTCGATACCTCCACCGGCAGCGGCGCGGAAACCTTCTACCAGCGTGCCGGCTGGCAAAAGGTCGGTGAGATCCCACGCTACGCCCTGATGCCGGACGGCGCCATGACGGCCACGTCGGTGTTCTATAAATTCCTGTAATTATTTCACAACCACGCCCGGGATTGATCGAAACAGGGTTTCTGGTCGTAAAGTTTTGATAAGTTATCGTACCAATCTTATCAGGCTGTATGACTAATCATAAAAGGAACCCCCTTGTGAACACGCTCAACCGTCGTGATTTTCCCGGTGCGCAGTACCCCGAACGCATCATTCAGTTTGGTGAAGGCAATTTCCTGCGTGCGTTTGTCGACTGGCAAATTGACCTCTTGAATGAACATACCGATCTCAACGCCGGTGTGGTTATCGTTCGTCCTATTCAGAGCGACTTCCCGCCCTCGTTAAGCACACAGGATGGGTTGTACACCACCATCATTCGTGGCCTGAATGAGCAGGGCGAAGAGGTGAGCGACGCTCGACTTATCCGCTCCGTTAACCGTGAAATTAGCGTATACGACGATTACGACGCATTTCTGAAGCTGGCCCACAACCCGGATATGCGCTTTGTTTTCTCGAACACCACCGAAGCCGGCATCAGCTACCACGCGGGGGATAAGTTCGACGATGCCCCTGCGGTGAGCTATCCGGCGAAGCTGACGCGGCTACTGTTTGAGCGCTTTAGCCACTTCAACGGCGCGCCTGACAAAGGCTGGATCATCATTCCGTGTGAACTGATTGACTACAACGGTGACGCATTGCGTGAACTCGTGTTGCGCTATGCGCAGGAGTGGACGCTGCCTGCCGCCTTTATCCAGTGGCTGAACGAGGCGAACAGCTTCTGCTCAACGCTGGTTGACCGCATCGTGACCGGTTATCCGCGCGACGAAGCGGCCACGCTGGAGGCTGAGTTGGGGTATCACGACGGGTTCCTGGATACGGCTGAACACTTCTATCTGTTTGTTATTCAGGGGCCTGAATCTCTTGCCCGCGAGCTGCGCCTGGATCAGTATCCGCTAAACGTGCTAATCGTGGACGACATCAAGCCCTACAAAGAGCGCAAAGTCGCCATCCTGAACGGTGCGCACACGGCGCTGGTGCCGGTGGCATTCCTGTCCGGGCTGGATACCGTGGGCGAGGCGATGAACGATGCAGCGATCTGCGCATTTGTCGAAAAAGCGATTTATCACGAGATAGTCCCGGTCCTCGATCTGCCCCGTGACGAGCTGGAATCTTTCGCCAGCGCGGTGACAGGGCGCTTCCGGAACCCCTACATCAGACACCAGCTGCTTTCCATTGCGCTCAATGGCATGACCAAGTATCGCACGCGTATTCTTCCGCAGCTGCTGGCAGGGCAGAAGGCAGTGGGAAAATTACCCGCACGTTTGACGTTTGCCCTGGCGGCACTGATCGCATTTTATCGCGCGGAGCGTAACGGGGAGAGCTACCCGGTGCAGGATGATGCGTTCTGGCTGGAACGGTATCAACAGCTATGGGCGCAGCATCGCGATAATCAAATAGCTACCCGTGAACTGGTGCACGCCGTGCTGAGCGAGGAAGCGCACTGGGAGCAGGACCTGACGAAGTTGGATGGTCTCGTCGACCAGGTAACGCTCGATCTTGATGCCATTCTGCTGAAGGGTATGCGCGCGGCGGTGAAGCCGCTTTGCTAATCACGTGACCCGGCTTCGGCCGGGTTTAAACAGGCATTACTTTAGTTACAACATACTATTTGCCATTACTTAAAAAAAACATGCAGCACCGTGCGGTTTACGTTCTTCAGATGAGAAAATGCAATGTTCCGTTAACATGCTTGCAACCGTGACGGGGATCACGTTTAATAGCCACGCTCTTTTCTTGCCTGAAACTCACTATGATCGTTCGTCCTAAACAGCACTGGCTACAACTGATTTTTGTCTGGCACGGTTCGGTACTTCCTAAAATCTATACCCGACTGCTGCTCAACTTCCTGCTTTCTATCGCCGTTATTCTGATGCTGCCGTGGTATACCTCACTCGGCATCAAATTTACCGTGGCACCGTTTAGCATTCTCGGCGTGGCAATTGCTATCTTTCTGGGTTTCAGAAACAACGCCTGTTATTCGCGCTACGTTGAGGCTCGCCTGCTCTGGGGGCAACTGATGATAGCGGCACGCTCGCTGTTTCGCGAGGTAAAAAACACCTTGCCTGACGATAAGCACCTGGGGGAGTTTGTCCGCCTGCAGATCGCCTTTGCCAACTGCCTGCGCATGACCCTGCGCCGGGATATGGATGCTGAGCAGCTCTCTCGCTATCTGGCTCCGGACGCTTTACATCAGGTAATGGGCGCCAACTCGCCGGCGAACCGTATTTTACTGATCATGGGGGAGTGGCTGGCCGTACGGCGGCGTAACGGGCAACTCTCAGACATCCTGTTTCACAGCCTGAACAACCGTCTGAACGATATGTCCATCGTCCTTTCCGGGTGCGAGCGCATTGCGACAACGCCAGTGCCGTTTGCCTATACGCTGATTTTGCACCGCACGGTGTATCTCTTCTGCATCATGCTGCCGTTCGCGCTGGTTGTGGACTTGCACTACATGACGCCGTTTGTCTCGGCGCTGATCTCCTACACCTTTATCTCGCTGGATACCCTGGCGGAAGAGCTGGAAGACCCGTTTGGCACAGAAGATAACGACCTGCCGCTGGACGCCATCTGCAACATGATGGAACGCGATCTGCTGCAGATGAACGATGAAGAGAACATTCCGGAAAGGCTGATGCCGGATAAGCACTATCAGCTGACCTGACGGGCATTCCACTCGTCGCGGGTGATCTCCCACAGTTCGGAGTCCAGCATCCCGCTGACGTAGGCTTTCTTTTCCGTTCTGATAAGCCGCATGCCGCTGCTGTCTGAAAAACGACGGGAGCGGCTGTTCGCGGCGGCCTTCGGCGCCCGCAAAACGGGTTTGTTCAGCGTATTAAACCAGTAATCCGTCGCCGCAATGCTGGCCTCACGCATATACCCCTGTCCCTGAAACTCCGGCGCCAGCCAGAATCCGCGGTTATTATCGTCAACGTCATACAGGCAGATAATACCCATCAACTCATCCGGCACCTCGCGACGGCGGATGCTCCAGAACCAGGCAATCCCTTTTGCCATATCCGGCAGCGCGACGTTGTTGACATAATTTTCCGCGCCGTTATCCGGGTAGGGCCAGGGCACTGTAGAGACCATATAGCGGACGATCTCCCAACGCGGATACAGCTTTTGAATCTGAACCGCATCTTCGGCAACCAGCGGTTTCAGCAGGAGACGTTCTGTCGTGAGTGTCGGTATCGTCATCTGCGGATCTCCATATTTAAGCGTTATGTTTTTGTTTGCGTTCTGGTATTTTCACTTCTATCACATTCTGTTTAGTTGCGTTGTAACTTATTTACTACCAAAATTTTGCTCTGCAGATCTCTCGATTACCGTCAGATTAGTTGGGTTAACCTACCCACAAACATAAGGAGTAATGTATGGTTTTGCCTGGAATGAATCCTGAGAAAAATCTACCCGGATATGATTATGCTCGCATGGCAGGTTTTGGAGCTGCGGATTTCGATTTCAAAGCATTGGGTTCCGCAATGGACTGTAATCGCGAATTCACACAAGCCGGGATCATTTATGCTGATGGAGCTCAACGATACCTGGTTCGTTCTGGTCAGCGTCATCCTAATGGTCAAAGTGGTATTGGTTGCGTCACCCGGTAACATACCACGGACGGGTAAATACATTATCGGTACCATTCAGTCGCTGGCGGTATTCTGATGAGCTTTCTGAGTTTTTTAACCGGACGCGTATTCCAGGATTTCCTGCTGCATGGCAAAGAGATAGAAGAGGCTGTTGCTCGTCGTGATAGCCGCCTTTTAAACCATTCCACTCCCGAGCTGGAACGGTATTTTTCCCGGCCGCTCAGCGAGCTTCCGCGTCAAAATCCTTATCCGGTAGCGGCGCTGTTACCTCTGTTTTTAGTGGCATTTGCATTAAACCTTTTGCCTTTTCTTCACGCATTGCCGGGCTTATCGCCATTACATCATGCACTGAGTTTTTTCATACCATCATTAACAATGACAGGCGTGCTCATTGCGATAAGCGTACTTCTGGCCCGTGGAAAGACGTCTGGATTGTTGGGGTTTATGGCCTTGTTCATCATTCTGCTGATAACGACCCTCGTTCAGGCGCTCCATATACTGCTTTCTCATGACGGAAGTCTTTGGCCACTGGTCATCGCATTTTTTGCTCTGCTACTTTGTCGGATGGTGATGAACAGCAGAGGCTTTGTGCTGTTTACGCTCTATTGTCGCACTCAGCGTCTTGCCAGACTGGCACGCGAAATGCGGCTAAAAAGCCATTAATGAGGTGATATGACGTTACGAACTGCTCAACCCCAGGAAGCCGAAATACTCTGGAATATACGCAATCAGGCGATTCGTCACGGCTGCAAAACCAGCTACGAAGCTGACGTGATTGCACGCTGGACGCCGGATCTGATGCCCGAGCATTACCGTCAAACGATCATTCAATACCCTTTTTACGTGGTGGAAGACGAGAAGGGCGTCATTGCGGCAACCGGCTACCTGGATCTTGATACCCATTGCCTGGAGGCCATATTCACCTTGCCCTCAGCCACCGGGAGAGGCATGGCGACCCGGATTATCAAGGCGCTTACAAACGAGGCGCGCAGTCGGGGAATAACCCGCCTGAGGCTGGATGCAACGCCTAACGCCCAGTCCTTTTATCAGAAGCTGGGGTTTGTGACGCTGGGCGAAAACTATCATCACTCGCGTATGGCGGGGGCTGATTTACGCTGTTTTGAAATGGCAATCGACTTGTAATGTGAGGAACGCATGGCAGTTACGGTAAGACCTCTTCGCGAAGACGACTATTCCCAGTGGCGACCGCTGTGGGATGGCTATACCCATTTTTATGATTGCTACCTTGACGAGCCCGTCACCGCATCGACATGGGAAAGGGCGCTCTCAGCGCATTCTCCGATATTCTGCCGCGTGGTAGAGAAAGACGAAAAGGTTATCGGTTTCGCAATGTGTGTTCTGCACGAAGGAACCTGGTCAACCGCGCCCATTTGCTATCTGGAAGATCTGTTTGTTGATGCCGACGAACGCGGTGCGGGAGCGGGTAAGGCGCTTATTGATGCCCTGATAGCGGAAGGCACGCGTGAAGGGTGGTCAAAACTTTACTGGGTCACCCGGGAGAACAATCCGGCACGTAAACTCTACGATCGATACGGTGACGCTGACGATTACGTCCGCTATCGAATCTCTTTGTAAGGCAACAGCGCCTGTGTTTGTATCACACTGTATCTGCATACCGGATACATACGCAGGCTTGCAATAAACCCGCTTTCGCACATATCCGCTATACATTGCAGTGTTGTTATATCCCCGTGAATTGTACTCAACCGGAGATACCAACATGTTCAGCAAACTCGCTTATTCAACGCTTGCTCTCACCGTTTCCCTTGGCACCGTCATGTCATGTCATGTCAGGCCGAAGTCACCGGCACTAACTTCGCGGCGGCTTTCGATCGTCCACAGCAAATTAACGCAGGCGATCTTAACGTCGGGTATGTCGACATTGGTCCTAAAGACGGCCAACCGGTTATTTTATTACACGGTTGGCCCTACGATATTCACAGCTACGCTGAAGTCGCGCCTGCGCTGGCGGCAAAAGGCTACCGCGTGATTGTGCCTTCCCTGCGCGGCTACGGCACTACGCGTTTCCTGTCTGCAAAAACACCGCGCAACGGCCAGCCTTCCGCAATGGCGAAAGATATCGTGAACCTGATGGACGCCCTGAATATCAAGCAGGCGGTATTTGCAGGCTATGACTGGGGCGCCCGTACGGCGGATATCGTTGCGGCGCTGTGGCCAGAACGCGTTAAGTCGCTCGTTTCGGTGAGCGGTTATCTCATCAGCAGTCAGCAGATTGGCAAACAGCCGTTGCCGCCAAAAGCGGAGCAGCAGTGGTGGTATCAGTTCTATTTCGCCACCGAGCGCGGTGCTGAAGGCTATGCCAAAAACACCCATGACTTCGCCCGTCTGATCTGGTCTCAGGCCTCGCCTGACTGGAAATTTAGCGATGCAACCTTCAACGCCAGCGCCAAATCCCTTGATAACCCGGATCACGTTGCGGTGACGCTTAGCAATTATCGCTGGCGCTTAGGGCTGGAAAAAGGCGAGCGCAAATACGACAGCTACGAGCAAAAGCTGGCCACGCTGCCGAATATCACCGTTCCAACGATCACCATCGAAGGCGGAAACAACGGGGCGCCGCATCCAGCACCGCAGGCCTACGCAGGTAAATTTACCGGTAAATATGAACACCGTACCTTCGGCGCAACCGTGGGACACAATCCACCTCAGGAAGATCCGCAGGATTTCGTCAAGGCAGTTGTTGACGCTGACAAACTCTGAAATGTGCTATTTTCAATACGTTACCCTTCGGTCTGGAGATTTCGGTGGAGCATATTGATCATATCCTTGTCGTCGATGACGACAGGGATATTCGTGAACTGATTATCGACTATCTCGTTAAGTCCGGTTATCGCGCCACTGGCGCGGCAAACGGCAAAGAGATGCGCGTCGTGCTGGATAAGCAGCATATCGACCTGGTGGTGCTGGACGTTATGATGCCCGGCGACGACGGGCTTACGCTGTGTCGGCAATTACGCAGCGGCAAACACAAGGATCTGCCTATTCTGATGCTGACGGCCCGCAATGAGGAGACGGACAGGATCCTCGGTCTGGAGATGGGCGCGGATGACTACGTGGTGAAGCCGTTTGTCGCCCGCGAACTGCTGGCACGTATCAAAGCGATTTTACGCCGTTTTCGCACGATGCCGCCCAATTTACAGGTCACGGAAGCAGGGCGGCTGGTGACGTTCGGTGAATGGCAGCTCGATACCGTTGCCCGCCACCTGATTGACCCGGAAGGGGTGATCGTGGCGCTCAGCGGGGCAGAATATCGCCTGCTGCGCGTTTTCCTTGACCACCCGCAGCGGGTGCTGACCCGCGATCAGCTGCTCAACCTGACGCAGGGGCGTGACGCCGAACTGTTTGAACGCTCAATCGACCTGCTGGTTAGCCGGGTTCGCCAGCGTCTGAATGAAGATGCCCGCACGCCCGCGTATATCAAAACCGTGCGCAGCGAGGGCTACGTTTTTACCATGCCGGTCATCATCAAAGAGGCTAACGAATGACGCTCTGGCCCCGCTCGCTGCTGGCCCGCTTGCTGATCGTCGTGCTGCCCGGACTGTTGCTGGCCAACGCCCTGAGCCTGACGCTGGTCATGATTGAGCGAATGCACAGCGCCCGAACGGTGATGCTCGGTAATCTGGAATACGATGTCGCGACCAGCGTGGCTATTTTAGACCGCTTACCCGCCAATGAACGCGCGGCCTGGCTGCCGCGACTCGAACGCGGTAACTACCGCTATATTCTGGGGCCGGGAGAACCCGGCAACGCGCCGACGGATAAGCGTTCGCGGGACGCAATCCGAACCTTAAAAGCGACGCTTGCGGCACAGTACCCGCTCAGCTTCACTGCCGTTCCCGGCGCCATTTCACACATCCAGGCGCATCTCACGTTACGCGATGGCGCGCCGCTGACCATCGATCTGATCCCGCGGATGCCGCCGGTCGCCAGCTGGCTGCCCGTGGTTCTGATTCTGCAGCTGCTCGTGCTGGCTGCCTGCTCCTGGATCGCCGTGCGGCAGGTGGTACGGCCTTTTTCGCAATTTACCCGCGCGGTAGATTCCCTGGACCCGGCCGCCAACACGCCAATGACGGAAAAGGGTCCGGTTGAGGTGCAGCGTGCAGCGCATGCCTTCAACGCGATGCAGGCGCGAATTCAGTCCTATCTCAGGGAGCGGGCGCAGATCCTGGCGTCCATTTCGCACGATCTCCAGACGCCCATTACCCGCATGAAGCTTCGTGTTGAGATGGCCGAACAGCCTGAACTGCGCGACAAGCTTTTAAACGACCTTGATAATATGACGCGTCTGGTGCGGGAGGGCATTGCGTATGCCCGGTCATCAGAATCACTGGAAGAAACCTCGCTGAAGCTGGAGCTGAATGCCTGGATAAACAGCATCGCCTGCGATTATCAGGACATCGGTAAAAACGTGCAGTTTCAGGCAGGTGAAACCCGTTTGCCCATCGTCACGCGTCCACAGGCGCTTCGCCGGGTGATGACCAATCTGCTGGATAACGCCCTGAAATTTGGCGAGTACGCCACCATTAGCATTGATGACTCGACTACCGGAGAGGTGACCATTCACATCATGGACGGCGGGCCGGGTATACCGGATGCCGAACTGGAGGCAGTATTACAGCCGTTTTATCGGGTGGAAACATCACGCAACCGCGATACCGGCGGGACAGGCCTTGGCCTGGCGATCGCTGCGCAGCTCACCGCACAGCTGGACGGAAAGTTGAAGCTGGCAAACCGCGCAGCGGGCGGGCTGGACGTCTCGATTACACTCCCGCGCCGTTAATTGTACGGCTTTGTATCTGCCGGAAAGGGCGATACAGAGCCAGACAAAAACCACGCTTTTACACATATCCTGAACACATCCGCACGATGAAATAACCTCACTGCAGCGTCGCAGGACTTGTATTGTGAGGTGTTTATGTTTCTGATAATTGCTTTTCTGGGCGGGATGATAAGCCTGCTCAGTCCATGTACGCTCCCGGTTATTCCACTCCTGTTCGCCGGTTTTCAGGGGCAGCGGCGGCACATTCTGGCGCTGCTCGCGGGGATGATCGTCATGTTCACCCTGGTGGCGATGGTGGTCACCGTTGCCAGCGAGTGGATCGCCGAGGCAACCATCGTCGGGCGCTGGATCGCCCTCGTCATTCTGGCCGCGGCCGCGCTGGCCTTAATTTTTCCTGCTTTTGCCCAGCGTATTGCCGGGCCGGCTGTCAGCGCGGGAAATGTCCTCAACGCCCGAAGCGGGCAAACGCGCGGTATGGCATCGGCATTTCTGGCCGGGCTTGCGGTCGGGCTGCTCTGGTCTCCCTGCGCGGGACCGATCCTGGGCGCCATTTTCAGCATCAATATTGCCGGACATTCGGCCATTGCCACAGGCGCTTTGCTGGCCGCCTATGGTAGCGGCTGCGCGCTGATGCTGGGTTTACTCGTTCTCGGAGGCCGCACGCTGATGGCGCCGCTGAGAGCCAAATCGACGCTGATGGAAAAGCTACGTCAGGGGGCAGGCGTGGTAATGTTAGCGGCCGTCGTCTTTAACGCAACGGGGATGACGTCGGTTCTGCAGGGCGCGAACGGCGTCGCGGATCGCCTTGAAACCACGCTGCTGAATCTGGCGAAACCCGCCACGCAGTCGCCGAAGCTTCAGCCGGTAGTGATGACCGAGCCCAGCAGCCAGCTGCCTTCATTAAGCGGTGGGACAGGGTGGGTGAACGGTGACCCTGTCACGTCTGAATCATTACGCGGGAAAGTGGTTCTGATCGATTTCTGGACCTGGGACTGCATTAACTGCCAGCATACGCTTCCGCACGTGCGCGACTGGGCAACAAAATACCAGTCTCAGGGCCTGGTCGTCATAGGAGTACACACGCCTGAATATCCCTGGGAGAAACCGATCGCCTCGGTGAAAAACGCGGTAAATAAATGGCAACTCCCGTACCGGGTTGTAACGGACAACAACTATCAAATCTGGAACGCTTTCGGCAACCAGTACTGGCCCGCACACTACTATTTCGATGCAAAAGGCCAGCTGCGCTATACCTCGTTTGGCGAAGGGAACTATGAGCAGCAGGAAAAGGTTATCCAGCAGCTGCTCAAAGAGGCCCGTTCATAGCCCCGTTCAGGGCTGACGCTGGGCAACGATAAACAGCCGAGGAAAAGCCAGCAGTATCTGCCCGTTTTCCTGGAGCGGATACTGCTCTTCCAGCAGCTCGTGATAGCGTTTCAGGAAACGTTTCTGCTCGCTCTCGTTCAGATCCTGGAGCCACGGCCGCAAACCGGTGGCGCTGACCCAGTCAATAATGGCCTGGTGCGAGCTCATTTTATGGAAATAGGTTGTCCGCCAGATATCCACATCACAGCCGGCCTCCGACAAGATATCGTAATAGGCATGCACGCCTGGCAGCGGTTCGCGGCCGCGGTCAGGATAGTCCTGCTCCAGCGCCACTTCGCGCATCGCCACGTGCGTGGGTTCGAGCCAGTTATCCGGCATCTGGATCGCCAGTACGCCATTTAGCGCGAGCAGAGAGACAAGATGAGGCAGAAGATCGTAATGGTCAGGAACCCATTGCAGCGAAGCATTGGCATAAATCAGACTCAGCGGCTGGCCAGGCCTGTACTGGCGGATATCGGCCTCAACGAACTGGCAGCCGGGCAGTGCGCTACGGGCCTCTTCCAGCATGGCTGGTGAGTTATCGACGCCGACGATCTGAGCTTTCGGCCAGCGATGGTGCAGCAGCGCCGTGCTGTTGCCCGGCCCGCAGCCCAGATCGGCGATGGTGGCTACGTCATCGAGGGGAATTCTGGCAAGCAGCTCAGCGGCGGGGCGCGTTCGTTCGGCGCCATATTGCAGGTAAAGCGAAGGGTTCCAGTCGGCCATCTTCAGATCTCCGTTTTGCGTGTTTCAGCAAGGATAGCACAGGCCGACACCTGCACCGGGGCAGGCGTCGAGAGCGGCAGGTTACAGAATGCCTTTTAGCGCAATATGATAGAGCAGCATGATGGTTTTTCCGTCGACGATCTTGCCCGCATCAATTTCCCGCAATGCCTCTTCAAAGGGCATTTCCAGTACGTCGATATCTTCTCCCTCCGCTTTGATACCGCCGCCTGCGCTGGTTTTGTCCTTCGGATGATACTCGGCAAGATAGAAGTAGAGTTTCTCCGTGACGGAGCCAGGGCTCATATAGGCTTCAAAGATTTTCTGCACGCTCGACACGTTAAACCCGGTCTCTTCTTCCGCCTCTGCTTTAATGCGGCTTTCCGGATCCATGTTATCGAGCAGGCCGGCCGCCGCCTCAATCAGATCGTCCTCATGGCCATTAATAAAGACCGGGAAGCGGAACTGGCGGGTCAGAATCACCGTTTTTTGGTCACGGTTGTAGAGCAGGATCGTGGCGCCATTCCCCCGGTCATAAACTTCACGCGTTTGCCGCTGCCATTCGCCATCGCGTCTTTGCAGGTCAAACGTATATTTTTTAAGTAAGTACCAGTTATCGGACAGCGTTTCACTGTCAATGATGCGCACATCTGCACGTTTTGATTGCACGTTTCATCCTCCTTACGTAGAGTAACTATCAATAACAGCATTAACGTGCAGTTTCAAGATTAAACATGCAATATCAGGAATCCATGATGCTCACCAGTCAGCGAAAACAGTTGATCCTCGAAAAGCTCGGCACCGAAGGTCAGGTTCAGTCAAAAGCGCTAAGCGTTCTCTTCGACGTCTCTGAAGACACCATCCGACGCGATTTACGCGAGCTGGCGGCAGAAGGGCGTTTACAGCGAGTTCACGGCGGCGCGCTGCCGTCGTCTTCCGCTATTGTGCCTTTCGCGGAACGACAGTCAGTGAAAATGGATGCCAAAAGAAAGGTGGCGCAGAAGGGAGCGCAGCTGATCTCTTCGGGCCAGGTGGTGATCGTTGACGGAGGAACGACCACCTCAGAGCTGATCGCCTTCTTACCGCATGACCTGCGTATTACCGTGGTGACGCACAGTCCGAGCATTGCTCTGGGGCTTGTTAATCATCCTTCCATCGAAGTGATTCTGATCGGTGGCCGTTTGTATAAGCACTCGATTGTGGCCGTCGGCGCGGCGGCTATTGAAGGCATTGAAAACATTCATGCGGATCTGTTCTTTATGGGCGTGACCGGCATCCATCCGGAAGCAGGGCTGACGACCGGTGATTTCGAAGAGGCGTGCATCAAACGTGCATTTTCCGGCAGAGCCGCCGAAACGGTGGTCCTTGCGTCGCCGGAAAAAATAAACACGGCGTCATCATTTGTAATAGGCGATGTGTCACTGGCAAATACGATTGTCGTCGAAGGCGATACCGATCGTGGCTGGGTGAAT
This sequence comes from Enterobacter sp. 296B2, assembly GCF_034106185.1. Lineage (NCBI taxonomy): Bacteria > Pseudomonadati > Pseudomonadota > Gammaproteobacteria > Enterobacterales > Enterobacteriaceae > Enterobacter > Enterobacter sp. 296B2. Next base: position 53,748 of record NZ_JAWNCA010000001.1, on the reverse strand, counting down.
GCGGTATCGGAAAAAGGGGTATCGATCGTGCTGGCTACCGCGTGAGCCAGCCAGAATACTGGCTGGCGCAGGCACCGTTAAGCCTGAGGTATGCTTTCAAGTGCGGTATAAATCGTGAGGCCGTGTTTACGGGCAACCTCTATGTCCATATCCGCGCCCTGAGACGCGCCGGCAATACGATAAATCGCATCGCATTTTGCGATGAGCCGGTGCGCAACGGGATACAGCATCGATTCTGCGACCTCATCGGCTACAGACTTTGAGCCCGCGGCCTTCGCCAGTGGAAGCGCCAGCCATTCACCAATCACCGGAACGTGGCCGAGCTGGTAAACGGCTAATGCAGCACGTTCAAGACGGGCAAGATTTTCATCAATGCGGGACTGAATGCCATCGGTACCGCTCCGATAGGGGCCAGCAATCAAAATCAGCTGTTGCGTCATATTCACCTCGTTAAGTGTTTTTGCATGATGTTGCAGGTTTGCGTGTCACATTACGGGGATAATAATCGGCACTATCGTGCAATATCAAGAATTATCATGCATATTTACGAAGTTAAATTATTCCTCCTCGGGGGCATGGCATACCGCTTCGATATTATGACCGTCAGGCGCAATGACAAATGCTGCATAGTAATTTTTACCGTAGGAGCGCAATCCCGGTGCGCCATTATCGCGTCCGCCTGCGCGCAGCGCGGCATGGTAAAAGTCATTAACCTGCTGGCGTGTCGTGGCCACAAAGGCCAGATGAAGCGGAGCGGGTTTATCATTCGACTGAAAAAGGCAAAGAGAAACGTCGCCGGAACTCATTTCGACGCCATAGTCGGGAGAGCCTTCATCGACGAGTTCGACACCGAGCGGTTGAAGCGCCATGAGGAAGAAGGCTTTACTTTTCTCATAATCGCTGACGCCGAATTTCACATGATCAAACATTATGGACTCCTCAAAAAGTGATAACGAAATGGGAAGTATAGAAAGAGAGTGGAGTCCAATGCGATCAAGGGGTTGTGAATGTGACCGATATCAAGATTCGCTACACAGCAGACCGTTTCCGCCCAACGAATGTCCAACGCAGGTAATCATAAAGCCAGTTAAAGAGCATCGTGTATGGCAGGAAAAACAGAACAAGGCCAATCTCAACAAAAAATGCCTCAGCGATCGTTAAATCCAGCATGAACATGGCTACAGGAATTAAGGAGACGATAAGGCCTGTTTCAAAACCAACCGCATGGATGGCGCGAACGAGGAATGTTCGTTGAAACTGATGTTTTTTCTGCAGGGAGTCAAAGAGCTTATTGAAGACAAAATTCCAGGCCGTTGCGGTAAGTGCGGATATCACGGACAACGAACCGGACTGAAGTACCGAAACGTTCATCAACCATGCAAGAGACAGTGCGATAATGACGTTGGCCGTCACTTCAAAAATGACAGCGTGGAAAATCCTTTCTTTAAAGCTTTTATCGAGTTCAATTTCCATAAGTCTGCGGGAGCGGTGGTCAAAGGCTTGAGTATATCAAACGTTTTTTAACCTTGTATAAACGTAGAAGTTGGCAGCTCACAAGCTTTCTATAACCAGGGCAATCACGACCGTAGAAAGGCAGATTTTTCCTGCCTCCATCTTAGTGCGCATAATGTATATTATGTTAAATGACATCTGATAGTTAATCACGGGCCGATACATCAATCTGTTACTAATTCTGACCTCCCTCTTGCTTCTCGTCTTTCACTGTCGATTACGACGATTTGTGAAAAAAACTCAAAACACCATTCGATGGCGCATGCTGTTTCCCTTCATGTCTGTGCAATACCCTGTCACATACAGAATTGCTGGCAATAAAAGAAGGAACACAGAATGAAGTATGTGAATCTGGGTCGTAGCGGTTTGCAAGTCTCCCGTCTTTGTCTCGGTTGTATGAGCTATGGTGAACCTGAACGTTTGCCTCAACCCTGGTCCCTGGATGAAAAGGCGTCACGCCCGCTCATTCGTCAGGCGCTTGAAGCGGGCATTAATTTTTTTGATACCGCGAATATCTACTCGGGCGGAAGTTCTGAAGAGATCACTGGAAAAGCGCTGAGAGAAATGGCCAGACGCGATGAGATCGTTGTGGCGACAAAGACCTTCTTTCCGTGGCGCAACTCACCCAATACCGGGTTTCTTTCCCGCAAGGCCATTTTTCAGTCTATTGACGATAGCCTGATGCGCTTAGGTATGGATTATGTGGATCTCTTTCAGATTCACCGCTTTGACCACTCCACGCCTGTTGAAGAGACCATGGAGGCTCTGCATGACCTCGTTAAATCAGGAAAAGTACGTTACATCGGCGCATCATCTATGGAAGCCTGGCGCTTTGCAAAAATGCAGCATACTGCAGAGCGTAACGGCTGGACCCGATTTATTACGATGCAACCGCAATACAACCTGCTTTACCGGGAAGAAGAGCGCGAGATGTTGCCCCTGTGTGAAGACCAGGGTGTTGGTGTGATCCCCTGGAGTCCGATGGCACGCGGCAGGCTCACGCGCGACTGGAGTGTCACGTCCCGACGAACGCAAAACGATGCCTTTGCGTTAAAAATGTATGAGAACGCAGCCCTTCTGGATAAGCCCGTTATTGATGTCGTTGCCAGAATTGCCGAAAAGCACGATGTGCCAAGAGCCCATGTTGCAATTGCCTGGTTGCTATCAAAAACGGTCATCACAGCACCGATCGTAGGCGCGACGAAACCAGAACATCTTTCTACGGCTATCAGCGCGCTGGACTTTTCACTTAGCGATGCCGAAATCATGGAACTCGAGGCACACTATCTGCCGCACCCCGTCGACGGGATCATTCCCCCGCTTCCGGATACGCCACCTTCACTCACGCCGCCTTCAGCAATACAGGACTGTTAATGCCCTACCCTGGCCCGGCGTTGCCGGGTCTCCCTGGCCACTGATGTGAAAAAAGGTGGCCATCACCGTTTAACTTTTATCAAACTGACTTTCGGTAAACGGATCTGCGCGACCGCCCTGCAATGGGATCCTGGCAAGCGCTGCATCGATTTCGCGTAACTCGCTGTCCGTCAACCGGACTTGCGATGCACCGCGATTTTCTATCAGGTGCGGATATTGCGTCGTACCCGGGATAGGGACAATCCATGGCCGCTGTGCCATAACCCACGCCAGCGCGAACTGAACCGGAGTGGTGTTTTTGCGACGGGCCCACGACTGCGCGAATTCAAGCAGTACCATGTTTTTGGCCAGGGCATCGGGCTGGAAGCGTGGCAGGTTATGCCGCCTATCTGTGCTGTCGAACCGCTGGCTTGGATTGACTGCCCCGGCAAGGAAACTCCGGGCGGTCGGGCAGTAAGGTACAAAGCCGATACCCAGCTCTTCGAGCGTTGGAAATATCCGCGTCTCCGGTTCACGCCACCACATGGCATACTCACTCTGTACTGCAGTCACAGGGAGTACCGCATGTGCGCGGCGGATTGTCCTGGCACTCGCTTCCGACAATCCCCAGTGTTTCACTTTACCCTCCTGGATCAACGCCTTCACGGTTTCCGCCACATCCTCAATCGGCACATTCGGATCGGGGCGATGCTGATAAAGAAGATCGATGTGGTCCGTTTTCAGACGCTTTAGCGAGCCCTCTACGGCACGGCGAATATGGTCAGGATGGCTGTTGAGTGAGGTTGGCTTCCCCTCCTCCACGCCGAAACCGAACTTAGTGGCAATCACCACACGATCGCGAACGGGGGCCAGTGCTTCCCCGACAAATTCTTCACTGAGATGGGGGCCATACACCTCGGCAGTATCAAAGAACGTGATGCCTTGTTCGAAGGCGGCCCGGATGAGCGAAACCATGGCTTTACGATCGCGCGGACCACCGCCGTAATACCCCACCATAGGCAGACACCCGAGTCCCATGCTGGAAACCTCCAGCGAGCCGAGTTTACGCGTGGTTAAGGTCTCCTTCTGGACGGGAACAGCATCCGAAGGGGCGCTCGACGTGTCCTGACCAGCCGGTTTAGCCATCACGGCTCCGCTCCTGCCAAGGGTGGTAGCGGCCAACGCCAGACCGGCGCCGGCGATCAGAAAATTGCGACGATCCCGGGAAGCGGGTACGGAAGCAGAATGCTGGTCATGCATCATCTTGCTCATAAACTGGAACTCCCTATAGCGAAGAAAGGATTCATTAATTTGGGCATTACCAGGCATAAGCCTGGGGCGCTTCTCCCCCGGGGCCGGGCCAGATTTCGTCGAGACAGCTCATGGTGTCGTCTGATAGCGTGATTGTTGTTGCGTGAAGCGCCTCCCGGAGTTGTTCCGCCGTACGAGGCCCGATAAGTGGAGCAGTAACGACAGGATTCTGCAGGAGCCACGCAAGCGCCACATCGGAAGGGGTTTCGCCGAGGTCCTCACATAATCCTTCGTAGGCTTCCAGCTGCGGACGATACTGTTCGATTAGACGGGCAAACGCGGGCCTCGCACGGCGCCCGCTGGCCATCTTTTTCAGTACGCCGCCAAGCAACCCTCCGGCAAGTGGACTCCAGGGAATCAGTCCCAGGCCAAAATGACGGCATGCGGGAATGACCTCCAGCTCAACAGTTCGGGCAGTCAGATTGTAGAGACTTTGCTCAGCAACCAGGCCCAGGGAATGACGGGCCGTGGCAACTGACTGCGCAGTCGCAATGTCCCAGCCTGCGAAATTGCTGCTACCGATATAAAGCACTTTTCCCTGCTGAACAAGGAGCTCCATGGCCTGCCAGACCTCTTCCCATGGTGTATAACGATCGATGTGATGCATCTGATAGACGTCAATATGGTCGGTCTTAAGCCGTCGCAAACTGTCCTCGCAGGCCTTGCGAATATGGTAAGCAGAAAGACGGCGATCGTTCGGACCTGGTCCCATAGGCTGATAGGCTTTCGTCGCCAGAACGATACGGTCACGGCGGCCACCCTGCTGGAGCCAGCGACCAATAATCTCTTCGGACAGCCCCGAACCTTGCTGGATATCGGGTGATTGCTCGGTGCCATACACGTCTGCTGTATCAATGAAATTGATACCCGCCTCAAGCGCTTCATCCAGAATGCGGGCGCTGGTTTTCTCGTCGGTGACGTCACCAAAATTCATGGTTCCGAGACAAAGGCGGCTGACTTTCAGGCCGGTGCGGCCAAGATGCGTATAGTTCATACACGGCTCCGTTAGGTGAATATTCCGCCCTGACCGACGGCCAGAGCGCATAATTTTCAAGAATAACGAAGCACAACGTGTTCAGTGAGAGGCGATGAGTGGATGGACTTGTGAAATAAATTCAGCAACGGATTAGCCCTGGTCGGTCTATGGTGTATATCATTTCCGTATCAACGCATTCGGGCCTTAACGCACAAGGAAAACGATTCTGTATGCAAATAAGCAGAGCTGATGTCGCCGATCTCATTTATTTCATGGCTATTGCACGTCATCGCAGTTTCAGCCGTGCGGCGATTGAATTAGGTGTCAGTGCATCAGCGCTTAGTCATGCCCTGAAGGGACTGGAAACAAGGCTCGGGGTTCGCCTGCTTAATCGCACGACCAAGAGCGTTACCCCTACGGCTGCAGGTGAAGAACTGGTTCAGTCTGTCCTTCAGCCTTTCGACAAGATAGAAGGCGCGCTTGAATCGCTTAACCGGTATCGTAATACGCCTACCGGGCGTATCCGCATCAATGCTGCCGTTGAAGCAGCCAATCTTTTGCTTGCACCGGTTATGCCCGCTTTTATGGATCGCTATCCCGATATTGAAATCGATATTGTGGCCAGCAACCGTATGGTTGACGTCACTGATGCGGGCTTCGATGCCGGTATCCGCTATGGTGGCACCGTCCCGGAAGACATGGTTGCCCGGCGTTTATCTGCCGATATTCGCTGGGTTATCGCAGCATCCCCCGACTACCTTGAACGCTACGGAACGCCTGAACATCCTGATGATTTATTGCACCATCGCTGTATTAGCAATCGCCTCGGCGACGATCGGATTTATCGCTGGGAACTTGAGCGAGATGGCGAAACGTACCAAATCACTGTGCCTGGCTCAGTGACGGTCAACCAGGCTGAAACGGGTCTTGTGGCCGTATTAGGTGGAGCCGGCCTGATGTATTTTCCGGAGCCTCTTGTTGCACCCTGTGTGAAGGATGGACGGCTCCGCCTGGTGCTTACGGAATGGTCCCCGCTGGAGGAAGGTTTTTATATCTATTATTCAAGCCGCCGGCAACTGCCGACCGGGCTTCGCCTTCTGATTGAGTTCATACAGGAGGCCAGGCCGCTGGAGTTGTGAAATAGCGCTTCCATACGGGACGATGCGTTATCGTCTTTATCGCCCCGTAGCGAATATCAGAAAATCAATCAGGGCCTTCACTCTTTTCGTTTTACCCGCATTTTTAGGGTAATAGAGATAGACTGGCGGGTAGGTTTTCCAGTAACTCTCCATCACGGGGATAAAGTGCTCCCTGTCGGGCTGTAACTGCCAGATGGGTTCAAACAGGCGTCCAATTCCCAGCCCGTTACGGATCCCGTCAGCCATAACGTCGATATCGTTACTGATTAACTGCCCGGGCATCTCAACCGTCAACTGCTCTCCGCGGTCGTTAAGAATCAACGGAAGGATGCGGTTGTTAGTGATAAAACGGTAGCCAATCAGCTTGTGTTGACTGAGGTCAGCCGGCACCTCGGGCATTCCATACTCGCGAATATAAGCTGAGGATGCATATAACCCTTCACGAAAGGGTTTCATTAACGGCCGCGCCACCACCCCACCTTCGAGAATATCGCCAAAACGGATCCCAAGGTCAAAACGCTCTTCGATGATATTCACGGTACCGTCGTAAACCGATATTTCCAACTGTATACCCGGGTATTGCTGACAGAATTCCGCCATTGCAGGCTTGAGAATTAACAGATAGGCAAAACGCGAGAGCGTAATTCTCACCACACCAGAGGGCTCCTGATTCTGGTCGCGAATGCTTTCAAGCGAATTTTCCAGCGACTCCACCGCCGCGGCGGTCTGTTCCAGCAACAGCTGCCCGGTTTCTGTCAGCTCAATACGGCGGGTCGTACGCACAAAAAGCGGATGGCCAATATGCTCTTCCAGCAATTTAAGCGCATTGCTGACGGAGGGAGGCGTAATTTCCAGTTTTCTTGCGGCTGCCGAAATATTGCCCTCACGTGCAATGCTCTGAAAGATGCGTATCTGGTTATACAGGGCGTTATTCATAATGTGTTCCTTAAGCAATCACTGCTTAATTATTAAGTACAGCCTAAAGATGCTTAAGTCAATGCCCCTCTAATCTTCGTGAAATTCGCCTCTTATACTTTTATCTCTTTCTACAACAACCTGAGTTCAGGAGACTATGATGCGAATTTTATGTCTGGATATCCCCGCACCTGGAGCATCGCTGGAAAAATATGCTCCACACCTTAACGCTGAAGCGCTGCACGCCTGGGGATTGTATAAATCCGGCTTCATCCGCGACATTTACTTCCGTCAGGACAGACCTGGCGTCGCTATTTTTCTTGAATGTGACTCTGTCGATGAAGCGATGAACGTAATGGCCGAATTCCCGCTGGCAAAAGCAGGCTTATTAAGCTTTGAGTGCATTCCGCTTGGCTCCTTTATTAACTGGGAAAATCTCTTTGCCGCTGAATTTAAAAATAAAGAGTGAGGCCCGATATGAAACCTGCAGATAAACCCGTGCTGTGTGTCGTTTCCAGCCATCCGATTAAAGGCGCATCCGGTGTACCAACCGGTTTTTTCCTGGCTGAGCTGACGCATCCGCTGAAAGTACTGGAAGATGCCGGACTAAAAACGACGATAGCCAGCATTCGCGGGGGACAGCCGCCGGTGGATGGATTTGACCTCAGTGACTCTGTCAACGCCTGGTTCTGGAACGAAACCGATTTTCAGCAGCGCCTGGCCACAACGCCTTCGTTATCCGAGCTGAACGGTACCGATTACAGCGCCGTTTTCTTTGCGGGCGGGCATGGAACCATGTGGGATTTCCGCGACAGCCAGGATGCCCAGCGTATTATCCGCGAAGTGTATGAAAGTGATGGGATTGTCTCAGCCGTCTGCCACGGACCTGCGGCACTGGTTGACGCAAAGCTCAGCAGCGGCGAATACCTGGTGAAAGGCAAAAACGTGGCGGCCTTTACCAACAAGGAAGAGGAAGAAGTTCACACCACAGATGTGGTTCCCTTCCTGCTTGAGACTGCACTCCGCGAGCATGGCGCGCTTCATCATGAGGCCCCGAACTGGTCTGAAAACGTGGTTACCGACGGACGCCTTATCACGGGGCAGAATCCCGCTTCAGCGCACGGTGTGGGTGTGGCGCTGTTAAATGCCCTCCGCCAGCCAACTTAATTCATTCATCTGTCTTTCACCGTTACTCACCCTCTTTGGCCGGTTTACGTCAGCAACGTTCCGGCCTTTTTTCAGGAGCTGAATATGAAATCTCTTCCTTCAGTCGCGCTCGGCACATGGTCCTGGGGCACAGGCTTTGCCGGTGGCGACACCGTCTTCGGCAATCATCTTTCTGATACTCAGATGGCAGACGTGTTCACCACGGCCATGAGTAAGGGTCTCAATCTTTGGGATACCGCAGCAGTATATGGCATGGGGAGTTCCGAGGCAGCGCTGGGAGCATTAGTCCGTCAGTTCCCCCGCGAGGATATGATTTTATCCACCAAATTCACGCCGCAGATTGCGAACGAACAGTCAGCACAGCCTGTCAGCGATATGCTTGAGGCCAGCCTCGGACGCCTGGGCGTGGACGCGATTGATATCTACTGGATCCACAATCCCCTCGACGTTGAGAAATGGACGCCAGGACTGATCCCACTTTTACAAAGCGGTAAGGTCAAACGCGTCGGGGTTTCCAACCACAATCTGGCACAAATCAGACGCGCCAACGAAATCCTTAACGCTTCCGGTTATTCCCTCAGTGCAGTACAGAATCATTACAGCCTGCTCTATCGCGCCTCTGAAGAGGCCGGGATCCTTGATTACTGCCGACAAAATAACATCACGTTCTTTGCTTACATGGTCCTGGAGCAAGGCGCGCTCAGTGGTCGTTATGATTCAAATCATCCCATGCCTGCCGGGAGTGGCCGGGCCGAAAGTTATAACGCAGTACTGCCGCAGATAGAAAGATTAACCGCCGCCATGAAAAAAATGGGAACTGAAAGGAATGCCAGCGTGGCACAGATAGCCATCGCATGGGCTATTGCAAAAGGTACCCTTCCCCTCGTTGGTGCGACTAAAGTCCATCACGTTCTGGACGCCGCCTGCGCTTCAGACATCCAGTTACGCGATGAGGAAATCATCCTGCTGGAAAAAGTCGCCACAGAGACCAGAGTCGATACACGAGGCGCCTGGGAAAAACCGATGGTGTAAACCCTGTCCGGGACAGACTGTCATGAATGACACTCACGAACGGGCTGTTCCGGGCGATCCTAATCTGCATCACTTTTACTGCTTTGTATGAAGAGTGAGAATATGAAAATCATTTGCCTCGAAGAACATTATCTCGACAGCGAGTTAGGGCGAGCGTGTATGCCTGTTGCGCTTGAGCAGGCACCTTTCCTTGGCGACTGGGGGAAAACCGTCGCTGATGGTCATAATCCTGACCGAAGCCAACCGCAGATAGAAAAGAATGCGCTGATAAACGCGAAAGGCGCTGATTTGGGAAGCCGCCAAGGGATATGGGGGCACAATGAGATCAATCGACCATTATTAGTTTTTGTCTAAAAGTGAATGAGCCTTTACTGCTCTAAAAAAAATAATGGTGTCACTCTATACTGGGTTAAAAATCCACCAGCCTCTTTAACGTATTGAAATGAAAAATATCCTTGTTATTTCAGGTCATCCTGAGCTGAACCATTCCGTCGCCAACGCCACTATCCTTGATGAAGTGGCAACCGCCCTTCCCGATGCTGAAATTCGTCGTCTGGACTGGCTCTATCCGAACGGCAAATTCAATATCGCTGCGGAGCAGGAAAGCCTGCTCAGGGCCGATGTGATTGTCTGGCAGTTTCCTTTTTCCTGGTATGGGCTGCCCGGGTTAATGAAACAATGGCTGGACGAGGTCTTTGTCCACGGCTTCGCGCATGGCTCAACGGCGAAACTGGGCGGTAAAAAGCTGATCCTCTCCTTCACTACAGGGGCGCCACAGGCGCTCTATACCGCTGACGGTTTCTTTGGCCATGCCATTGAAGAGTATCTTATTCCGTTCGAGACCACGGCAAAACTGTGCAATCTTGAGCTGCTGGCGCCGGTTTATACCTGCGGTATCAGCTATGCCGACCGGGATGCCGACAAAATCGCGCAGCATAAAACGCTTGCCCGGGAACACGCTTCAAGGCTTGTCGATCTGCTCAATTCCGTCGTGAATAATCCAGAGGGAGAATAACGATGCAGTATACCCGGCTCGGTAAAAGTGACTTACTGGTCTCCCGCATCTGTATGGGATGTATGGGGTTTGGCGACCCGTTAACGGGCCAGCATCGCTGGACGCTGGACGAAACAGCAAGCCGGGACATCATCCGCTACGGTCTCGAAAAGGGTATCAATTTTTACGATACCGCCATCGCCTATCAGAACGGTTCCAGTGAGCGATACGTTGGCCGGGCGCTGCGGGAGATGGCAAAACGCGAGGATGTGGTGCTGGCCACCAAGTTTCTGCCGCGAACCGCCGCGCAAATTGCCGCGGGGATCGGCGGAAAAGAGGCAATAGCCCGATCGCTCGACCAGAGCCTGCAAAATCTGGGGATGGACTACATCGACCTCTACATCTACCACATCTGGGATTACAACACGCCCGTTATTGAGGTGCTTGAAGCGCTTCATGCCGCCGTTACTGCGGGCAAAGTGCGCGCTATTGGTATTTCCAATTGCTATGCCTGGCAGCTGGCGAAAGCGAACGCCCTTGCCGAACGCGAAGGGCTGACGCCCTTTGTTTCCGTGCAAAGCCACTACAACCTGATTATGCGTGAAGATGAACGAGAGCTCTTCGGTCTGTGCGCTGAAGATGATATCGCCATGACCCCCTATAGCGCGCTGGCCAGCGGTCGTCTCTCCCGGAAAGAAGGCCACACGCGGCGAGCCACCGAGGATGCCTATGCCCGCGGAAAATATGACAGCACGGCTGAACAGGATCGGATCATTATCGAGCGCGTCGCCGAGCTTGCTGAACGATATCAGGTGTCCATGACGGAAATCTCACTCGCCTGGCTGCTGACAAAAGTCACGTCACCTGTCGTAGGGGCCACAAAAAAAGATCACGTTGATGGCGCGGTAAACGCCGTAAATCTTCAACTGAGCCCGGAGGAAATCCGGTTTCTGGAAGAAACCTACCAGCCGCATGTTCTGACGGGGATCATGGCGCAAAACACGCCGCAAACGAAAGACGTTAAGCAGGTCTGGACGCGGTAGCAAACAGTAATTTCAGTAAAAGGATCAACGTGAAAAAGCCCCTTATGTTTTTAATTTGTATGCTAATAAGCATCCCTGTCTTTGCAACAAAACCGGACACGCAGAATAAGCCCGTGATGAATATCTTCGAGTTTGGCGTCAGACCCGATCGGGACAAAGTTTTTGCAGACGTGGCCAGGCAGACGATTTCCGCTTCGGTTGATCATGAAGCAGGTACGCTGGCGATGTACGCCCTGCAACGAAGCGACAATCCACGTCAGGTATTCGTGGTCGAACTCTATGAAAACGAGAGTGCTTACCGCAAACATCTGAATGCTGAACCGTACAAGGCATTCGCTGCCCGGGCACCTGACATTATCGATCGGAAAAATAAAATCACTCTGGAGCCCCAATTTCTGGGGGACAAATACATCCTACCGAATGAGCGAACCATTAATAATCTGGTGATCGTTGAGGTAAAGCCTGAATTTCAGACCGAATTTAAAAACATCGTTCTGCCTGAAATGGCTGAGTCGCTCAACGTTGAGAAAGGCGTGTTAGCCATGTATGCCGCTACAGACTCACAGACGCCAAACCGCTGGTATTTCTATGAGGTTTACGCCAGTGAGGAAGCGTATCAACTGCACCGACAAACGCCACACTTCCGGGACTATCTCAGGCAAACGGCGCATATGAGCGCCAGTAAGGACGCTATCCCGGTAAAACCGGTATTTCTTCGTAACAAAGGCGGAATCAAACAGGATCCGCACCGTTGACCAGTGAGGATTAACATGAAAAGCGTAATTGCAGCGGCGGCCATGTCGCTTGTTATTTCTGATTTTGCTAATGCTGAGGAAACAAGAGGTAAAGCTATGATGAAAATTGAACCTTCAGCGATTCCTGAAGCTGATATTCGTTCTGTCTCACCGGCTCTTGCCCGCTTTGGTCGAGAAGCTATTACTGAAGATCTGTGGACACGCGATGCCCTCTCGCCCAGGGATCGTAGTATGGTGACCGTCGCCATGCTAATTGCCAGAAACCAGCCTGGCGACCTTAAGCACTATGTAGACATTGCCCTTGATAATGGCGTTTCGCCAGCGGAATTGTCAGAAATCATTACCCATCTGGCGTTCTACTCAGGTTGGCCAAATGCCATGTCAGCAGTCAGCGTGACCAAAGCAGTATTTGAATCTCGTGGCGTCACGGCAGATGCACTTCCTGACGCTTCTCCGGACCTGCTTCCTCTCAATCAGGAAGCAGAAAAGCAGCGTTCAGAGACAGTGGAAAAAAACGTGGGACCGATATCACCTGGTCTGGTTAAATTTACTGCTGACCCACTGTTCCTGGATCTCTGGCAAAGACCCGCGCTGAAACCCCGCGACAGAAGCCTGATTACGGTCAGCGCGTTAATCGCATCTGGACAGAGCGCGCAGATTGGCTATCACCTCAACAGAGCGATGGATAATGGACTTTCTGCTGAGGAAGCTGGGGAGATCGTTACCCAAGCCGCGTTTTACGCTGGCTGGCCAAACGCATTTACCGCTGCTCCTGTTGTCGGAGAGGTATTAAGCAATCGCTCATCGAGTAAAAGGTAATATTACTTAACACGAAAACCTGACGTACATCACAAAATTAGAACGAACAGTTCATGAACTAACAGACGTAACATCGAGTGATTTCTGGACAGCGTTTAACACAGTTATGAACCAAAACTGAGTTCATAACTGTGAGTTTGAATCGCCATTTGATTAATATCCATTTAAAACAGTTTGTTATAATGTTTCTGGTGCTGTCGTAAATTATGTATATTCCTCAAACCCAGAATAGTTAAATATCTTCTTTACCTAAGATGGTTATGACTCTAATAAAATAATAGGAATATAGAATTAAGTCCCCTCCCATATCTTTCGTTTGCTGACACTATGCGTGAGGTGCGGTTATGGTTTGGAGTTATACTACTTTTCTTTTAATTGAGTTAACGTCATGGATATCATTCAGTTACTCGAAGTGCTGAAACCCGCTAAAGACGTGGTTACAGTCCAGATTGCAAGCCAAAAAGATCAACTGGCCCCTTGGATTGATCTTGCAAAAGCAGTTTTGCCCGCTGCAGCTACTGCTGGGGTTGCATGGCTGGCCATGAAAAACTCGCATCGCCAATTTGATAAAAGCTCAGAGCGTCAGGCTACCGAGTTTAAATTGGGGATTGAACAACAAGTCAGTACACTCAAGATAAACACTCAGCTGGCAACCGAAGTTGCGTTGAAAAAGGAGAACTGCAATGGTGTTCGTGATTCTTGTGCCAGATTTTTATCTCATGCCACTCAAGCAAGCCTTCGTCAACATGCGTATGGATTAGCAGAAAAAAACGCCTCTATAGAAGAGTTAGATGTCATCCATAATCAGTGGATGGACGAAATGCGTGAAATGACAGCATCGAAAATCATCCTTCTTTCGTTCCTTTCTCCAGAAGCTGACAGGGATTTTTACAAAGCGATACAGACTGTTGGTAATGAAATGGATGCTGGTTGCGAAAGTTTAGGCATAGCAGGAAATGGGTGCCTCATAGAGTGCAGAAACTATATAATGAGAAAACATCAAGAAATCATAGACCTAACAAACAATATTAATGATTTGAGCAAAGCGATATCGTGAAGCTTAAATATTCAGCTGAGAATTCTTCCCATAAGAATCCCGCCACTATTGGCGGGATTTTTTATGCCTTTCTCTGCCTGCGCAACCAAATTAACTTATACGCCGCAGGAATAATAAACAGCGACAGCAGCGGCGCCGTGATCATCCCGCCAATCATAGGCGCCGCTATCCTGCTCATGACCTCTGACCCGGCACCGGTCCCCCAGAGAATGGGCAGCAGACCGGCAATAATCACCGCCACGGTCATCGCCTTCGGCCGCACGCGCAGCACGGCACCATGATAAAGCGCGTCATCAAGCCCCTGCTCGGTGAACGTGTCCCGATGGGACAACGCCGGATTCTCCTCAATGGCATGACGCAAATACATCAGCATGACCACCCCAAACTCAGCCGCCACCCCGGACAGGGCGATAAACCCGGTGCCGGTTGCGACAGACATGTGGAAGCCCTGCCAGTACAGGAACCAAATGCCTCCGACCAGGGCGAACGGCAGACTCATCAGGATTAGCAACGCTTCTTCCACGCGACGGAACGCCAGATACAGCAGAATAAAGATGATTATCACCGTCATCGGCACCATCAGCTTCAGCTTCTTGTTGGCATGTTCGAGGAGCTCAAACTGGCCTGAGAATGACACGCTGGTTCCCGGCTTCAGCTTCACGTTCTGGCTGATGGCCGTCTTAATGTCGTTCACCACCGACACCATATCCCTGCCACGGGCATCGATGTAAATCCAGCTGGCAGGACGCGCATTCTCCGTTTTCAGCATGGTCGGGCCAGATACGACCTTAATATCAGCCACATCGCCCAGCGTGATCTGCTGTTTCATTGGCGTCAGGATCGGCATCTGCTTCAACGCGCTCGGGCTGTTCCGGTAGTCCTGAGGATAGCGAATATTAATCGGGTACCGGGCGACGCCCTCCACCGTTTCACCCACCGTCGCCCCGCCGATGGCCGAGGAGACAAACAGCTGCACGTCACCCACCGTCATTCCGTAGCGGGAGGCTTTTTCCCGGTTGATATCGACATCAATGTAGCGCCCGCCCTCCAGACGTTCAGCCAGGGCAGACACCACTCCCGGCACGGTTTTCGCTACCGCCTCGATGCTTTGCGCCGTCGCGTCGATATCAGACAACACGGTACCTGACACCTTGATACCAATCGGGCTTTTGATCCCGGTGGAAAGCATGTCTATCCGATTGCGGATCGGCGGAACCCAGAGATTCGCCAGACCGGGCAACCGAACGGTCTTGTCGAGCTCGTCAATAATCTTCTCAATCGTCATGCCGGACCGCCACTCATTCTCAGGCTTGAGCTGAATGGTGGTTTCCACCATTTCGAGCGGCGCGGAATCCGTAGCCGTTTCGGCTTTACCCGTCTTGCCGAAAACAGAGGCCACTTCAGGCACGGTGTTAATTAACTTGTCCGTGGTCTGTAACAGTGCGGCCGCTTCTGCCGGAGAAACGCCCGGCAATGTTGACGGCATATACAGCAGATCGCCTTCGTTGATCTTCGGTAAAAACTCGCCGCCCACCTGGCTGAGCGGCCAGATCACCGTGAAGATGGATAAGGCCGCAACCAGCAGGGTTGTTTTGGGCCAGTGGAGCACCTTAATCAGAGCCGGATGGTAGGCTTTAATCAGCAGCCTGTTCAATGGGTTACTGGTCTCAGCGGGAATCTTACCCCTGATCCAGAACCCCATCAAAATAGGAATAACAATGATGGCAAGCGCAGCCGCGCCCGCCATGGAGTACGTTTTGGTGAAGGCCAGCGGACCAAACAGCCTCCCTTCCTGGCCCTCAAGAGTGAAGATAGGAATGAAGGATAAGGTGATGATCAGCAGGCTGATAAACAGCGCGGGGCCAACTTCGACAGAGGCGTTGGTGATCACCTTCCAGCGCGTGGCGTTATCAATCTGCTCTCCCGGATGCTGGTGATCCCACTCTTCCAGCCGCTTGTGCGCGTTTTCAATCATCACGATAGCGGCATCCACCATCGCGCCAACCGCAATGGCAATGCCTCCCAGGGACATAATATTGGCGTTCAGCCCCTGGAAATGCATGACGATAAAGGCAATACACAGGCCCAGCGGCAGAGAAACAATTGCCACCAGCGCAGAGCGAACGTGCCACAGGAACAGCGCGCAGACAATGGCCACCACGATAAACTCTTCGAGCAGCCTGGAACTCAGGTTGTCGATTGCCCGGTCGATCAGCTGGCTGCGATCGTAGGTGGTCACAATCTCAACGCCTTCCGGCAGGCTGGCCTTCAGCGTCTCCAGCTTATCTTTTACCGCCGTAATGACTTCACGCGCGTTTTTGCCCGAACGCAGGATCACCACACCACCAGCGACTTCCCCCTGCCCGTTCAGCTCCGCAATACCGCGCCGCATTTCCGGTCCCGCCTGTACGCGGGCAACATCACGAAGGTAAATCGGTACCCCGTTTTCTCCGGTTTTCAGGACGATGTTAGTGAAATCGTCCATCGTCTGCAGATAACCGCTGGCCCGGACCATATACTCCGCTTCCGCCATTTCAACTGACGATCCCCCTGCCTCCTGGTTAGACGACTCAAGGGCCTGCTTAACCTCAGGCAGGCTAACGCCGTACTGAGCCAGTTTTAACGGGATGACCTGAATCTGATACTGCTTAACTACGCCGCCCACCGACGCCACTTCAGCCACGTTCGGGATTGTTTTCAGTTCAAATTTCAGGAACCAGTCCTGCAGCGAGCGCAACTCTGCGAGATCGTGTTTTCCGCTGCGATCCACCAGCGCATACTCGAATATCCAGCCCACGCCCGTGGCATCAGGGCCGATTTCAGAGCTCACACCCGCAGGCAGTTTGCCCTGAACCTGATTCAGATACTCCAGCACGCGGGACCGGGCCCAGTACAGATCGGTGCTGTCTTCAAAAATGACATACACGTACGAATCACCGAACTGAGAAAAACCGCGCACAGTCTTTGCGCCGGGAACCGAGAGCATGGTGGTGGTGAGCGGATAGGTCACCTGGTTTTCAACAATCTGCGGTGCCTGGCCGGGATAGCTTGTTTTGATAATCACCTGAACATCAGACAGATCGGGCAAGGCATCGACCGGGGTGTTGATAACGGTCCATGTCCCCCAGACGCTGAGGAACAGCGCCCCCATCATGACCAGGAAACGGTTGGCGACTGACCGCCGGATAATCCATTCAATCATCATCGTCTCCTTAATGGCCGGAATGCGCGCCGTCAGCAGCTTCAGCGTGACGCATGCGCTCCAGCGCGCCGGTAATATTGGCCTCCGAGTCAATCAGGAACAGGCCGCTGACCACTACCGACTCCCCCTCTTCCAGTCCGCTACCAATGCCGGACTGCTGCTGAGATTCATGCAGAACGTGGATCCTTTTCGGGACAAAATTCCCGTCCGCATCTACCGTCATAACGCGCTGTTCTTTGCCAGTATCGATAACGGCCTGGGAGGGGATCAGCAGCATCTCCTGACTTTGGGTATTCAGCTTCAGGTAGGCGTTCATGCCCGGTTTCAGCAGCTCGTCCTTGTTAGCGACCTGCAGGCGAACCTGCAGCGTGCGGGTGGTCTGGTCCACGCTCGGCAGGATATTCCATTTTTCAACCGGGAAGGTTTTATCCGGATAAGCCGGTACCGAAACAGCAAACTGCGAGGTGTCTTTCAGCAGATAAGCAATGGATTCAGGCACTGCCGCGCCGATCCAGACCGGATCCATCCCCTGAATTTGCGCCACTACCTTATCTTTGGAAATATTCATGCCGGTACGCAGGTCAAAAGCCGTGATCACTCCGTCGATCGGCGCCTTGATGGTAAAGCGGGTCTGGATCGTTCGGGTGGCACGCAGCCTCTGAATATCCTCATCCGGCATACCCGCCAGCCGAAGACGTTCCAGAACGCCTTTTATTTGCGTCGGCGTTCCGCCGGTGCCGGATAACAGCAGAAACTCGCTCTGCGCCTCTACCCAGTCAGGAATGGTAATATCAATAAGTGGCGTGCCTTTCTTCACCTTATCGCCCGTCGTCAGCGGGTACACTTTCTCCACGAAGCCTTCCGCGCGCGCCTGCACAATGACGAACTGATAGTCGTTATAGCTAACGTTAGCCGGGATGGTCTGAGCATAATTCAGCGTTCCGCGCGTCACCTTTTGCGTTTTTAATCCGAGGTTCTGAACCTGGGTCGGGTCAATACGGATACCGACACTGCTTTTATTGTCGTTTTCATCCGCATATTTCGGCACCAGATCCATATCCATAAACGGCGATTTACCGGGCTTATCGAATTTCACGTCGGGCTTCATCGGGTCATACCAGAAAAGCACCTTTCTTTCTGGTGCGCTATTTTCTGTTTTTTCAAAGGAATGAATAGCCTGCCAGGCCGTCACCGATATCAGCCCTCCCGCAATTAGGCTGCTGACTATCATGGCAGCATATTTTATTTTTAATGAGGCCATGCTGTTTCTCGCTATTTAATGCTCTTCAGTAAAGAGATATTGCCCTGCTGAATAAACGAAAAATCAACGTGACTGCCGACTTTTAAGGCATTGATACTCTCATCAGCCTGAATAAAGGTGAAACGCATGGTCATCGCGGGCCAGCCAATCGCCGGAATGGCTTCATGAGAAATCGTCACTTTTTTATTCGTGAGATCAATGCCCTTCACGATACCGGTCCCGGTGATGAGCTGCTCTGAGGTTCCTTCACTGGCAGCACTGACCATCTCGTGCTGATGAACCTCAGCCTGGAGGCTGGCAGAAAACACAATAGAGACTGCACCGAATACAACGGCTTTAAGTGAATTACGCATTTTTATTTTCCTCTTTAATGAAGTTATTCAACCCAACCGCCGCCGAGCGCGGTGAAGAGATTAATCTCATTCACCTGGCGGGCGTAAATAAGGTCGAGAATGGTTTGCTGCGTGGAGAAAAGAGAACGTTCCGCGTCGAGCACCTCGATATAGCTGACCACACCGCTGGAATATAATCCTCTGGCCCGCTGCAGGGTAATTTGCAGCGAATCAAGATAACGCTGCTGCGCTTCAACTTGCTGATTAATGCTGTCCCGCAGCGCGAGCGCGTCGGCAACCTGTTTGAAGGCGGACTGAATTTTTTGTTCGTAATTCACAACCGACTGCTGCTGGCGAATTTCGGCCAGCTTCAGGTTGGCCTTATTCCTGCCCGCATTAAAAATGGGAATGTCGATTTTAGGAATAAAATTCCACATCCCGCTCCCTGACGTGAACAGGCTGGACAACTCCGTGCTGCCGGTTGAAAGCCCGCTGGTCAGCGAAATGGACGGGAAAAAAGCAGCACGTGCCGCGCCGATATTGGCATCGGCCGCTTTAAGCTGATACTCCGCCTCCATAATATCCGGGCGTTGCAGCAGTATTGCGGAGGAAAGATGGGGAGGTAGTTTTACCGGCGCAACGTAGCTGGCGTTCATGCTGCCGTCGCCCGGCAGCGCGCGATACGTGCCGAGGAGCAGCTGCAGGGCATTATTGGCCTGCGCCAGCTCCCCCTCTCTTTTGGCAATCTCTGCCTGCGTGCTTTCGATCTGTCCCCGGGCCTGTTCCAGCGCCAGGACGTTCGTGCTGCCCGTCACCAGCTGCTGCTCAACGAACGCATAGGAGTGCTGGTAATTCGCCAGCGTATCCCGCGCAATACGCAGCTGTTTATACGCCAGTTGCTGGTTGAAATAGCTCTGCGACACATTAGAGACGAGCAGGATATGCACCGCGCGACGGGCCTCTTCGCTGGCAAAATAGTTTTGTCGATCGGCCTCGCTCATGTTTTTCAGCTTGCCGAAAAAGTCGAGCTCGTAGCTAAGCGCCAGCCCCGCGTCATACTGTTGTGAAGTGGGTTTGTCACTTTTCAGCCCGCCGCTGTACGTGATGCCGGAGGAGGCATTCAACTGAGGATAACGATCCGCATCCGTTACGTTGAACTGCGCGCGGGCTTCCTCAACCTTCAGGGCGGCCTTTTTTATATCCCGGTTGTTCTTCAGGGCTTCCGTAATCAGCCCCGCAACCTGAGGATCGACAAAAAAGCGTCGCCAGCCGGTGTCCTGGTACCCCGCCGCCGCGGGCGTCAGGCCGTTACGGGAAAGCGAAAACTGCTGGGGTACCGGTGCTTCCGGCCGCTGGTATTCAGGCGCCAGCGAGACGCAGCCTGCCAGAATAAATACCGTACTGATGCTTAGTCGTTTTAACAGGAACATAACGGTTTAAATGAAGTCCAGAGTAGATTTAGGGTTACTCTACGGAACGCATCCTGTTTGACGGGTGACAGGATAATGACAATGTTGTCATTTTTAGCGTAAGTCATTGTTAACGGTCGCAGGCTCACTAGAATGTCTCCAGCAGCCAGCCAGGGGGAGCACGATGAAAATACTGATCGTCGAAGATGAAATGAAAACCGGTGAGTACCTCAGCAAGGGGCTGACGGAAGCGGGGTTTGTCGTGGACCACGCGGATAACGGCCTGAACGGCTACCACCTCGCCATGACCGCTGAATACGATCTGCTGATTCTGGATATCATGCTGCCCGATGTGAACGGCTGGGATATTGTCCGCATGCTTCGCTCGGCCGGTAAAGGGATGCCCATCCTGTTACTCACGGCTCTCGGAACGATTGAGCACCGGGTTAAAGGGCTTGAGCTGGGCGCGGATGATTATCTCATTAAGCCGTTCGCCTTCGCTGAGCTGCTCGCCAGGGTAAGGACGCTGTTAAGACGCGGGAATACGGTGATCGCGGAAAGCCAGCTCCATGCGGCTGACCTGACGGTTGACCTCGTATCGCGAAAGGTCAGCCGGGCGGGCAATCGCATCCTGCTCACCAGCAAAGAGTTCAGCCTGCTGGAGTTTTTCCTGCGTCATCAGGGAGAGGTGCTTCCCCGCTCCCTGATTGCCTCCCAGGTGTGGGACATGAACTTTGACAGCGACACGAACGCAATTGACGTGGCAGTAAAGCGGCTGCGCGCAAAGATCGATAACGATTTTGAACCGAAGCTGATCCAGACGGTGCGCGGCGTGGGTTATATGCTGGAGGTACCGGATGCACGTTAAGCTTCCCAGGCGCCCTTTTTCTCTTGCCTTGCGGCTGACCTTTTTTATCAGCCTCTCCACGATACTGGCCTTTTTCGCCTTTACCTGGTTTATGCTCCATTCCGTTGAAAAGCATTTCGCCGAGCAGGACATCAGCGACTTACAGCAGATCAGCAGCGCGATGCATCGCATCCTCCAGTCTCCGGCCGATCCCGACCAAAAGAAAATCAGCAAGCTCAAAGAGTCGGTCGCCAGCTACCGCAACGTGGCCGTCCTGCTTCTGGATCCGCAGGGCAATACCCTGTTCAGCTCGGCGCAGGGCGCGGCACTGCGCCCGGCGATGAATACGGCGAACTTTAGCGCACACCGTCGTGCACAGGATGTGTTTCTCTGGACGGTTGAAGACCCTGCCGCCCCCCTGCACGCCGGGTCCGACATGAAGATGCAAACCTACCGGATTATCGCCTCTTCAGGCACGGCGACGCTGCAGGGCAAAACCCAGAACTACGTCATGCTGATCGGGCTCTCGATAAATTTTCATCTCCACTACCTTGAGGCGCTGAAGAAGAATCTTTTTGCCATAGCCGCAGCGATCAGCCTGCTGATTGTGCTGGTTATTCGTATCGCGGTGCGCCAGGGACACTTGCCCCTGCGTAACGTCAGCACCGCCATTAAAAATATCACCTCCGAAAATCTGGATGCGCGGCTGGAGCCGTCCCGCGTGCCCGTTGAGCTGGAACAGCTGGTGATCTCCTTCAACCATATGATTGGGAAAATTGAAGATGTCTTTACCCGGCAGGCGAATTTTTCCGCCGATATCGCCCACGAAATCAGAACCCCCATCACCAACCTGGTGACGCAAACGGAAATTGCGTTGAGCCAGAACCGCTCCCAGAAAGAGCTGGAAGATGTCCTCTACTCCAGCCTGGAAGAGTACAACCGGATGACCCGCATGGTCAGCGATATGCTATTTCTGGCGCAGGCGGATAATAACCAGCTGATCCCTGACCGGGTGATGTTTGATTTAAGCGCCGAGGTCATGAAAGTGTTCGATTTCTTCGAAGCCTGGGCGGAAGAACGCCACATCTCACTGAAATTTAACGGGATGCCCTGCCTGATAGAAGGCGATCCGCAGATGTTCAGAAGAGCAATCAATAATCTGCTCTCCAACGCCCTGCGCTATACGCCGGAAGGGAAAACGGTAACGGTCTCCATCAGAAAACGGGATAACGACGTTGAGCTGGTGACAGAAAACCCCGGCACGCCGATCCCGCAGGCGCATCTGCCAAAGCTGTTTGACCGTTTTTATCGCGTCGATCCGTCCAGACAGCGCAAAGGTGAAGGCAGCGGAATTGGGCTTGCCATCGTGAAGTCCATCGTCACGGCGCACCACGGCAAAGTCCGCGTGGAATCGGATGCGGTGTCGACGCGCTTCATCCTCACAGTACCCGGAAAAGTGTTCTGAGCGTCAGCAAACAGCGCGGCACACCTCAAGGACCTTTTCCCTGAGCCAGCGATGCGCCGGGTCCCGCTCCATGCGAGGATGCCACATCTGTGACACCGTAATGGTGCGGGTCTTAAAGGGCAGTTCAAAGACGTGCACGCGCTCGGTCATCGCCTGATTGAGCAGGTACAGCGCCGGCACCATGGCAATAAGATCGGAGGCCAGCGCCACGGATAACGCCGTCGGGAATCCAGGCACCACACTGGCGATCTTTCGTTTCATCCCTCGTTCCGCCAGCGCATCGTCAACAGACCCGTGTAATGCCCCATCAGGCGACGCCACCACATGGCCCCACGCGACATAATCGTCAAGGCTGACATCAGGCTGTGACGACAGCGGATGCCCCTTGCGCACCGCGCCAACAAACCGATCCTGAAAAAGCCGCTGCAGCCGTATTTCAGGCCCCATATTGTTCTGCACGCCGATCTCCAGGTCGACAAGCCCCTCCCGCAAATAGCGCGACGTTTTCTCGGGTTTGGGAGCGAAGCGGATGCACACTCCGGGCGCAACGCTCGCCACGGCGGCTATGAGCAGTGGCCCAAATGCCACCACAAAACCGTCGTTGGCCCGGATGGTGAACAGCCGCTCGAGACTTTCCACCTTCAGCGTGTCGGTGGAGGGCTGCAGCACCGCCCTCGCCTCATGCACGGCGCTTCTGGCGCGGTCCCGCGTGGCTTCAGCCCAGGGGGTCAGCACCATATGGCGCCCGGCCCTCACCAGAATAGCATCGCCGGTTGCCTCCCGCAGCCTGCTCAGGGTACGGCTCATGGCGGAGGTGCTCAGATTTAAGCGCCTCGCCGCGCCCGCCACGCTGGCCTCGGCCAGCAGAACGTCGAGCGCAACCAGAAGGTTAAAGTCAGGATCGGACACGATGGCTCCTCAGATAAGGCGTTCTATGCAACGATAAAGTGCAAACGCTGCGTCTTCCGCCCTGTATACCCCATGATTATAGTTTCGTCATCACTATTCTTATCCGGAGTAACGACGATGACGCTATTTTCAAACCTGCCCGGCGATGAAGGATTACCCGGTCATGAACGCGCCAGGGTGATGGCCGCCGTCATGACCACCACGCTGATGGGCGTCTTTGACGGCATCATGATCAACATCGCGCTGCCCTCCATGGCAAAGGCAATGCAGGTGCCCGCGAACGTTGCGGTGTGGTTTGCCAACGGCTATCTGCTGTCAGCGGCCATGACACTGGCCATCTTCGCGGCGCTGGCGGCGCGGGTGGGCTATCGCCCGGTGTTTCTTGCCGGGCTTGCCACCTTTACGCTCACCTCGCTCGGCTGCGCGCTGGCGACCACGTCAGAAATGCTGATCGGCATGCGCATTCTGCAGGGCATCGGCGGGGCGGCCACCCTGAGTATCGCCCCGGCGATCCTGCGATCCGTATTTCCGGGTCGACTGCTTGGCCGAATTCTGGGGCTGCACGCCCTGCTTATCGCCTCCAGCACGGCGATTGCCCCTGTCCTGGGCGGAACCATACTGGACATGCTGAGCTGGCAGTGGCTGTTCGCCATTAACATTATTCCGGGCAGCGTTGCCCTGCTGCTGGCGTGGCGGGCGTTACCGCGCCAGCCAGACGTTGATCGGTCCCCCTTTGATACGCCGGGCGCCGCGCTCTCCGCCGTGCTGTTAGGTTCTGCAATCATGCTTGCCGACAGCCTTCAGCACATAACGCAAGGTATCAACCCGGCGGCCACAGGCTGGGGGTTCCTCACGCTGGTCAGCACCCTCGCCTTTATCTGGCGTATTCGGCGCGCGCAAAGTCCCATACTGCCGCCCGTTATTTTCAAAAATGGGCGCTTTACGCTTGCAGCCCTGACCTCGCTGGCCTCGTTTGTCAGCCAGGGCATTACCTTTGTCGCGCTGCCGTTCCTGTTTCAGAGCGTGTATGGCTACAGCCCGGTGGTTTCGGCGCTGCTGTTCACCCCGTGGCCGGTTGGCATCGTGCTGATCGCGCCGCACGCGGGGCGCTGGGCGGATACCCTTTCCGCGCCGCTGATCTCGACTGTCGGGCTGATGATTTTTGTCGGTGGGCTGGTTCTGCTGGCGACGTTGCCGGATAGCCCTTCCGCATGGAATATCTGCCTGCGCAGTCTGGTGTGCGGGATTGGGTTTGGCTGCTTCCAGAGCCCCAATAACCGGGAGATGCTCGCTAACGTGGCGCGGGAATATGCCAGCTATGCCTCCGGCGTGTTGTCGATTGTGAGGACATTTGGCCAGTGTCTTGGTGCCGCCGCGGTTGGCGTGCTGCTTGCTACGACCGAATCAGACCATGACCGGGCCGTGCATTTTGCGCTGTGGATCGCCGTCATCGCCTCGACGGGGTCAGTGTTGTTTAGCGTGAGTCGGCTGCGCCCTGCGGTTCGGGCATCAGCCTGATTCGCCCGGCGGCGCTACGCTTGCACAATGTAGGCCGGGTAAGCGCAGCGTCACCCGGCAAAAAAGACGACTCGCTCGTTTACTCCAGCGCCAGCAGCGCGAAGCTCGCCAGCCAGTGCCCGCCGCTGTAGTGGCTGCCCACCACGTGCTCGACGCTTGCCGTCAGGTGTTTCGCCACGGCATCACGCAGCGCCTGCTGCGCCGGATGGTTTGCGGGAAGCGCTTTGGCAATATGCTTCATGCACCACGCACGGCTGAGGTTTAACCCGTCGAGATGGGCAATTTTCGGATCGGTACGGTCGCTCACCTCCGCCGGGTTCATCAGCGCCGCAACGGAGCCGACATCCGGCAAAAACGCGTCAAACCAGGCCGGGAAGTCTTCTAACACCTTGCTCATCAGCAGCGCTTCCGTCAGCGCGCCGGAAATGTACTCATCCCCGCCGGGTTCGTAGTGGGCCGGATAGCGCGTGTCGGCGCGATAAAACCGCTCCGCCGCCGTGACAATCGCCTGCTCAAGCGCGCTATCCTCCACGCCTCGCGCGTAATCGAGCGCCAGCGCGAGGGCAAACGCCGTGTTGTAATGCGTCCCGACGCGGATTGGATAGGTGAGCTTGCTGAGGTAATCCACCAGCCTGTGGCGAATATCCTGCGTTAGCGGCTCAAGCGTTTGATACCAGCCTGCGGCCTGCGGCAGCGACGACTGTTTCAGCTCCTGGGCCAGCGCCAGCAGCCAGCCGTAGCCGTACGGTCGCTCAAACGAGGCGCGGAACGGCGCGGTGAAATAGGCCAGCTCTTTCGCCACGTTCTTTTCCGTCAGGTGCTCGTCGAAAAGCGCGACGATCGAGTCCCGGCTCGGCAGCTCCGGATAGAGGCGCACGCAGCGCAGCAGCAGCCAGTAGCCGTGCACCGCCGAGTGCCAGTCGAAACAGCCGTAGAAAATCGGGTGCAACTCGCGCGGCGGCAGAACGTCACCATCATCATTCAGCAGGTGCATGATGTGGTTCGGGTATTCCTGGCGCAAATAGGTTAAAGGCATGCGGGCAAACGCGTCAGCCTGATGTTGCGTCAATTCCATAACAACTCCTTAGCGAAACACGAGGAAATACATGAGGAACACGTTCACCACCAGCAGGGTTAACGCGGTCGGGATCTGGATCTTGATCACCTGATATTTGTCTTTCAGCTCCAGCAAGGCGGCGGGAACAATATTGAAGTTCGCGGCCATCGGCGTCATCAGCGTGCCGCAGTAGCCCGCGTACATGCCAATCGCCAGCAGCGGCGCCGGGTTGCCGTGATGCACGTTGATCAGGAACGGTAAGGCGATACCGGCACTTAATACCGGGAAAGCGGCAAAGGCGTTACCCATGATCATGGTAAACAGCGCCATCCCCACGCAATAAATCACCACCAGCATGAAGCGACTGTCCGGGTTCACGAACAGGCTGACCACCTTCTGCACCGAATCCCCGGTATTGGCCGCGACGAACACGCCGCCGAGCATCGCCAGCATCTGCGGCAGGATCACCGCCCAGCCGATAGTGTCGACAAGACGACGAGACTGCCGAATGGCATGCAGCGGCGTCCCCTTCGTCAGCCACCAGCCGGTGAGGATCGCCGCGACGCAGGCCACGCACAGCGCCGCCAGGGTGAGCTGTTTCTGGTCGAGCAGGAACACGCCGCCAACCGACACCCCTTTCAGGAACAGCGTCCCGATAACCGTTACCACCGGGATCATCAGCGCGGGCAGGAACAGCCAGTTTTTAAGGCGCTTTGACGAGGCAACGCGCTCCTCCTCGGAGGCCATTTTGTAGTGCCCTTTCCCGACCAGGCCAAAACCCGCCAGCAGCGCGATAGCGATGACGCACCCGCCAACGATCCGGTACGCCAGCGATTTACCCAGCTCCTGCACCATCAGGTCACCGAACAGGAAGATCCCGCCGAATAAAAACCAGAACAGCGCGGTGGTAAAACGCTTCGGATTGGCGCGATCGCGCAGGGTCATAACGACCAGCAGCATCACGACAAAGCCGATCAGGTAATACACACGGTTAATGGTGATAAGCGTCATCATTGCGCGGCCCCCTGCGTTCCCTGCTCTGCACGCCAGGCCATCACGTCGCGACGGATGCTGGCATCCAGGCGCAGCAGGCGCGTCATATGAATAATCAATGCCGCAATCGCGGTTGGGATAGCCCACAGGCCGATATGCAGCGGTTCGATGCCCTGAATACCGTTCTCTTTCAGGAACGCGTCGATCAGCAGCACCGCACCAAAGGCGATAAAGATGTCTTCTCCAAAGAAGACCGCAATGTTGTCGCACGCCGCAGCATGGGCCTTGATTTTGTCGCGAATGTGCTGCGGCAGCTCGCCATATTCGTTCAGGGCGGCCCCTTCAGCCATCGGCGCCAGCAGCGGACGTACAGTCTGGGCATGACCGCCCAGCGACATCAGCCCCAGCGCGGCGGTGCCTTCACGCGCCACGAAGTAGAGCATCAGGATACGCGCCGAGGTGGCGCTGGCGATCTTCGCGACCCAGGCCTGGGCGCGCTCTTTAAGCCCGTAGTATTCCAGCAGACCAATCACCGGCAGGATCAGGATGAAGGTCGCCAGCGATCGGCTATTGACGAACTTCTCGCCGAAGGTTTCCAGCAGCATCCCGAAATCCATCCCGACCAGCAGGCCCGTCGCCAGCCCCGCCACCACGACTACCAGCAGCGGGTTGAAGCGCAGTGCAAAACCAATAACCACGATCGGTATCCCGATCAGCGGCAACAGCGTAGTACCGTCCATAACGTTTACCCTATCGAAAGTGAGCGTTGCGCGCCGACGGCTATTTTTTTAATTTGCGGCGAGCGATGTTGTGTTTTACGTCAGGCTTCACAAAACCTGCGCTAAAAAGCTATATCTGAACCTCAAAAACATGTAAACAAATTATCAATAAAATGTTCTTATTTTATCGACGAGTTTACATTTCTGGCTAAGGAACGTTATGACCTCGAAAAAGAGTGCTTCACCCGATCGCGACGATATCAACGATGGCCGGATCGTCTCTTCCCGCCATCTGGTTTCCGAGCGCTGCGCAGAACTGTCAGAGCTGGAGTACGCGCTGATCATGACCGGCAACGCGTTCAACAAGTGGATGGTGCGCTGCATGACCGCAGCCGGCGAACCGGATATGGGCGCCTTTGACGTTTCGCTGCTGCATCACGTGAACCACCGCGACCGCAAGAAAAAGCTGGCCGACATCTGTTTCGTGCTTAACGTGGAAGATACCCACGTGGTGACCTATGCCCTGAAGAAGCTGGTCAAAGCGGGCTACGTGACGAGTGAGAAAGCGGGTAAAGAGCTCTTTTTCTCCACCACGGAGGAAGGGAAAGCGTTGTGCATGAAGTACCGGGACGTGCGGGAAGCGTGTCTAATTGCCATCCACGCGGAGAGCGGCATTTCCGGGAAAGCGATCGGCGAAACCGCGCAGCTGTTACGCGCGATCTCCTCCCTGTATGACACCGCCGCCCGCGCGGCGGCATCGCTCTGAACTACGGACGTCTGAACAGAGTAATGCTGCGTCCGGCCAGCTCGTACTCTACGGTGTCGGTGATTGCTGTTCCGGCGGCAGCGTCATCCGCCGTAGACAGTTCAAGAACCCATCCCCCTTCGCCAAACTGCGGGATCTGGAACGGCACGGTGCCTTCGAACGGGTTAAACAGCATCAGCACGTCGTGCCAGATTCCGTCCTCCTGCCTGAGATCCGGTCTGCTGATGGAGACCCCGAGCGTCGAACCTTCATCCCACTGCTCGGCCTGCTGCGGACCGCCCCCGGCATTAAACCAGCGGATCTCCAGCCCGTCGCGCCAGCTTTCACGGCGCAGCAGCGGCTGTTGCGCGCGAAGGGCAATGAGACGACGGGTAAACTCGCGAAGCGCAGCGTCGTTTTCGGAGAGCCCCTTCCAGTCGATCCACGAGATCTCGCTGTCCTGGCAGTAGCCGTTGTTGTTGCCCTTCTGCGTGCGGCCAAACTCGTCCCCCGCCAGCAGCATCGGCGTGCCGTGGGAGAACAGCAGCGTGGTCAGGAAATTGCGCTTCTGCCGTTCGCGGGTAGCAATAATATCCGGGTTCTCCGTCGGTCCTTCTTCCCCATAGTTGTACGAGCGGTTATCGTTATGCCCGTCGTTATTGTCCTCTCCGTTATCGGCATTATGCTTCTCGTTGTACGACACCAGATCATTCAGCGTAAAGCCGTCATGAGCGGTGATGAAGTTGACGCTGGCCCACGGACGACGCCCGCGCAGATCGTACAGATCCCCGGAGCCCAACAGACGCGCGGCAAAGTCGGTGGAGACGTTATCCCCCTTCCAGTACTCGCGAACGGTATCACGATACTTATCATTCCACTCCCCCCAGCCCGGCGGGAAACCGCCGACCTGATACCCGCCGGGGCCAATATCCCAGGGTTCGCCAATCAGCTTGAGTCTCGATAACACCGGATCCTGAGTCATGGCGTCGAAGAAACCGCCGCGTGGGTCAAACCCCTCGGGCTCGCGGCCCAGTATCGTCCCCAGGTCGAAACGAAAACCGTCAATATGCATCGATTCCGCCCAGTAGCGCAGGGAGTCCATCACCATCTGTAGCACACGCGGGTGCGAGGTGTTGACCGTATTCCCCGTCCCGGTGTCGTTGATGTAGTAACGGTGCTGGTCCGGCAGGGTTCGGTAATAGCTGTAGTTATCGATCCCCTTAAACGAGAGCGTAGGCCCCAGCTCGTTACCTTCCGCCGTGTGGTTATAGACCACGTCCAGAATCACCTCAATGCCCGCGTCATGATAGGCGCGCACCATGTCGCGAAAGCCCTGGATCCCCGCCGGGCCGTAGTAGCGCGACGCCGGGGCAAAAAAGCCGAGCGTGTTATAGCCCCAGAAGTTTTTCAGGCCACGGTCGAGGAGATGCTGGTCATCCGGGAACCAGTGAACCGGCAGCAGCTCCACCGAGGTAATGCCCAGGTTTTTGATGTAGTCGACCGAGGCTTTGTGTCCCATGCCCTCGAACGTTCCGCGCAGCTCGGGCGGGATGGCCGGGTTCATCTGGGTAAAGCCCTTGACGTGGCTCTCATAGACGACGGTATGCGGCCAGGGCACGTTTGGCCGGTTGTGATCCTGCCAGTCGAAAGCGTTCGGGTCGATAACCTTGCATTTCGGCGTGAACGGCGCGCTGTCCCGCGTATCAAAGCTTAAATCTAACTCGTCATGCCCCAGCTCATAGCCGAAATGGGCATCGTTCCAGTCGATATCGCCCACCAGTTCACGGGCATACGGGTCGATAAGCAGCTTATGCGGGTTAAAACGGTGACCGTTTTCAGGGTCGTAAGGTCCGTAGACGCGATAGCCATACAGCGCGCCGGGCTTCAGATCGGGCACATAGCCGTGCCAGACCTCATGGGTATATTCCGGCAGCTCCAGCCGGGCGATTTCCGTTTTCCCGGACGGGTCAAACAGACAGAGCTCCACCCGCTCAGCGTGCGCGGAGAACAGCGCGAAGTTAACCCCCTTCCCGTCATAATTCGCCCCCAGCTGTTGGCCATGACCGGCCCGAATTTCAAACGTAGTATCCTTTGCCATTTTTGTTCTCCACGATTATTCGCAGGTAAGCAGAACCAGTACACATCCCTTTTCTGACGTTAAATCCAGCGTCTCTTGCAGAATGCGGCTCTCACCGCTGAACAGATCCCGATAGCGCTTCCCGGCCAGTTCGTCGGGTATCGCTACCGTGGTATTGACCCACAGCTGATGATTATCGGTGACGCCAAAAACCAGACGCGGCACGGCAACGATCAGCGCCTCGTCGTCCTTAACCCGCGCATAGACAATCAGGTTTTCCTCGCGCTCGCCGGAAACCTTGAGCGGCAGCCAGTCGCCGTAGCGGAAAAGCGCGTCGTAATGCGGTCGAAGTCGTAACAGCGTGGCGGTAACGAACTGTTTAACGCGCCCGTCACGCCAGCAGGCCGGGTTGTCAAACACCGTGGCATCCGCCGCGCTGAGGTTTTGCACCAGGGCCGGGAAGTCCGGCTCCCGTCGGTTATCCGGGTCGACCAGGCTAAAGTTAAGCGCCTCGCTGCCCTGATAGATATCCGGCACGCCGGGAGCTGTCAGCTTGATCAGCGTCTGGCTGAGGCTGTTTATCAGCCCGGCGCGGATAAAGGGCTGCATCGCCTCGCTGAAATCGTGCAGGAACAGGCTGTTATCCGAGGACAACAGGTGCCGCGCGTAGCTCAACACCACGCTCTCGTAGCTCTCGTTGCTGTCGATCCAGTCGGTGCGCTGCTTCGCCTCGCGAAGCGCTTTCTCAAGGAAGCCGAGGAAGCGCGTCTCCAGTGATGCAAGCCCTTCAGCGTCGTCCGGCGACAGCGTGGCGGGCCAGACGCCCGCCAGCGCCTGGTAGATCATCCACGTATCTGCGGCGTTCGGCGCGGTGCCGTCATTAAGAAAACGCACCCGGGTCTGGTTAATCTGCCGCCAGCGGGCGAGATTTTCTCCCCAGCGTTCCGGCGCCTCCGTCAGGGTGTAGAGACGCGCCCGGGCGTCTTCTCCGCGCTTGGTATCGTGCGTGGAAGTGCCCAGCAGCGCGTCCGGCTGACGGGCCAGACGAATGCGCATCTCCTGATGAAAGCGGGATAGTGAAAACGCGCGCGGCGTCGGGTCAGCGCCCACTTCATTGAGCGCAAGCTCAAGGTTAAGGCGGAAAAACAGCGTGTCTTCCACCGACTTCGCCATCAGCGGCCCGGTCAGCTGCTGGAAGCGTGTTCTGAAAAGCGCGGCGGACTCGCGGCAATCTTCCGGCAGGTCGCCGGTAAGAATGCGCACAATCAGACTCAGGGCCGCCTCGGACGTATTTACGCCGGCGACCACGCGGCTAAGCAGCGCCACGTCCGGCGGGGTTAACCCCTCGCGAGTGCCATAGGTGCGGTACACCGGAAACGCAATAAGCAACTCGCGCAGCGCGTGACGGATTTCCTCGCGCGGCAGCGCTACCTCATTACGGCGGGCCAGATCGTCCGCAAGGTTTAGCAACGTGGTGAACTCGCCCTCAAAATTACGATCGGTCATCAGGCCCTTGGCATCGCGCAGTTCCGCATGGCGATCGACCGTCATTCCCAGCGTCTCGTCGTGGATGGTCTCCAGACGCGAGAGGTTATCGTCGTCGACCAGCACCTCCGCCAGCGAGGCGATAAACTCGTACCCGGTGGTTCCGGAAACCGGCCAATCGGTGGGCAGCTGCTCTCCCTTCGCGAGAATTTTCTCGACCGTGATGTAACAGTCGGGTCCGGCTGCCTGCCGCAGCTTCTGCAAATAACCCTGCGGATCGGCCAGGCCGTCAATATGGTCAATGCGCAGGCCGTCTACGACGCCCGCGTGAACCAGCTCAAGGATCAGCCGGTGCGTATCGTCGAACACCTGTTCGTCTTCAACCCGAACGCCCACCAGACCGGTGATCTCGAAGAAGCGCCGCCACGAGAGCTGCTTCGGCGCTTCCCGCCAGGACATCAGCCGCCAGCTTTGCGCGTCGTGCAGTTCGGCAATGCTTTTCTCCTCGCTGTAGGTGCCCGGGTTGAGCGGGTACGCGGTGTCGTAATAGACCAGAGAAGCTTTGTTAGTGACAGTGTCACGTTCTAGCGTGATAGCCCCCTTCTCCAGCTCCGCCTCAAAGGTGTCGCCGAGAAACGGCAGCGTCAGTGGTCGCGACGCGTCGATATCGAAATAGCGGAAATAGCGGCTCTGCTGGCCGTATTCAATCACGTCCCGCCACCAGGTGTTCTCCAGCGAGGTGGACATATGGTTTGGGACAATATCCAAAATCAGCCCCATGCCGGCCTGCCTGAGCGCCGCGGCCATGCGGTCAAAGCCTTCCCGACCGCCGATCGCGGGATCAATTTCATTCGGGTTGGTCACGTCATAGCCGTGAGTGGAACCCGTTGTGGCGGTAAATACGGGCGAGGCGTAGAGGTGGCTGATGCCGAGGTCTTTCAGATACGGCACCAGTTCGACAGCGCGGTCAAACGTCATGCCGTTGCGGAACTGGATACGGTACGTGGCGGAAGGGATCATAACGATGCGTCTCCATCAGCAAAGCGAACGACAATACTGTTCGGCGGCAAAACGTCCGTTACCTCCGGCCAGGCAAAGCGCGTCTCCCCTGAAAGCACAGGCAGATCGACAGGCTTAGGGCCGATATTCAGCGCCAGATAGAGCGTCCCGGACGGGAAGTGCCAGCTCACCACCACCATGCCGGGCACGGTCTTGATTACCTTGCCCTGAACGGTGCCGCCATGACGCAGAAGCGGAACGATATGGCGATGGCGCAGCGTCAGCAGGTGGCGCGTGAAGCGCAGCCACGTTTTACCTTCGTCGGTGGCAATCTTATGCCAGTCTAGCTTTGATCGAACGAAGGTGTTCACGT
The DNA here is from genome assembly GCF_034106185.1 of Enterobacter sp. 296B2. Taxonomy (NCBI): domain Bacteria; kingdom Pseudomonadati; phylum Pseudomonadota; class Gammaproteobacteria; order Enterobacterales; family Enterobacteriaceae; genus Enterobacter; species Enterobacter sp. 296B2. The sequence continues at coordinate 20,284 of NZ_JAWNCA010000001.1, read as the reverse complement.
CGTTCGGATCCGGGACGGTTTCATCGTGCCCGGCGTGGCCGGTGAACTCTTTCGCGCGCCCTTCCCGCACCGCTTTTGCCAGTTCGCCGTGAAAATCGGTGAAGAACAGGAACGGGTGCGTTTCACCGAACTCTTCGCCCATAAACAGCAGCGGGATATGGGGAGAAAGCAGCAGCGCGGCAAGCAGCACCCGCGTCTTATCGGCCCCCGCGAGGGTGATAAGCCGCTCGCCCTGGGCGCGATTCCCGGTCTGATCGTGGTTCTGAATAAAATCGACGAAGAACTGCGGCGGCTGCGTGCTGCACTCCACCCCGCGAGATTCCCCGGTTTGCAGCGAAATCTCACCCTGGTAGACAAACCCTTCCGCCAGCGCACGAGCGAACTTTTTCTCCGGCTCAAAGGCAAAATCCTGGTAGTAGGCGTGCGTTTCGCCGGTAGCAAACACGTGGGCAGCGTTGTGGAAGTCATCATTCCACTCGGCGGTGAACAGCGGCGTGTTGCCCTGTTCATCGCGCGGATGCAGGAAAATCACGTTGCGGCTGTCTTCCGTGGTCAGGTGAACGTGACGGTGCGGGAGCGCCTCGCGGATCTTCGCGGCAATCTCCTCAAGAATGTGCGTCTCCGCGCTGTCTTTAATCTGGTCGATGGCATCAAAGCGCAGGCCGTCCAGACGGTATTCCGTCAGCCAGTAGAGCGGCGCATCGGTAATGTAATGCCTCACCGGCTCGCGCTCGTAAGCGATGCCGTTGCCCCAGGGCGTCATCCGCTTCGTATCGAAAAACGCGGGCGACAGCAGAGGCAGATAGTTCCCCTCCGGGCCGAAGTGGTTGAGCACGATATCCAGCACCACGGAAAGCCCCAGCCCGTGCGCGGCATCGATAAACGCGTGGAAATCCTCCGGCGTGCCGTAGGCAGCGTGCGGGGCATACAGCAGCACGCCGTCGTAGCCCCAGCCGCGGGATCCGCCAAACTGGGAGACGGGCATAACTTCAAGCTGGGTGATACCCAGCTCTGCCAGATAAGGCAGCTTGTCGATGGCCGCCCAGAAGGTGCCCTCCGGGGTAAAGGTGCCGATGTGCAGCTCGTAGATAACCGTCTCTTCCCAGGGCCGCCCTGCCCAGTCCCGGTTAACCGGCTGATAGCGTCGGGGATCGATAACGACGGAGGGGCCGCTAACGTCGCCCTTTTGCGCGCGCGACGCCGGGTCGGGTACCGCCATGCCGTCCTGCAGTACAAACTGATACTCTGCACCGTGCGTGACGCCATGAACGTCTGCCTGGAACCAGCCGTGCCCCACCGCCGTCATCGGCACGTCGATGGCGGCCAGACGTAGCGTAAGTTCTTTCTGTCCTTCTGCCCAGACGCGAAAACGTACAACGTCATCGGAAATAAACTCAGCACCCCACTGCTTTTGAAATGTCCTGAATTCCATTCATTGTCCTCGAATGACCCACATTTTACGCGGAACGAAGTACAAGCTTAGTTCAGGATTAAAAGTCCGTTAGCTCAGCGGATTTAACCGCTTCGTCTATTCTTTATGAAATAACTCACTACCGGGAATACTATGCAGATTCGAAAAGGATTAAATACCGATCTCCCACGCCTTGAATGCTGTGACTTTTCTTTCACCATTAGCCGCATCGCCAGAGAGCCTTTTATCCACGGTGATTTGCATATCGAAGCCGTTGCCGAGCCCTGGATAAAAACCTACGAGCTCGACATCCAAACCCTTGAAAACCACTGCGTTAATCCGGATGCCATCTTTCTTGTTGCTGAAACGGATGACGGTGAAATAGCCGGATTTATTACCGCTTCGATCGGCTGGAATAAATTTATCTCAGTGGATTACATCGCCGTGGAGCGCACGAAACGCCGAACCGGCGCCGCGCAAAAGCTGATGGCCGCCGCGCACGTCTGGGCCCGGAGCGTAAACGCGCCGGGATTACGGCTTGAAACACAAAATGTGAACGTCTCTGCCTGTCTGTTTTACCGTCACTACGGGTTTACCCTGGGCGGATACGATCGTTATCTCTACAACGCCTTGCCGGAAAAAGACGAAGTCGCCCTGTTCTGGTATTACATGCTGGTGTAGCGATGCAGCCTTCATATTTCTGTCATTGAACTTCATTACGCTTTCGGGATTTTAACCACGGTGTTGAGGAAAGAAGTGTGAATTCAATGGCTAAGGCATTACTGCTGGTATTACCTGTTATGAGTGCAGCGGCAGCGGCGACGGCCGCCGGGCGCGAGTTGTGTGAACCCAAAGCGTACGAAATGGCGCTGCGCTATCAGCAGAAATCGGCAGAGATTATGGCCCTTCAGCTGCAGACGTATCGGTTTGCCACCGAGCGTTTTAACGAGAAGTTAAAGGATCTGAAAACGCCTGAAAATTACGCCGTAGTAATGGACCTGGATGAAACGGTGCTGGATAACACCCCCCTGCTGGTGCGCGACATGGGGCAGTGTCACGACTATACGAAATGGGATACCTGGAGCGACTGGGAGAAGCAGGGAAAACCCGGCTTAATTCCGGGAGCGAAGGCATTTCTTGACCATGTGAATCAAAGCAAGGTCCGTATCTATTACGTCTCGGACCGCATGCAGGAAAATAAAGCCGATACGCTCAGAACGTTAACAGCCCTGGGACTTCCGCAGGTGTCCGATGAAAGCGTGCTTCTGGATACGGTCAGCAAGGAAGAGCGTCGCCAGAGCATCCTCAAAAAGCAGCAGATCGTGATGCTGTTTGGCGACAGCCTGCCGGATTTCGCCGTGCAGTTTAAAAACAAAAAGCCGAGCGAGCAGCAGCGCGAGCTGGTTGAGGCCAGCGCGGAACACTTCGGTAATGACTGGATTGTGCTGCCTAATGCCGCTTATGGCTCCTGGTCGAAAGCTTCCCTGGACAACTGGAAACCATAAGCGCAGGCCTGGAATTTTGCCGGGTAGCGCTGCGCTTACCCAGCCTACCTACTAAGTGTAGGCCCGTGCAAGCGTAGCGCCGCCGGGCGATACTCACATTTTGTGGGATGCTAAATATTCATCAACATCCAGCCAAATCATGCATTAATGCCCTCCACCGTTAACCCAGGCGAGGGGGTCGCTCTGAAGGCATTCGCGGTTTTATCCATCATTACCTGAGCGTCAGTGCCTGAATCCAGCACGGTATTTTGTACCGATGCCGTTTCAATCTGGACGGTTGTCACCGTCAGCGTGTCAAGGCCATCGGTCGCCAGTAACGCACTCACCTGGGTAGAGAAACACGCGCTGGCGGCTGCCACAGCCTCTTCAACATTGGTTTCGGTTGTGGCAACAATATAATTATCAGAAATATAATTTCCTTTACCCGCAGCCACCCGAATAATGACCGGCGTCGCGCCAGATGGGGTTATATATTGCGTATCAATGGCCTCGGAAATATGGTTGGCAATGACGGAATTATTATCACCACTGATATAAAGCAGGCCATATAAATCATCTAACCCGTTATTGTAGCTCTGCATCGGCCCCCAGGGTTCTCGCTCGCGGAAGAAATGGTTTGACGATACCAGGTTTTCAGCGCTGCCTTCTTCAATGACCAGCATGCCTGGATAAAACGAATGGAATCGGTTGCTGCTGATTGAAGAACGAACCACCCCGGAGAAATGCACGCTGCTTTTTCCGCGCGGAAATATATTGTTGGCGGTAATTAAAAGGCCGCCGAAGTTTTCAGCGTAAATAGAGTAGCCTCTGTAGCCCGCACCAATCAGGTTATCAGTGATTTTTGACGCCTGACCGGAACCACGCAACTCAATGCAATTACCACATTCCGCGATAAAGTTGTTATGGATAGCCAGGGCATCAGCATTATAAATCGTCACGCCGTGCTCAAGATAAACCAGACCCATACCGCTGATGCGGAAGGAGTCTTGTGCGCTCGCTATGTAAATGCCGGTCTTGCCGTTAAGGTAGCTATTCTCCGGGTCATTGCTTCCAGAACCGTCATCAACAAAGTGCAGTCCGTCGATGCAAAAATCAGCAAACTCAACCGAGCTTATCCGCGGGTCGCCACTGCGCGCAATATAGAATGCGGCTCCAGTAGATTCCTCGTCTCCCTCTTCGGGTGATAAATCCACCAGGACACGGCTGCCACCGGGCCATAATTCATGCCAGTTTGACCAATCAGTTTCTGGGGTATTAAAGCGAATACTGGAAGACGTAAAACCATGCCCGGACCCCATGATTTTTAGATAACTAATATCAATTACAACCTGTGTAAGAAGATGATAATCGCCGGGTGGAATATAAATCACCGCACCGGGTTTACCGCCTTCATTTACATTGGTATTTGTCTGCCGACTCTTAATGTCTGCGATAATGCTATTAATCACTTCACCAATGTCATTATATGGATTACCTGTATTCCACTCTGTGACATCGTAATAATTGTTACTGGACATGTGTAAAATCCTTCTGGTCAATTAACATACAGCTGGTTTGTTGCAACGCGTAAGTGGTTTTTTTCCAATTCACGTTTAGCGAGCTCAACTTTGATTTTCTCGAGGAATATATTATTCAGTTTGAAATAGCGCACTATCCACGCGCTAAAGAAATAGCTCACCATCGGTAATAACGAAAACATCATAATAATCCCCTGGATAGTCTGTGGATTTTGTTGAGTCTGATTCGCAACATAACCGGTCCAGGACAATATCCATGCGACAATAGCTCCGGCGACAGCCAGACCCATTTTCAGCATGAAAAGATTCCCGGCAAAAGAAATACCGGTCAGACGTTTACCAAACTTCCAGTCACCGTAATCGTCGACATCGGACATCATTGCCCATAAAATCGGCCCAGACTGAATTAAGTGCAGAATATTAATGACGATAAACAGCGTCAGTAGCGGAGTCAGTGAATGCGGATCGACAAACCACAGGGCAAACGAAAGTATGCCGAGAATAATATTTATAATCCGAAAGAGTTTAACTTTATCCAAACGATCGGTCAGCGGTTTAGCAATGACGCTACCTAGCATGTTGCAGGCCACGCCGAGAGCCATAAAGAAGGTGATAAATCCTACAGATGCTTGCATCACATAGGTAGCATAATAGATGGTTACCGCCCCCCGAATAAATGCTGGAAAAACGTTCAGGAAGGTAATGGTGATCATCAGCAGCCATTGGTCATTTTTAATGATGTCGTTAAGATCCTTTCTTAAGGAGTCATTGGTCTTAATTGAGACCACGCGCTCTTTGATACTGGAGAAACAGAACAAGAACATTAATGTGGCGGCTCCCCCCATGATCATCATGGTCAATTGAAAGCCAGATGCCCGATTACCGTCTCCCAGCCAATCGGTTAACGGCAAAATGGAGGAGGAAACAATCAGCGTGGCGAGACCATTAAGGAAGAAGCGCCATGAGAGACAGCCCAGACGCTCTTTTTGATTAAGCGTAATAACACCAGCAACCGAGCAGTAAGGGATGTTTATTGCTGTATAAATCAGAGACATAACAAGATAGGTAACCCATGCATAAATGATCTTCCCATTCATGCTCAGGTCTGGAGTGGTAAACATCAAAACTGCGCCCAGCCCAAACGGTACAGCCATCCACAGCAGCCACGGCCGGAACTTACCCCAGCGGGTTTGTGTACGATCGCAAATTGCGCCCATGACGGGGTCGCTGAAGGCGTCAAAAATACGGATTACCAGAAAAAGGGTCCCAACAATACCGGCATCAAGGCCATACACGTCGGTATAAAACCAGGTCAGATATAGCGCCAGCACGCTCCAGATCATACATGACCCAGAATCGCCCATACCGTAGCCGATTTTTTCTTTCAGACTCAATTTTTCATAAGCGCTGTGTTTATCTGCGGCTGTCATATATATCCTTAAAGGTTGATAGTAAATACAAAGCAAGGTCTACCCTGAGAAGTCAGGGAAACATTACCCTCTTCCAATTGCGTGTAATAAATAAATACTTAAAGCGTAGTAATATTAAGGGTGATGCTGCTATCACGGATAATCAGGCGAGAGTCGATTTCAATCATTTCGATGCTTTCCTGTTTGTTTTGATTATTGACCATCTGAAATGCCAGATGCGCAATTTCATTTATCGGCTGTGTGATACTGGTAATTTTCTTAGTCTGCGCCAGTAGCGTATTATCGAAACTGATGATAGCAATGTCCTGTGGAATGCATAACCCCTTAGCATTCAACCCGTCAATAATATAGCTAGCAGCTACATCGTTATAGATCATCAGGCCCGTGCATACCGTTTTTCGGCTGGCTAGCTTTTCTATAATATCGTCAAGAATACTGATATGGCCTGATATTTTTTCACCCTCACCTTTTGCTATCCAGAATTGGTTCTGGGGATTAAGCGCTATTCCGTGGCCGGTGATTTTTTTACTCCAGGCTGATACTTTTCGATTGTCTACGCCCTCCTGTGCAATAAAACCTAGTGCGGTATGTCCGGTCTGGATAAAATGATCCGCAATCTTTTCCGCGCCTTTGCTCTGATCAATCGACACCGAGTTAAAAAAACGGGAAACCTGTGTCACCACGGCTACCGGAATGTGTGTTGCGGTAAGCCACTGAGCAATCTCAGCTTCCGCTTCCGTCGGAACCCACAGCAGGCTGTCAATTCCCATTCCGATCAGGGTATGAACGATCTGTTTATCCTGCTGCGCCTGGTTCTGGTGCGTTTTAACGATCACCGTTTTGCCAATGTATCGCGCTTCTTCCTCAAACGTCGTCAACAGTTCGCAGAAATGTGGATTGACCAGATTCGGCAGCACGACGGCTATAAGACCTGAGCATTTACCACTCAGTTGAATCGCGCTTTTATGGGGTACATAACACAGGTAATCCATCGCATCACGTACTGCCCGACGCGTTTCGGGCACCACGCTTGGATGATTGTTCAGCACTCGCGATACGGTAGCTGTTGATACTCCAGCTTTTTTTGCGACGTCTTTAATGGAAGCCATAATGATGAAATGTACCCTTTAAACTGTGACGTCACTATAAAGTGTGATAGAGGTCTAAAATGTAAGCCAGTTCACATGTTGTTTCGTTACATGAATTCCAGTTCACGCTCTCATTTTTCCCTTAGCGTTGCGAAACGTTAGCCGCCCTTTCCCACTGTACCTATCCATTCCGTTTATAGGTCCTATCATTTCCGGGCAGGTTCTTATACTTTTACGGAGCAGTAAGATGAGCACTTTCAAAGGAGACTCGTATGCTTACCGTGAAAAAACTTGCTCTTTCCACGCTGATTTCAAGTTCAATGCTTTTTTACCCTGCGCTGCAGGCCTCGGCGGAGACGCCGCAGCACGTCGTTAAACAATCGGCAGGCGGTTACAGCGTGCAGGTCGGCGACGTTGTGGTGACCTCGTTTACCGACGGGACCGTCGCGCAGGATCTGCACAAGCTGCTGCGCCGGACCACAGAGCAAAAAACTGACGCACTGCTCGCGAAAAATTTCCAGACCAACCCGGCGGAAGTGTCCATCAATGCCTTTCTGATTGCGATGCCCGGACACAAAATCCTGGTCGATACCGGCTCCGGTCAGCTCTTTGGCTCCGGTAACGGCGGACGTCTGATTGAGAGCCTCGCCACTCAGGGAATCAAACCCGAGGACATCACTGAAGTCCTGCTGACCCACGCCCATTCCGACCATGCGGGCGGCCTGGTGAAAGACGGCAAGGTGGTGTTCAGCAACGCGCGCGTTTACGTCGGCAAACCGGACGTCGACTTTTTCTTTAACGATGAGAATCAGAAAAAAACCGGCTACGGCCAGAACTACTTTGACGTCGCGCAGAAAACCTTAAAGCCCTATCTTGACGCCGGCAAAGTGGTGCCGTTTAGCGGAACCTCTGAGATTCTTCCGGGGCTTACCGGCACGGTTCACCCCGGACACACGCCGGGTTCGGCCTTCTACACGCTTGAAAGTAAAGGCGAGAAGATCACCTTCATCGGTGACGTTATTCACGTTGCGGCGGTCCAGTTCCCGCAGCCTGAGGTTACTATTGCCTACGATCAGGATCAGGACGGCGCAGCCCGCGTGCGCGAGCATGCGTTCGCAGAGTTTGTGAAAAACAGAGACCTGGTTGCCGCGCCCCATCTGCCTTTCCCGGGCATCGGGTATGTGACGAAAGGAGAGAAAGGCGGCTATGCCTGGGTACCTGTCACCTATACCAACCGGGACGCCAGCAGCGCGAAATAAGATGGCGCCCGTTTCTGAGATGGACATAGACCTGCTCCTGACGCTGGACGCTCTGCTTCAGGACAGGAACATCACCCACGCGGCCGCGCGGCTGGGCATCAGCCAGCCCGCGCTGTCCGCTCGCCTGGCGCGTCTGCGCGCGCTCTTTGGCGAACCGCTATTTATTCCTTCTCCGCATGGACGCGGGGTGTTACCCACGCCGAGAGCGGAAGCGCTGAAGCCGCAGGTAGAGATTGTTTTGCGCGGCATTAGCGCGATGTTTGCCCCCGCCGCGTTTGATGCGAAGACCAGCACCCGGACCTTTGTCATCGCGCTGCATGAAAACCCGGCGCTGATGCTGGGCACCGGGCTGCTTAACCAGGTGGTAGCCGATGCTCCCGGCATCCGCCTGCGCTTCGCCCTGCCGGAGATGGCTGCCCTGCCACAGCAGCTGGAAAAAGGTGATGTCGATATCTATATCGGCGTGAGCGCGGGTGCCCATGACGGCTGGGTAAGGCGCAAACTGCTCGACGACGCGTTTGCCACCGCCCAGCGCAAAGGCCATCCGCGCGGGACCGGTGCGTTAGACCTGGAAAGCTACTGCGCGCTTTCCCATCTGGTAGTGTCGTCGGCCGGGGATCCGTTTACCGGCTTTGTCGATCAAACCCTGGCCGGGCTGGGCCATCAGCGGCACGTCGCGATGTCCACCCAGAGCTACGCAATGGCGCCTGCGCTTGTCGCCGGTACCGACCTCGTTTGCACCTTACCGGAACGGATGCTGCGACAGTTCGCCAGCACGCTGGATATTTTTCCCCCGCCGCTGCCGCTCCAGCCGATTACCATTTACATGTACTGGCACCCGAAAAACAGCCGGGATCCGGCGAGCGTCTGGCTGCGCGAGCAGCTGCTGGAGGCGGCCGGGCGTCAGGTGTGATCGAGGGTAACCAGAAACTTTTTAAGCACTTCTGAGCGAATAATCCGGTGGCAAACCAGCGTCAGCTCGCTTTCCCGGAGCCGGTCCAGGATGTCCACGTAAACCACATTCTCGACGCTCACCGCCTTTGCCGACGTCGGCAACAGCGCCAGGCCAAATCCGGCCGAGACAAGGCTTATCACCGTGGGCACGTCAGTCGCGTTTTGTACCACGTCCGGCTGAAAGCCCGCGCCGCTACAGGCGTCAAAAAAATACTGTTCCAGCCCCATTCCCTCCGGGTCGCGCAGGGAGATCCATTTTTCATCTTTCACCGACGAAAGAGTCAGCGCGGACGATCCCGCCAGCGGATGCTGACGATAAAGCGCCAGGACCGTTTTCTCTGACGCGAACGGGCGGCTTTGCAGATCGTCAGGCAGCGACGGCAGCGGTGCCCGGATAATGGCCACATCCAGCTGGTTACTCTGCACAGCAGCGTAGAGCGTCTGCACGTTTCCCGTCACCAGCGACATGGTAATGGCCGGCCAGCGCGTGTGCATCTGGCGCAGCGCAGTGGGCAACCTGCCGTCAAACATCGCGCTCGATACGCACCCCAGGTTTAACACCCCCTGCTCACCTCGTGCCGTTTGTCTGGCGTCCAGAACCGCCTGCTCGGTCAGGGAGATGGCGAGCCTGGCTTTCACCAGAAACGCTTCGCCCGCAGGCGTCAGGGTTAAGCGGCGGTTCGCCCGGCTAAAGAGCGTAACGCCTAAACGTTCTTCCAGCGCCTTTATCTGCTGGCTTAACGCCGGCTGCGCCATGTTCAGACGCTCGGCGGCCCGATGCATGTGGAGCTCTTCGGCAACGACGATGAAATTGCGCATCTGACGAAACTGCACGGAACGCCTCCTTATATTGATATGAATTCACTTATCAATTTAACAATAATGATGCAATTGATGCTATTGGTCATTGCCATAAAAATGGAGGTATTCAAACGAGGGAGGAAAATATGGAAAACCCGATCAACGATCTCCGCAGCGCCATCGCCCTGCTTCAGCGCCACGAAGGGCACTATCTTGAAACCGATTATCCGGTCGATCCCAACGCGGAGCTGGCGGGTGTGTACCGTCATATCGGCGCGGGCGGTACGGTAAAACGTCCGACGCGCATTGGCCCGGCCATGATGTTCAACAGCGTGAAGGGCTATCCGGGCTCCCGCATTCTGGTGGGCATGCACGCCAGCCGCGAGCGCGCGGCGCTGCTCTTGGGCTGCGAGCCCTCTGAGCTGGCAAAACACGTCGGCCAGGCGGTGAAAAAGCCGGTCGCCCCCGTTGTCGTCCCCGCCTCGCAGGCGCCGTGTCAGGAGCAGGTTTTCTACGCTGACGATCCTGACTTCGACCTGCGTAAGCTCCTTCCGGCACCGACCAATACGCCGATTGATGCAGGCCCGTTCTTCTGCCTGGGGCTGGTGCTGGCAAGCGATCCTGAAGATAGCTCGCTGACGGATGTCACCATTCACCGCCTCTGCGTCCAGGAGCGCGACGAGCTTTCTATGTTCCTTGCCGCCGGCCGGCATATCGAAGTCTTCCGCAAAAAGGCGGAAGAGGCCGGAAAACCGCTGCCGGTGACCATCAACATGGGGCTCGACCCGGCCATCTATATCGGCGCGTGCTTTGAGGCCCCTACCACCCCGTTTGGCTACAACGAGCTGGGCGTCGCCGGGGCGCTGCGCCAGCAGCCGGTCGAGTTGGTACAGGGCGTGGCGGTAAAAGAGAAAGCGATAGCGCGGGCGGAGATTATCATCGAGGGTGAACTGCTCCCGGGCGTGCGCGTAAGAGAAGATCAGCACACCAACACCGGCCACGCGATGCCGGAGTTCCCGGGCTACTGCGGCGAGGCGAACCCCTCCCTGCCCGTGATCAAAGTGAAAGCGGTGACCATGCGAAACCACGCGATCCTGCAAACGCTGGTGGGCCCGGGGGAGGAACATACCACGCTGGCCGGTTTGCCGACGGAGGCCAGCATCCGCAATGCCGTTGAGGAGGCGATTCCTGGCTTCCTGCAAAACGTCTATGCGCATACCGCAGGCGGCGGCAAGTTCCTCGGCATACTGCAGGTGAAAAAACGCCAGCCGTCGGACGAAGGACGTCAGGGCCAGGCGGCGCTTATCGCCTTAGCCACCTATTCGGAATTGAAGAACATCATTCTTGTCGACGAAGACGTGGATATTTTCGACAGCGACGACATCCTGTGGGCGATGACTACCCGCATGCAGGGCGATGTCAGCATTACCAATATTCCGGGGATCCGCGGCCACCAGCTGGATCCGTCCCAGTCGCCGGAGTACAGCACCTCGATTCGCGGAAACGGCATCTCCTGCAAGACCATCTTCGACTGCACGGTGCCGTGGGCGCTGAAGGACCGCTTCGAGCGCGCACCGTTTATGGAGGTGGATCCGCGTCCGTGGGCGCCGGAGCTGTTTAAAGACAAAAAGTAAACGGACATTTCTCTTTTCTTCACCCCTCAGGGGTGAAGAATCTCACGCTAAAATTGCCGCTTCCCCTGCTTTCTTGTACCCTTTCACCGGTAAACCCACCCCCACTAAAACTGAGACCTTCGACACCTATGACTGCACACATTTCCAAAGATCCTTTACATGGCGTAACGCTGGAGATGATGGTCAACGCCCTTGTGGCGAAATATGGCTGGAGCGAGTTGGGTGACCGCATCAAAATTAACTGTTTCAGAAGGGATCCCAGCATTAAATCGAGCCTGAAATTTCTGCGCCGCACCCCATGGGCGCGGGCGGAAGTTGAAGCCCTGTATCTGGACTCCCTCAACGATGAGGAAAGCACAGAACAGGCGGTGCCCACCTTTAATCCCTGGGCTAACAGTCGGATTATCAAGAGCTAATACGCAAATGACGCGACACGTAAAACGGATCGGTGCGCTGGCTGCCTGCGCACTTTTACTTGTAAGCTGCTCCTCAAAACCACCCAAATCACTGGTTACCCCTCTCCCCACCGCGAGCAAACCGACACCGCAGGCCAACGCGCCGATGCGCGGGATCTGGCTGGCGACCGTCTCGCGTCTCGACTGGCCACCGGTGGCCTCGGTGAATGGCCGCAGCGCCGACCAGCGCATCGCCATGCAAAAGCAGGCGCTCACCAGCAAGCTCGACAATCTTAAGCACCTCGGGATTAACACGGTATTTTTCCAGGTGAAGCCGGACAGCACCGCGCTCTGGTCATCAAAAATTTTACCGTGGTCGGATATGCTGACGGGCAACATCGGCGAGTACCCGGGATACGACCCGCTGCAGTTTATGCTGGATGAAGCGCACAAGCGCGGCATGAAGGTCCATGCCTGGTTTAACCCATACCGCGTGTCGACCAACACGAAGCCGTCAACCATCGCCGCGCTGAACCGAACCTCATCTCTCTCTCCGTCCAGCGTCTATGTGCAGCATCCGGAATGGGTGCGCGTCTCCGGCGATCGTTTTGTTCTCGACCCAGGCATTCCCGAAGTGCGCGACTGGATAACCAAAGTGGTGACCGAAGTGGTGGCGAACTACCCGGTAGACGGCGTGCAGTTTGATGATTATTTCTATGCCGAATCGCCGGGATCCGCGCTCAACGACGCGCAGACCTGGCGACAGTACGGCCAGGGATTTGCCTCAAAGGCCGACTGGCGAAGACACAACACGCAGCAGCTGATCGTGCAGGTGTCCCGCGCGATTAAACAGACGAAGCCCGACGTTGAGTTTGGCGTCAGCCCGGCGGGCGTGTGGCGTAACCGCTCCTTTGACCCGGCAGGCTCGGACACCCGCGGCGCCGCGGCTTATGATGAATCCTACGCAGATACGCGTCAGTGGGTTCAACAGGGCTTGCTCGACTACATCGCGCCGCAGATTTACTGGCCCTTCTCCCGGGACGCCGCGCGCTACGACGTCCTGACCAAATGGTGGGCCGACGTGGTGAAGCCGACCCACACGCGCCTGTATATCGGCATTGCGTTCTACAAGGTGGGCGAGCCCTCGAAAAATGAGCCGGACTGGACGGTTCAGGGCGGCGTGCCGGAGCTGAAAAAGCAGCTCGATCTCAACGATTCGCTGCCCAACGTCAACGGCACCATCCTGTTCCGGGAAGATTACCTGAACCAGCCGCAGACGCAGCAGGCGGTGAACTATCTGAAAGGGCGCTGGGGAAGCTAAGTAACCATCAGGCAGAAACGGGGCGTTTCTGCCTGATTTTTTTACGGCTTCGGCCCGAACATCGCCTCAAGCTGCTGCGCGTCCGGCATTCCGACCACCTGCTGTAGCTCATTGTCTGCATTCAGATAGTAAATGGCCGGCGTGGCGTTAGCGCCCAGGCTGTCCATCAGCGTCTGGTGCTTCTGCAGGATCTCTACCGTTTCACGGGAAGCGTCCCCTTCTGGCCTGGGCAATTTTTTCCCACCAGAAAGCTCGTATTCACGCCAGGCGGAGACCGGATCTTTCGCATTCAGGATCGCAGAGGCGTTGCGCCCGCTGTTAGGGTTGAGAAACGCCACCAGCAGCGTGTTGAGCTGAACCTTGCCCGCCTTCACCCACGGCTGCGCTTCGGCCCAGAACTGCTTGCAGTACGGGCAGAACGGATCGGCGAAGACGAAGACCTTACGCGGGGCGTTATCTGCCCCTTCCTTCAGGGGATGCGCCGCGTTCAGGTTCTTCCACATCTCGCGTCCCATCGGAGCGTAGATCTCTTTCTGGAAATAGCCCTCGCTGAGGTTTTTTCCTTTGTCATCGTACAGATAGCCCGAAATGACGTGCTTGCCGTCCGGCGTTAAAAAGATCGTCACGCCCATGTCCTGATATTGCCCCAGCCAGACCGGTGCGCCGCCGGGAGCATCAAGTTTCTTAATGATTTTAATCTGCTGCTGCTCGCTGAACTGCGTCACCACATCCGGTATGGTATCAGCGGCCTGGGTCAGCCCTGAGGTCACCAGCGCCGAAAGTAACAATAATTTTTTCATTTCCCTCTCCGGTTTGTCGGGGGCATTCCGCCCCCTTCAGGTTAGCGGTTTTTCAGAGTGTCACTGACCATTTCGTCGAACTGTTCAAATGGAACCCAGCCGGGCAGCAGCCCTTCGCCGATAAGCGTGGCGGGCGTGCCCTGAATTCCCATTTTTTCTGCGACGATCAGGCTGCGTTTGATCGACACCATACTTTCATCATCCGGCGCGGTGACGCTCACCCCGGCCCGTTTTTGCGCCTCCTGAATGCTGGCGTCATCGTGGTATCCCTTTTTTGCCATCAGGGTATGGTTAAATTTCATAAACTGCTCGGGATGCGCGCGCCAGACGGTTAACGCGTCACGGGCGGCGGTCAATGAACTTTCCGAGCGGAAAGGTAAAAACTTAAAGACCACCGCAACATCCGGGTGTTTTTCGACGATCTTCTCCAGGTACGGATCGAATTTCTTACAGTACGGGCAGTTGTAGTCGGTAAACACCACCAGGGTGAGCTTTGGATTTTTCGCGCCGATACGCGGTGAGTTCGGATCGTTAAACAGGAAATCAGCGATCATTTTCTGCGCGCGCTGCTCCTGGTCCGGCGTCAGCGGCTGGGCAGCGAACACCTGAAGCGGGGCCAGCAGGAGCAGAAGCGTTATAAGGAATTTTTTCATGACACAGTTAGCCTTTTGCGTTGTTCAGGGTGGTGACCAGGGTGCGCTTATCCAGCAGCGGGGAGAGGATCTCCCCCTCAGGCGTGCCGGGGCCATACACCTCATTAAAGGGAATGGCGTAGCGGTTTCGCTTCGCCAGAAAATCCGCGATTAGCGCGGAGGGCTGGCTCCAGTCTCCGCGCAGGGCCACCACGTCCGGCTGCCTCAGCGCGGCAATAACGTCCGGCTGGGTCAGTACCCGATGCTCGTTAACTTTGCAGGTCACGCACCAGTCCGCGGAGATATCCACAAACACCCGTTTCCCCTGCGCCAGCGCCAGCTGGATGGCCTCCTCGCTGAGCGGCTGCCACGGGATAGTCTGAGAGTCATTCCGCGCCACGGCGTCAGACGGTGAGTTAAGCAACCCGCGCAGCTGATACCCGCCGAACACCGACAGCGCGATAACCACGAACCAGAACAACGGCGAAGAGGTTTGCCCCTTCTTCGCGAACAGCGCCAGCGCGATAGCGATCAGCACCAGCATCACGATCTGGCTGACCGCCTCGCCCAGATGCAGGCTCAGCAGCGTGACCAGCCAGAGGCTGGAGGCCAGCATCATCAGGCCCAGGATCGTTTTGAGCGTGTTCATCCAGCGGCCGGGTTTTGGCAGCAGCATGGCCGTTTTCGGCACCAGGGCGACAAACAGCCACGGCAGGCTCATGCCCACGCCGAGCATCAGAAAGATGAGCCACAGGGAGTGCAGCGGCGCGCCAAGGGCAAAGGCAACCGCCGTACCGAGAAACGGTGCGGAGCACGGCGTCGCCAGCAGCGTGGCGAACATCCCTTCGCAGAAGCTGCCGCCGATCCCCGCTCCCCCTGCCGTCGCCAGCCGTCCTGCCGCAGAGGAAGGCAGCAGCATTTCAAACGCCCCAAACAGGTTCAGCGCAAACAGGAAGGTGACGGCGACCATCAGGCCGATAAACCACGGGTTCTGGAACTGAATGCCCCACCCCAGCGATGCCCCGGCCAGCTTCAGCGCGGTCACCATCGCGGCCAGCAGCATAAAGGAGGTAAGGATCCCGGCGCTGGTGGCCAGAAAGCGCAGCCTGATGGCGCGCCTGTCCGATCCTGCCTGCAGGATGCTGTTAAGCTTCATGCCCATGACCGGCAGCACGCAGGGCATCAGGTTCAGGATCAGTCCGCCCAGCAGGGCAAAGAGCACCATTTTACCCATCCCTTCAGGCGCGGAAGGCTCTGCGGGGGTTGCCCCAACGGTCATGGTAGTTTGCTGCGCGTTACCGCCATTAGTCAGCACAAACGACAGCCTCTTGCCTTCCAGCGAGGCGGGTTTATCGCCCCATTCGTCGGTCACGGGTACCGCCACCCGAAGCGTATTGCCGTCGTGCTTAATAACCGGCTCGCCGGGAAGAATGTCTCCCTCCAGCGGGTCAAAATAGATCCCTGGATTGACCCACTTCCCGTCCGTGGTGCCGGTAATCACCAGCTTGTCGCCAGAGAGCCAGGCGGAAAGATCTGCGGATACGCCAGACGTGCCCGGAACAGTGCGCATTGCTTGCTCGAACTCGCTACGGAAGCCCTCATCCACCGGCTGGGTAAAATCGAGATGCAGCGGGTAGTCCGTCAGCAGGCAGACGTTACTGCACGTCGAGAGTGTGAGCGTTCCGTCGAGTGTGTCGCCCTTCACTCCGTCGAGAACGATCGGAATCGTGACCTTATCGTGATACCCCTGCGTCGTCATGCCGGAGATATCGAAGCGCGATGGAACCGGCCAGGACCAGCTGTCCGTTACGCCTTCCGGCCAGCTGATTTTTGGCGCGACGCCGCCCTCTCCCGGCGATCGCCAGTAGGTTTTCCAGCCGGGTTTTAGCTCAACGGTGAGCAGGCCTTTTACGTGCGTTTGTTCCCTCTCCGCCTGAAAGCGGATGCGGGCGTGATCGTTTTGTGGGGAGACAAGCCAGCCGGTGTCTGCCGCATGGGCAATGCCGATGCAGGACAGCCACAGGAAGACGAATCCCCTGAAGAGGTTAACCATGTATTACTCCGTGAACAGTGAAAAATTATCGTGTGGTGACGATGATTTTCATTCACGGAAAACGCAGTTTTTAAGGTGTATTCGGGGAGGCGGTGCCTGAACGGGCTGTTCCGCGGGAGCAAAGGCCCGCCCTTGCGTCAGCAGCTGTAACAGCGCGAAGAAGATAATGATGGCCGGCAGCGCGCCGTCAAAGAACAGCGGCTGGGCACAAAGAAGCGACTGGGCGCCTAACTGGCAGGGCGATGGCCCGGACTGCTCGGTGCTGCTTTGCGATGGGGCATCTGCACTCAGTGAAATCTGCGGATCCAGTCCCTGTAAAAAATGGTTGAGCATCACCGCACGCTGCACGAGGCAAAGCGCCATCGCGAGACAGGTGATAATCAAAAGCCATTTTCCGAGGAGCTGACGGTTGCGCATAATATTCCAGAGTAACAGGACGCCCCGATCATAAACGATAGTGATGAATCTACAAGTGCCCGGAGTGTAAGGTTTTGTCTGTCGCCGCTATTCACCCGTCAGCGCGTCGTAGATATCCCGCAGCCGCGTACGCAGAAACAGCACCGCCTTGTGCTTGCGGGATAACAGCGCCTGCTCTGTGGCCCCCGTCTCCTCTGCCAGCATTTTAATGCTGTAGCCGTGCAGCTCGGTCTTTTCAAACACCTCGCGCTGCGGCGGCGGCAGTTCAGACAGCGCCTGCCCCAGCTCTTCCCACAGCAGCGTTTTGAGATACTCCTCCTCTGGCGTTTGCGGTACGCCGAACAGGGTTTCGGCCAGCTCGTCTTCGGGGAAACCCTCTTCGTCTTCGCCAGTAAAATAGCCGGAGAGCGACACCTCGCGCTTTTTACGCGCCCGGTCGGTCATCTCGTTACGCGCCGCGCGGAACAGCCAGGCCGCGACGTTTTCGACCGGCTGCTCCACTTTCATCAGCTGAAAGGTCACTTCCTGCAAAATGTCGTCGGCATCATCGCGAACGGACGTTCGTCCGCGAATGAAGGCTTTCAGCCGGGCGCGGCAGGCGTTGAGCGCCGACATCAGCATGGATCCGCCCGTCTCCCCGGCTTTCATTTCGCTCACTCGGTTTCCGGCGCTTTTGGCGCGGCGTCATCGCGCTTATCGTCACGATGGCCATGCCAGCCGCAGTGACCACGACCGTGGCGACCAAAGCCTTCGCGGCGCTGCTGAATAAACGCCTCACGCTGCTCGGGCGTCATGTTCATCCAGCGCTCGTGCATCCGGCGGTGCGCGCCAAACATCCCGGGGCGGAAACCTAACCCGCCAAACAGAATGCGGCTCAGCACCAGAATCCCCAGCGCCTGCCAGAATCCGATGGCCTTCACGCCGAGGATCGCCGGGAGCAAGGCGTTCCACAGGGACATCACCAGCAGGCCGAGCACGATGAAAATTACCGCGCCGATGATTAAACCCTTGCCCATACGGTGGCGACCGAATCCGCGCCCGTGACCCCTGCCGTGCAGTTCAAAATCTCTCATGGTGTTTACCTCGTTTATCGTAACTGATTATGGCTTGTGATGAGGTAGACGGATGAGGAAGGGAAATATTGCTGGGGTGAATATAAAATTTTTTGTGCTGCGGAAACTGGACTCATAGCGGTTAGGGCTGGCACTCGCTATGAGTCACCTTCAGACCATCATTTTTTGCGAATAATTCGCTTAACGAATGCGATAGCGATGGCGGCCAGTATGATCGACACCAGAGCGAGGAAGATGAGCAAGGACAATAGTGGATTTAACAAGCCACCTAAACTGGTGAAGTCGCTGATATGACCAAGTTGCTCGGACGTGCATACACGCAGAATGATCTCAGGGATAATAAGCAAAAATATAATGACGGTCAGGACATAAACCAGAGCACTCTTGCTTCTCAATCATGATCAATAATAATAAGATAAAATGATACTGCAAGGTTATAAAAATGACACAAACTATTTGCAACTAAAAATGCAATCGAACAAACATTATCGCCGCACCCACTAGACATGTATAAAAATGCATAAATTAACTCAAGAAAAATTGAAAGCGAGAACTCAGAATCTCGTTGACTACGACGGATGCTTTAAGTAAAACCATTTAATTCTATCAGAGTACAAGCTAGGCTTTAAGGCGTTTTGTTTAATGTATCATAATAAACCTTAAAGCCATAAAAATACTTCAAGCCCCCATCGCGGGGTTAATTAAAATATAAGTTATAATCCGGACTAAATATAATTCTTTTGTAATTAGCTTTATCAATTACTTCATCATCTTTCAATCCTGCAAGGATACGATCATATTCTTCACTGATCATTTTTTGCTCATACAAAAAATCCTTAATTTCCCTTCTTCTCTCAAAAGATTTCACCACAATAGTGTTTAAAATGCTATCAAGGTAATAATGTGCAATTTCCACCAAATTATCACGCGCTTTAACCTCACCTTGGTGAACAATTTCATTACGTATTAAATAGATTCGTTTAATATCAAACCTGATCTTTTCTTTTATTTTTTTACGAATTTCTTTAATGTGACCAACACTCCTTAACAATTTACTCGCTTCCCAAAGCTTATTCAGCAAAAGTGGCGAAGGTGAGCCCAATGATAACTCTTGCCCAATTTCCTTTAAAAGGGGTTCATGTTCTTTGAAGCATAATAACTGTGCTAATTTAACGTTATGAGCGTTGTCAGTTTTGTCAACCCTCTCTAGCAGAGACTCATAAAAATCCTTGTTCCAATTAAGAAGATAGGAATCAAGATCTTCAAGTTTTGATGCGAAATAATCGTTACATATTATATGAGTGAGATAATTCTCAACTTCACCAACATGGCTTCCTTTCCCAGTAACCAAGAGAGATTCAATACATATCCATAAATTGAGCAACTGAGCACTTAAGCTCTCAGTTTTTAACGCCAAAGCATGGAGCTCAATGCTTTGGTTAAATCGCTCAAAAGAGTGGTTACTCATTCTAAATCCTCGCAAAAAAACACCAAGGTTTTTTTTAGCATAATCAATACCGACATCAGCCGTTTTGGACATAATGTTTGCTGGCAGACTAAGCAATTTAACATGTTCTTTATTCTTATTATAAATTAAACAATCATTCGAGTACCAAAATTTTGATTTATGGTGCATAAAAGAAAATATATTTGATATTTTACTTAATTTCGCTCTCGCAAGAAAAACAGCATGCATATAATCTAAAGCTCGGACCTTACTACAAAGAATATATTTCACATCTTCACTTTTGAAAAACTTACGTTCTACTTTAAGTCCATACTTTGGTTGAGGCTCCGTTACATATGAAATTGAAAATATATCAAACCCCCCTTCTAAATCACCAGTTGCATTTGAACACTTAAAATAAACATCAAATTCTTTATTTCTTAAATCAAATAGCTCGAAATAATTAGTTAGATACGATGAGTCTTTAACTACGCCATCACTTAAATCATAGAAGAAAATTTTCTGAAGAAGGTAATATATACTAGAT